>JBAUIB010000084.1:0-11665 GCA_049680585.1 Phormidesmis sp.
GTGTTTGTTTACAAGCAGTACTACAAGACACCGGTTGGTCGAGTAACGATGGACGGTTTTTTTCTGAAGATGCCGCTGTTTGGCGATCTGGCGCAAAAATCGGCAACGGCACGGTTTTGCCGGACGTTCGGTTCGCTGTCGCGATCAGGGGTGCCGATTTTGACGGCGCTGGAAATTGTGCGCGATACCTCGGGAAATCAAGTGATTGCCAATGCGATTAATGCGGCTCAATCAGAGATTCAATCGGGGGGGATGATCTCCTTGGCATTGCAGGAGCATGGCGTGTTTCCGGTAATGGCGATTCAGATGATTAGCATTGGTGAGGAAACCGGTGAGCTCGATCAGATGCTGATGAAGGTGGCAGACTTTTACGAGGATGAGGTGGAGCAGGCAGTAAAGGCGCTGACCAGCATTATGGAGCCGATTATGATTGTGGTACTTGGGGGAATGGTCGGCTCAATTCTAGTAGCGATGTATTTGCCGATGTTCTCGGTAATGGATCATTTAGGTTAATCACTGTCGAACGGCTGACTGAAGGAGGCTTACTGAAGGACTTCTTTAAGCTTGTGCTGGTTCCATAGCGTTTGGTAAAGGCCCGGTTGGCTGACGAGTTCGTCGTGGGTGCCGGACTGGGCAATGCGGCCCTGGTCCATGACTAAGATGCGATCACACGCAGCCGCAGCCGACATCTGATGAGAAACAAAGATCACTGTCTTACGCTCAGTTTCACTAGAAAGGTTGTCCAAAATCTGCGTGGCTGTTTGATTGTCCACACTGGAAAGCGCATCGTCTAGTACCAGAATGGGCGCATCTACAAGCACCGCACGAGCCAGTGCCGTCCGCTGCCGCTGACCGCCAGAGAGCGTAATGCCGCGCTCGCCGACTATCGTCTTGAATTGGTTGGGGAAGTTGAGGATCTCAGCGTACATC
Organism: Phormidesmis sp.; assembly: GCA_049680585.1. GTDB lineage: Bacteria > Cyanobacteriota > Cyanobacteriia > Phormidesmidales > Phormidesmidaceae > Phormidesmis. Next base: position 931 of record JBAUIB010000084.1, read on the forward strand.
TGCGCTTCTTTGGCGGCATGTTCGACCTCGATTTGCTCTGCCATTGGCTCGCCGTAGCGAACGTTATTTTTAATCGTCGTGCTGAAAAGAAAGCTGTCTTGAGGGACAAAGGCGATCGCACCTCTAAGATCGCTGAGCTCCACTTCAGTGATATCGTGACCGTCTAGAAATAGCTGGCGGCGATCTATCTCTAACAGGCGGGGCAGGGCCATCGCCAACGTGGATTTACCAGAACCAATCGGGCCGACAACGGCGATTGTTTGACCGGGCTCGATGGTGAAGCTAACGCGATCTAGCGCAGGGCGAGTAGAGCCTGGATAGGTGAAGGTCAGATCTTTAGCCTCCAGGCGACCTTTGGCACGCGGTAGGGCGATCGCCCTAGACATATCTCGAATCTGCGGCTTGGCATCGAAAATAGCCTCTATTCGATCTAAGCTGACCTCACCGCGCTGATAGGCAGTAATCGTAAAGCCTAGCAGAGCTGTGGGAAACACTAGCTGCTGAATAAACAGAATAATTGCGACAAAATCACCTGGGGACAGTCGCCCAGCCACGATCGCTTGAGAGCCTATGCCTAAGGCAATCACTAGACTCAAGCTGGCAAATCCGCCCAGTAGTGGAAACAGGGTGTTGCGAGTTTTTGCTAGCGCCAAGTTAGCCCTGAGCAGATCTCGATTACGGCGGCTAAACGCACGGCGTTCGTTTTCCTCTTGAGCGTAGATTTTTACTAAAGAAATACCGCCCATATCTTCTTGGATCAGATCGCTGAGGTTAGAGATTTCTTCTTGTACATCTAGCTGCTGTCGGCGCAAACGATTGCCAAATACAGCCACGACGCCAAACATGAAGGGATAGACCGCCAAAGAAAAGAAGGCCACGCTGGCATTCAAATTGACCATTGCAGGCACGATCATCACGTAGGCAAACAGCGTATTGGCCATGCTGAGCACCGCAAACCCCAAAAGTCGCCGGATGTTGTCCACATCGCTGGTGGCCCGATTGATCAGATCGCCAATTGTATTGCGAGCAAAATAGGCAGGCTCCAGCGTCAGCAAGTGCTCAAAGATACGCTGCTTGAGATCGAACTCGACCTGCCGGCCCGCCCCAAACAGCCAGATCCGCGAGGCCATCCGGATGAACCACATAATGCTAGCCAGCCCTAAAACCAGCACAACGTAGCGCAACAGTCGAGCAAAGGTAAAGGTTACGGTGAGCTCATCGACGATGTAGCCAATAATCAACGGAATGGTTACCCCAATTGCATTGACCACCAACAGTGCCACTAAGCCTAGCGTCACCTCTTTTCGATGAGGACGCAAGTATGAAGCTAGTCGCAGAAGTTTGGAAGAGGAATGCATAGGGCAGGTGACTAGCGTTTTAAAGAGGCTGACGGCGACTGTTAGCCTCAACATCCTTTATGTTACATACGACACGGAAAATCCGCTAAATCTCGATGCTGGAGTTCCAGCCAAAGTTGAAGTTAGGAAGCCATCCTCGCAGGAAATAATAGAGAGAAGTGAGTAGCTCGTTCCAGTAATGAGTGGTAAGTTGCAGCGCATCTGCGCTAGGAAGGATCTGCGGTAGCAACTCTAATAGACCCCCATCGTCCTCAAATTGGGCGGTGTAAAAGTCAGTCGGCTTAGCAATCACCTGTAAATTCATTCTTTCGAAGGTCAGCGCTGCTCGGGGCATCAGCATAGCGGGTGCAATAACCACAACGCGGGGATCGTCACGGGTGCTTCCTGGCTCTGTACGCGCGCTTCTACTGGCGATGACTTGCCGGTCTTCTAAGATCGATTCTACGCGACTGGCAGAGGTGCGGATATCGATTCCACTGTCTTCAACTCGAATCTCTGCGCCGTCTCCACCGTTGTTGCGAATGATACTGCGAATCACTTCTCGCTGCGGTGCACCCGCGTCTTCGTTTTCTGGACCAACTCCTGCGGTTACGACAATGAGAGGATCTGAGCCCTCAAATCGCGCCTGCTGATACAGGTTACCTGCATAGATCAGCCTTGGGGCCAAAGCAGTGTTGATTGAAACGTCACTACTGGCGGTTTCAGAGAGAGCGATCGCTTTGTCAATATCGTTGCTATCGCCTAGTACCACAATGGCTCCCACATTAGAAAGGTTGGCCCTTGTCGGAATACCGGCTGGGCAGACTTCCCCGCAGTTCTCTCGCTGCGCTAAATAAGCGGTTCTCACTGACTGCTCCGCCTGACCCACGAGCCACTGAGCCGAAAGCGGGATACTACAGATTAAGAGAATGGCGAGGGCGATCGCGACTGGATTACCTCGCGTGTTTTTAACCCCTTCTGTCAGCGCTGAGCCCAGCAACACTAAAGACGCACCCAGCGGCGTTAGCGGAAACGAAATGATTTGCCACAAAATTCGGACGGTGTCATTATCAGACTCCAGAAAAGAAATGACCAGCAGCAAAATTAGAATGACGCCCCCGAACCAGGTCAGGTATTTTCTGGGAATGATGCGAGCGAGCATGTACCAGAGCAATAGTCCGATTGAGGCCCATAGCAGCACACGGGTGAGCAATACCAGCATTTCTGTTTCTCTTAGGAGCGCGATTGAAGTCGTTCGCTTTTACAGGTTGCTTTTCCAAACCAGCTGACGGCGTACCTTCAGCAGCAGACAACAGCAACCGGGTTTATTTAACCACTTTTGTTGAAAAGTTAAGCACACTCAGCCAATTTCAGCCATAAAAAAACGGAAGCCCTTGAATGGACCTCCGTGTAAGGGTGATTGCTGGCCGGTTCTAGACCAGCTTTAGGTTGGGATATTCTGCCACCATTTCGTCGGCGGTCAGGGTTTCACCTGAGACCTGAGGCGTCCAAAGCACCTCTACGGCCATGAGCTGCTCACTAGAAATAGCACCAATACTGTTAATGGCCTTGCGCACATCCTCTGTCGAGCTGATGCTGGGCAGATTGAGCTTGCCCTGAGTGGCGACCAAAATAGTTGCCACGATGTACTCACCGGGTGCATCTGGAACAGCGTTTGAGGTCGCTATCTCACCGCTGCTGCCGAGGGCTGATTTCGCTTTGGCCTGAGAGATCTGCGCGTTCACATTAGAAAGGGTTTCACCAGTGAATTTGCTGCGCTCGGCGATCGCGAGCTGATTAAACGCTTGCTCGGCGGCTAATAGCTTCGTCTGTTCGGATTCTACGTCGGCGTAGGCCCAGTATTCTGGGTTACGCAACAGCGACAGCGTGGTCTCTTGCAATACCTTCGTCAGGCCAGCTGATGTGCCCGTATCAGCGCTCTGTGCTACGCGGTTGAGATCGCTTTGCAGGCTACGGGCATCAGCGAGCAAACCCACCTGTAGCCGGGCCACTGATACTGCCGGGTTAGCGCTATAGGACTCACCGTATTCGCCGCCGTCACCGACACCTGCATTCTGGAAGCTGCGAACGAGGAAGTTGGCAATGGCGATCGCAATGAAAATGCCAAACAGACCGCCCGCGCCGCCAAAGCCAAAGAACGGCAGGATGAAGGGAAAGCCAAAGCCACCACCCGGATAGTAGCCGCGACCGTAGCCAGACGGTCCGCGAGGGGACGTGCGAGGCGTGCTGTAAGAGCGGCTAGGTGCCCGGAAGCTACCGCCACCCATGCGTCCACCGGAGCGCGCGGCCAGTGCGCCGTCGGCTTGAGAAAAGATCAAGAGGGCGGCTAACCCGATGACGAAAAACGACTTCAGTAGGGGTTTGAGCTTTGTCTTTAGAGAGGTAGGAAGGGTAATGCGAGCCCAGGCTTTCATATTTTTAACCATGGCTATTTGTAAACGGCTAATCAACAGTGGGGTATTTGTTTACTTACTGTAACGCTTTTCTCATAGGTAAAAGGGCTGCTTGCCCCTATCAGAAGGGCGGGATTGCCGTACAAAAAAGCGTAACAAGCGCCGCGCGAACAGAGCGCTATCCCCCACCTACAATCGTGACAATCTCTAGGCGATCGCTCGGCTGCAATACGGTAGAGTCCCAGAGTGCGCGGGCCAGAATTTCGCCGTTGTACTCAACGGCAACGAGCTGAGGGTTGAGGCCGACCTGCCGGAGAAAATCGGGCAGACGGGTGCCCGCTGAGCAGGTCTTAAGCTCGCCATTGATCTGAATCTCGATTGAGTCTGAGAAATTAGCCATCGGTTGTCCGCTCGACTGTGTGCTGCTGGGTTTGCTGAACGAGCGATCGCGCCACCGCCGCCGGATCGTCCGCTTGCATCAGCGCTCTAACCACTGCCACCCGCGTCGCACCCGCGGCTAGAGTCGGCCCTAGATTATCGGCATTTAGCCCGCCAATAGTGAACCAGGGCATGGTGGCATGCTCAGCCGCATAGCGCACATAGTCATTACCTGAAGCCGCCTTACCCGGCTTAGTCGGGGTGGCGTGTACAGGCCCTACGCCAACATAGTCAGCCCCCTCCTCTAACGCTCGCGTTAGCTCAGCGGGATTGGTTGTGGAGCGGCCCACGAGCTTATCCGGGCCCAAAATTTGGCGAGCTGCTGCCATGGGTAAATCCTGCTGCCCTAGGTGCACACCATCCGCATCAGCCGCCGCCGCAATATCTACCCGGTCATTGACGATGAAAAGTGCGTTGTAATGATGACAAAGATCTCGCATCTGGCAGGCAATCCGCAGACGCTCATCGTCATTGGCCGCTTTTTCACGGTACTGGACAATTGCAATCCCACCTTGTAAGGCTGACTCTACCACTCCTAGCAGATCAGCTACCGGAGAGGTCACTAAATAGGTACGCGCGCGGTTGAGCTGCTGGCGCAGGGTGAGCGATCGCGGTGTATCACTTAGCGGATTAGTCGTCATGTTAGACAGCACAGGGCTCAAAATTTGACTATCTAGTATGTAGAGCTGATAGCGCATCTGCTTGCAAGCCGCTGACATTTCCAAGCTGTAGAGCTTGCCGTATTCCTCCAGTGCTCGCAGCGCCTCTTGAGTGCGAGCAAAATTTACCTGTAAGACCTCAGCTAGGCTACTGCGAGTCGCTTCTTGAGGATGAGTCAGCGCCGTTCCCGTATCGCCAGGGGTATCTCTAGCCAGCCGAATCTCTGGGCTATGCCACTGGGCCACTGACTGCCGCAAGTGCTTAAACTGCTCAGTAGCGGCTTCGTCATTTAAGCCGAAGCGACACCATTCTTCAATCGTCCGCATCCCCTCTCGGGCCCTGTCTAGATTGGCATCAAGGATACGAAAAAGAACGCGCTCATCCCCTCTGGCGATGCTTTGAGAAGAGAGCTGATCGGGGACTAGCAAGGGGGAGTCTAGATGCTTGAGAGGCCGCTTAGAGGTTTGAGGCTCGGATGGGGAAGACTTTATATGCGAAAAGTTTGATGAATGAGAAGCGCGATCAGAAGATGTCATTAACTGTGCAGGCAGCGAGGTTGACTAAAGAGCGTCACTGAGATGACTATTCTACTCACTTAGCTCACTCCTCTGCTTGCCGCCCCCTTTCTGTCGGCAAAATGTCAAAAAGCTTGACAACAGCCGACCTCAGGCCGCATATTTCAGGAACGAGTATCGCGTCAATTTTTCTTTATTTATTTGATCAGAGCAAATCAGATAATCCACGTTGTGTTCATCAGCTAAACGGCTAAACAGGTCAATCGCTCCATACTTTTCAGACGTTGTTCGCTAGGGTGAGGCTACCGCTATGATGTTGGGCAAACGCATACTGGACAGATCTTTCCATATAGCAGCGCTCTTTGCAGCGGGAGTAGCAGGCAGTGTGCTGCTTAGTTCAGCTGGTGGCCTGCTTGCTAGGCCAGCGCAGGCTCAGTCCTATGCGCCGCATCAAACGCTCTCTCAAGCCCTTCAGCCCATCCGTCGGACGCTCACCTCAAGCTCACCTGCGCCGACCGCTAACTATCAGATGCTGTATGTCGATCCGAGCAGCGGTGATGACAGCGCCGCAGGGGCGGAAGGACAGCCTTTACGAAGTGTGACTCGGGCACTGGAGCTAGCTGCTCCGAATACGGTGATTGTCCTCGCGCCTGGGCGCTACACCCAAGCCACAGGTGAGGTTTTTCCCCTGCGGCTAAAGCCGGGTGTGACTCTTCAAGGGACGCCTGGAGAACGCGATCGCACTGCTATTATTCAAGGCGGTGGCCCCTTTAGCAGTGCTAGTCGGCAGTCACAGGAAAATGTAGCTGTGGTGGCAGCCGACCAATCAGGCATCGCCCAAATAGCCATTTCTAATCCTGATGGCTATGGCCTCTGGATAGAATCCACCAGCCCCACTATCTTAGAGACAGCTTTTGTCAGTAATCGCCAAACCGGCATTTATGCGACGGGCGGATCGCCTAGCATTCAAGGCAGCTACTTCTCGGGAAACCAAGTCGCGGGTCTGATTGTTTTTGGGGCTTCTAGAGCCAGCATTCAGGGCAACGTTTTTGAGGGGACTGGCGATGCCATTCGAGTGATAGACGGAGCGACCCCTGAGATTATCGGCAATCGCATGACGAACAACAGTGCGGGTCTGGTGCTGATCGGCGATGCTAGACCCGTGCTACGAGATAATCAGATCAGTGGCAATGAGATCAATGACGTGGTAGAGGTCGCAACGAGACCCCAAGATCTCTCAGCTTCAGCAGCATTAGCAGGCGGAGGCTCTGTTGAAGCAGACAACGGCCTTTCTACCACAGCCACTCGCGCACTCAGTACTAAGTTCGAGACAGAACAACCTGTTATTGAACAGCCAATCTTAGAACAACCAGCACTAGAGCAGCCAATCTTAGAGCAGCCAATCTTAGAACAACCAGCACTAGAACAGCCTTCTTTAGAAGCTGACGCCATACCTGGAAGCTTACCGGCTGGCGCGCCTGGGGCGGCTTTAGACTCCTTGCGTTCAGGGATTTCCCTAGCGCCTCGGGCGGTCACTGGGGAAAATCCAGATTCGCCAATACTCAACCGCCGCAATCGCAGATCTCAGCCGGACAGCGATCGCCTGTTAGAAGAACAAGGGGCCCCGCCCATCGAAGAAAACATACCGGCCATTCCATCCAACAGCAATCGACTGGCTGTCCCGAATAGCAGTATCCCGCTGGGCAGTGGCGGCGGCGATATCATCTTTTTACCACCGACCAGTGGCGCTGCTGGTGGGCCACCAACCCCACCGTCTAGGGCACAGGCCCTTGGGCTTTACTACCGGGTATTTGTCGAAACCGCTGATCCGTATGTTCAAGATGAAGTCAGAGATGTTGTGCCGGATGCGTTTCGCACGAGTTTTGATGGGCAGGCAGTGATGCAGGTGGGCGCATTTCCCACTGAAGATGAAGCTCAAGAACGACGTCGGCTGCTAGAAGACAACAATTTGGATGTTCGTGTAGAGTATATTCGCTAGCTTTGTCAAAAAGTTTTGTCAGAATATGAGTTCGAGCTCTGCCTGGGCAAGATCGAACATCAACAGGGAAAACGGTGCACTTTCAAGAGATTCGAGCGATCGCCCGCTTTTTGAAGGTGATACACCTGGCGCACTTGCAGATCTTGCACTTGCAAATCTCACACTTGAAAGCTCAGCAGTAGAGCCTGCTAAGCAGAGTGTGTGCTCGCCCATTGCAGCAACTGCGCTGACTGAAGGGATACCAGTTAGTACATTGACCGGATCTGAATAGCGATCCAACAGTAGGATGTTCTGTTTCTTAAGATCGAGCTGTTGCTCTGCTTGTTGATCCTTGGGCTGAAAGGTAAACGCATACCCCCAAGAAAACGCGCTCACCAGCGTTGGGCTTATCTGAAGCCGCAGATATCTAACTTGAAAAGGCTTAAGCGAAATCAGCATTACTTGAGAGGCACACGAAGCAGTAGGCGCACTCAAGGCGATCAGCTGGTAAGGAATTGCGGTAGGGACAATTTGGGCGATCGCAACGTTGAGCGGTAGCTGAGCCACAAACTGCCCGCGACGGGTGAACAACTCTAGGTAAGTTTTGGAGCGTTGCTCAGCGGTTCGTACGCACAGTAGATAGCGAGAATCGATTGCGAGTATCTGCATCAGGCGGGATCTAAGCGCGCTCAGAAGTGGGCCTGTACAGATAAGCGCGCGCCGAGAGCCGACCTCTAGATCGCCGTTTCCTCTAGAACGATCAAACAGTTTGAAAATATAGCCTCGGGTTTGGCTGCGATTTTGATTCTGAGGTTGAGAAGGCGTCGGCGGTTGGTGTGAAGCGTGAGAAGACGGCTTCGGAAAAGCCGCAAACCATCGACCATCCGGTGAGATCGCAAACCAGTGAGGCTGCTCAAAACCGATCACCGGGATCAGCTTTTTTTGAGCGTTCAGGATATGAAACGATCTCGCTGTCAGAACGCAGCAGCCTTGAGGGATTGTCAGCAGCGATTCAACCGGCTCTGAAACGCCTACCAAAGCGTACGCGGCAAGCGGTTGAGTCATCGAGGTGGCCGGGACTGTCAGTGCAGTCGGCGCGCTGGGACCATTTGAAATGCCAGGCGCAGAAACGTCATACACCGCTGTGAGTTTCTCAATTGCGCTCAGCATGGCGGCGGCATTGGCAAATCGCTGATCAGGCTGCTTGTGTAAGGCCCGCGATAGCAGTTGCTGAGCTGGGCGAGTCAGGGTAGTTGGGAAAGAGGCCGACTGGCTTTGGTGAGCTTGGCGCAGCGCATGGGGACTGCCAGAAAAGGGGCGATTACCCAACAGCACTTCGTAAAGCATCACCCCAACTGAATAGAGGTCGGAGGCATAAGATGAGCAGCCATCAAACCGTTCAGGGGCCGCGTAGGTCGGCGAGCCAATCTCACGGTGAGAGCGTTGAGGCAATTCTACAAAGCGAGCCCCGCCCAGATCGCCAATTTTAGCGACCAGGCCAGTAGGAGTTGGCGGAACGCGAGTAGCGCTGAGCAGAATGTTTTCCGGCTTGAGATCGCCGTGGATGATCTTTTGCTGATGAATGTGACCTAGGCCCTTGAGCACGTCGCTGATGAGGGCTTTGGCGGTACTGAGCGGCAATGGACCGGCGGTATCGAGATGCGATCGCAATGTGCCGCTTTCGCAGTAGTCGAGGACAAACTGGTAGCCGGTTTTAGTTTGAGCGATCGCCTGCGCGCTGACTACATTTGGATGGCTAAGGCTAGAAAGGACAAAGGGCTCTTGTGACGCATCTTCTGGGGCGTGGCGCGTTTGCTTGATAGCAACTAGCCGGCCCGTACGGCGATGGAGCGCACAGTAAACCTGCGCAAATTGACCCTGGCCAACCAAGCTTAGCAATCGATAGTCTGACAGGTTGTCCGGCATTTCGCCTTTGATAACAGTGTATGGATCGCAAGCAGTTGGATTATACGCTGAGACAGAGACAGCACTTAGTAAAGCGGTACACTCGGATCAATCTGACGGCTATACGCATCAATGCCTCCCGACAGATTTTTGACATCGGTAAACCCCTGCTCTACTAGCCACTGGCACATTTGCGCTGAGCGCATTCCTGCGTGGCACATGACGATAGTTTCAGCCGCTGGATCAAATTGGGTCTGAATAGTCGGTGACCAAGCTGGAAATTGACTGAGCGGCAAATTTATAAAATTGGGCACGCTGGCTACTTCCACTTCGTGTGGCTCGCGCACGTCTATTAGCTGAAGCGCACCTAGATCGGTGGCTAGCCGCTGAGCTAACGTTTCTACATCGGTTTCTTCGAAAGTTGGGTAGGCGTTTGTCATCAGTTGCCAAGCTTTTTTGATGTGTAAATTATGACATCGATTTCGTCAATGCGCTGAAGAGAGAGATGGCATCCGATGATCTTGATCTGTAGTTTCATATCGCTTGCCGCTTGAGCCGCTGTAATCGAAGTAAAGAAATACATACCGTCACCCACACAAAGCCAACGCCATAGCCAGCCACAATATCAGTTGGCCAATGCACACCCAAGTAAAGGCGGCTCAAGCCAATCAATACAATCAGCAGCGACGCTGCGAGATAAAACATCTTGGCGTAGCGCGGGTAGATTGTCGCCAAAATATAAGATAAAAATCCGTATAGCACGATAGAACCCAGCGCATGACCGCTAGGATAGCTAAATGTTGTTTCAGTAATAGGAGAAGTCCATAGCTGAGGTCTTTGCTTACTGAATACCAACTTTAGAAAATAGCTTAAAGCCGCGCCGCCAAACGTATCTATCGCAAAAAACTTAGCTTCCAAGAAATAGCGCTTCCACACAAGCAATCCGAGCACAACCAGCGTCAATGGCACCACTGTGCGGGGATCGCCTACTCTCGTGATACCTAGCATAATGGTGTCCAGTACTGGAGACGAAAGCTTATGAATAGCTAGCAAAATAGTCTTGTCAAAAGCAAATGCCTCCTGTTCTAAAACTCCCTCTGAGAGCTTTGCCAAAATGTACAGCGTGATAAGCGAAATACTCAGCCAAAACACGCCAAAGAAAGCAACGAATGAAGAAACCTGCGAATGGAGCTTTTCTGTCCAAAAAGTCGCAAGCCGATTGAGAAAACCGAGCATAGTAAGAGCAATGCATTAAGCCAGTCTTAACCTTAGCACCCGAAGAATCCGGTTGTTAGGCAAATCTTAAGGCGATCGCCCACGTTGAAGAGCGTCCAAAACAAATAATCCAAACAAGCGCCCAAAACAAAAAGCCCCCCGCACATGCTTCCGAAGAAACAGTGCGGGGGGCTCTCTATTCGATTGACTTATCCAATCAAGGAGTAATCGCTGTGACTACGCCGCGATGGAGGGCGCCGTGAGCGCTACAGG
>JBAUIB010000085.1:0-61893 GCA_049680585.1 Phormidesmis sp.
TTTGAACGATTTGATGCGGGCGATCGCCTCCGCTAAGCTTGCCCGCCGCGCTCTATCCATATTGGTCGTCGGCTCATCGAAAAAGGCCACATCAATATCGGCTAATACCTTAAGCAGCGCTAGCCTGACTGCTAGAGCCGCGCACATTTGCTCTCCCCCAGAGAGGTTAATAAACCGCCGCGCGTGAGCCCCTTCTTGGACCGTGATCTCATACTCGGCGCTCCAGGTCAGGGCAACATTTGTCCGGCCTAGCAGCTCTCGAAATAGCCGGTCCGCCTCTCTCGAAATATTGTGAACATACCGCTCTGTAATGCGCGGACCAGCGGCTTTATATACCTTGCGAGCGTAGTTGATAAATCGCTTAATTCGCTCGCGCTGTTTGAGGGATTCCTGCGCCTGGTCGCGTTTTTGCGCAGTGGCTTTCAGGCTGTCTATACGGCTGGTTAGCTCTGTTAGTCGCTGACGCTGCTGGGGCAAGCTGCCTCGCAACCTGTCCGCTTGAGAGCTCACTTCGCTAAACTGCTGCTCTAGCTGAGTGAAGGTTTCAGGTTCGAACGTGGCCGTTAGGGTCGCTAACTGCTTTTCGATCTCCGCCCCCTGAGTTTGCAGTCGAGTTAGGGTGATCGCCGCTTTCTCGGCCTCTGCTGCTATCGACGCTAGCTGGCTGGCGCTTTGCTGATTTTGTAGATATTGCAAGTAGCCTGCCTGATAGGTTTGCTTAATTGCCTGCTGCTGCTGTAGTTGCTCGTCAAGCTGTTCAAAGGCTGTGAGCTGCTGGGCGATCGCTTCTATCTGCTGCAAAAGATCCGCTTGCGCCTCGCTCAGCCGTTTGTGCTGCTGCTGAACGCGAGCTTGCGGCTGAAGCGTTTTTTGTAGCAGCTGCTGTTTTCCTTTCGGATTGTCCAGTGCCTCGATCTGCTGTTCTACCTGGCTTAACGCTTGAGTAGTCTCGGGTTCGGCAGCCAGCGCTTGTCCTAGTTCAGCCAGATTGTACGAAATTTGCTGCTGCTGCTGAGTGAGCTGGTCTTGTTTAGCTTGCTGTGAGCGGATGCCCATCATTTCAGCTTTCTGGGCGTAAGCTCTTTGCAGCTGCGTTTGTAGCTCTCGCTGCTGCTGTTTGAGCTGCTGCTTGTCAATCTGTGCGCTCAGGTCGCCTAGAATGCTTTTGATTCCGCTCAAGGTTTTTTGTGAGAGAACGTCTCCCTGGGAAAGAGCGGTTTTGACTGGGGCGATCGCCGCCTCGCTGAGCTCAGAAAATTGACTGACCCATGTTTCTAACTCGCCCATTGCAACCGCGACTTGCTGGCGATACTCCTCTTGCTGTTGCTGACCGGTTTCAGCCAGCGCCTTCAGCTCTTTTTCAAACTGTTGGGCGGCTTCTACCCGCCCTAGCTGCTGCCTGACTCGACTCTGCTGCGCTTCCCACTGCGGTATCTGCTCGGTGGTGGCTTCTAAACTGGCTAGCCGCTTGAGTTCGGCCTCTATCTGAGCGATTTCTTGAGCGATCGCCCGTGCTTGCGTAGTCAGATTCTTTTGTTGGAAGCGGGTATTGGTAAAGCTTTGGGCTTTTTGCTGTAGCGCCGCGCGCGTTGCTTCTAACTGAGCTTGGTTACTGGCTGCGGCTTCAAGCCCAATGAGCTCTTTTTCAGCAGACTCAAATTGTTCTAGCTTGGCCTCTGAGCGAGAGAGCTCCCCCTGGCTTTTGGCTAGAGACTGCTGAGACTGCTGCTGCTGGCGTAGAATCTTTTGCCTTGACTGTCCGCGCTCGTTGAGCATTTTGATTTGCGCTTCTGTGGCCAAAAACCGCTCATACGCCTGCTGTTGGTCTTTACAAATATCTGCGGACTGTTGGGCCTTAACTAAATCTGCCGACGCTCGCTTCTGGACTGTTTGCTGCGCTTCTATCTGGTTGGTGAGGGTCTGCTGCTGCTCGCGAGCGGCCTGAATCTGTTCGGCTTGTGCCTTGAGCGTCTGTCGTTGTCTAGTCAGCTGTGCGCTCTGCTGCTCTAACGCCTTGAGCTGCGCTTCTGCGGCCATAATCTCAGCTTGAAGCTGCTGGCAGTTAGTTTGCAGTTCATCCCAACTCTGAAGCGAGTCTTCGTACTGTTCAATGAGATCTTTCAGGCGCTGTGACTGAGCCTCGCTGTACTTTCTCAAACTATTACTCTGCCGGTAGGTTTCGCGGTACTCCTCTACTTTTAATATCGTGTCAAAAATGGGCTTACGCTTCTCTGTTGGTAGCAGAAAATCAACCGTAAAGGTGCCCTGGGGGACACCAATTGTATTGGCAAAGAGCTGAGAGAGATCGGTGCCGGGGCCTACGCCGAGATGTTGCCTGAGCCAGGGCAGCACTTCGTTTTTGGTGCGGGTGTAGGGTAAGCGTTCATTGAGCTGTGGATCAAATATCGTGTAGCCCTGAGAGGTAGAGCGCTGAACCTCATAGGTGCGGCTATCGCGGCTAGAGACAAAGGCGACTCTCGCTTGAGCGCTACTAGCACCATTGCGAATCAGGTCTTCTTTGCGGTAGCTGCCCTGGTAGTTGAAAAGCACCCAGGCGATCGCTTCTAGAATGCTGGTTTTGCCGGCGCCATTCTCACCGCAAATCGCATTTGTCCCCAGCTGAAAGTCAAACTGCTTGTCTTTATGGGTCTTGAAGTTAGTCAGCGCGACGGAAAGAATCTGCATTCTGAAGTTTGCTAAGAGAGCTTGCTAAGTTTGCGCTGGAACTCGCTACGGCGTTAGCGCCTAAATGCTCAAAGCTGATCCACGATAGAGATCATACAGAAGAAATCATACAGACGTACTACAATATTAGCTGCCGACTGCTCAATGGCCGACTGCTGTAGGTTTTGAACGAGGTGATCGCCTAAGAGGCACGGGCATTTCTTCGGTAGGCATCTTCTCTAAGGCTTTGGGTTGAATCCACCAGACCTCGATCAGCTCATTGGGGTTGTTTGGCGAAGCCATCTTACCTGCTGGCACCATCATATAGTCTTCTTCAGACAGTGAGTCTGGCCTAGTGGGCACAATCGTAAGCTGAGTGCTCGCTGGGTTGTCCAAGAGACTGTCTGATGAAGTGACAGTAGCAGTGCTATCGGCTGAAGGCATTGATATCTGTCTTTGCCATACACTGGGCCATATACCGGGTGTTGAAGCCTCTGTAGCAGGTCCTTTCCCGGGTTCAGAAACACCGGGTTCAGCAGCACCGGGTTCAACAGCACTGGGTTCAGCAGCGGCTGGATCTAAAGGCTGTACTTCTGCTGGTATGGGTGTCTGTGGTGCTGGCGGGAAAATGAATCGACTCAAAATATGGGCGGCGATGCCAGCAATGAGCGCCAGTGGGATCAGCATGCTGGTGCGTAGCCGTAAGCGATTTTGAGCTTTACGACTGATTCGGATATAGTCTTGCGCGAGATCTGAGAGTTCGTCTCTGTGAAGCTGCACAAAGGCCAGCATTTCTTGTAGCTGCGTGCCGCCCAGCAAATATTCACTGCGGGTCGGTCGATGTCTCTGCTCCCACTCTTGGGCGCAGCTCTCTAGGCGACGCTGTGAGCGCATGACGCCACGAGAGTCCGCTAGCCAAGCGCGTAGCAAGTCCCAATCCTGTACCAGCGACTCATGCACAATGTCTATGGTGCGAGGAGAGCCAATGATAGGCTTGGGCGTATTAGAGACGTTATTCGAAAACCACGTGGATAGTGGCGATGGCTCACGGCGCTGGGTTTGCCAGGCTGCACTGAGGATCTCGGTTCCTTGCCCAGTGCAGCAGTTAGTCGCGATCGCCGATTGAGAGATCACCACTAGCCGCTCAGAGGCCAATTTATCGAGCGTACAGTCAATCAGCTCTGAGGGGAAGCTCTCATTGATCAGCTCATTGCGAAAGGCGCGGCGGCGGCGGTCTTCTTGGCCTTCACCCAGCTCACACAGCGCCAGAAAAATGCGCCGAGCGGCTCGCTTTTGTTCCTCAGGCAGATTTTGATAGACGGCACTCGCTTGCTGTGTCAGGACTCTTTTCACCCCGCCCAAAGCCATATAGGCATCCATTGTGAGCTTTGGCGTCGTCCCACCGCGCTCACTAGAATCTCGACGCCGCCACAGCTCCAAAAGCGTTTGCTGAATGAGTGGCAGCTCCCCTGGTGCGCCGTTGGTATCTATTGCCAGTGTGTAGAGCATGGTGGAATCTAGCTCAATTCCCATTTTTTTCGCGGGCCTTTGTACGACGTCTTTTATTTGGTCGTAACTCATCGGCGTGACGACGACTGTATTTTCTTCTACTAGCGTCTTGAATTCTCCGTAGGCGAGTAGTTCATCGCTGACATCCGCACGCAGGCCAACCACGACGCCAAGCGGCGTACTGGGATCTTTGAGCGCTTCTGTAATGCAGCGAATGAAAAGCTGACGCTCGGCAATCAGCCGCTCACTGGCAGTGGGTGCGAAGAGTTCCTCTAGCTGGTCAATAATGAGCCACAGCTTAGAGATCGCAGGAATGGAGGTTTCTCCTGACTTGAGTAAGTTAGCGCGTACCAACTGCGCTAAGCCTTCGCCGCCGCCCGTTTGTAGGAGTGCTTCGGCCTGATGCATTTGTCTGGCCCTTTGCACATCATCTTGAGTGGCGCTCGTAAAGGCCGCCGCTAAGCCTTTGAGCGGGTGCTGTGTCGGTGTGATCAGCTTCAAGGTCCAGCCGTCGCTGCCTGTGATGCGATCGCCCTGACGCAGATGGTGCATCAGCCCAGCACGCAGCAGTGAAGTTTTGCCACTGCTAGATGCGCCCACCAGCGCGCAAAAGTCGCTGCTGTCCACTTTTTTAAGCAGTTGCTCGATCAGATCGTCTCGCCCGAAAAAATAATCGGCGTGGGCCTCATCAAACGGCGAAAGCCCTCGGTAAGGGCAAAAGCCAAAGGAGAGCTTTTTGAGCAGGGTGAATGTGCTGATCGGCGTTTTTGAAAAAGCGGCTTTGAGCCCGCTCACGCGCGTCAGCACAATTTCACTACCAGAGCTTTCAAACAACGGCTGCTGGATTTCGCCGCGGAGCTGCTGGCTGACATGCTTGCTAAGCCCATGGTTACTAACTTTGCCGCCATCTTGCTGATAGGGGTCAAGGCCAGACAAGAGCGCTGCGGTAAAAACGCTGTGCTTACCCTCTAACGATTCATAGGCCGACTCGTATTCGCGTGAGGCCGCCATAAATAGACGATCAACCCCCGCTTTGGCCCCTGGATCAGCGTCGCTGAAGGTCATCAGCTCGCCGCTGTGGCAGCAGTCCAAAATCACAATTAGCTGACGCACCGGGCTCTGCTGCAAGAGCCGTCGGAGCCAAAAGAGTGAGATGCCAAAGTTTCCACCACCAGGATCGGTATCGCTGGTAGCCAGATAGCCTTCCTGGATGCCCGCTTCGCGCTGTAAACCATGCCCTGAAAAATAAAAGAGGGCCGTTGTCGGCACGTTTTTGCCTTTCGGCTTGAACAGCTGCACAAGGGAGTCTTCCAGCATTTGAGAGGTGACGGGGCTGCGTTTGCCCACCGAGGCACGATTGCCCTTGACCACCTCTGGTAGCCGATGTACCCGAAATTCGCCCTGCGTTTGGAGACGCGCGGCAACAGCCTCTGCGTCCGCAGCGGGCGCATTTAGCTTGGGTAGTGAGTGGTACTGATTGATGCCGACAACTAGCGCATCCCGTGACATGAGTAAAACACCTTTGCAAAAGTAGCGCGCTCTGGCTCTGGCTTCGTCTTTGTGTAGCCTGAAATCTGAAATCTGAAATCAATGCGATAAAGCTTCGAGCAATCAAGAAAAATTGATTGAAAAAGACACCTACCTATCAGCTTCCTACAAGAAGATAGACAACTTTTTGAAAAAACAATCAGGAAGCGATCGCCCCGCTCTTCTCATAGCAAAAAATATTGATATCTAGTGATTACAGTGAGCCTGCCAAAAAATACGGGCGCTTAGCTTCCTATAGCAATTACACTTGATACGAGGGAAAGACGGACTCCCTAAAATCACAGAGATTAGACAGAGAACTTTCTATGGCTATGAGTAGATCTTCGTATCTATTTGGAAAGAGTCCGGTGTTCATCAATTAATATTGTTTTTGACTCAGCAAAAGTACTCGTTTCTGTTTTCGCTTTTTATCTGTACAAAACACCCGTCAAAAATCAATAAAATCTTCGATTGAGCCATCATTTGAGACAGATTGCTTGCTCTTGAAAGTTGCTGATAAAAGTAGGCCAGATTCAAAAAAATAGTGCTCGAATCATTAGGAAAAGCACAATTTAGATAGCGCAATTGAAAACGCAATCTAAGGGGGAAATGGCTACTCACTTGCTCAACACACCTATGGCACCAGGATGTATTTGCCAATGTGTCTGCCTTGCTCCATAGCCGTATGGGCCGCGCGTACCTGAGCAAGTGAAAACTGCCCGGCAACCGGCAGCTGATATATGCCAGCCGCTACGTTCTGCAAGATGTGTTGATAGGCTAGGTGCTCGGCAGGTGTGCCAGTAATGCAGTTGAGCAGCCAGCCACGAATAGCGGCATCTTTGCGAATAAGCGGTGAGATATCCACCTTTCCAGGCGTCCCTAACAGCCCATAGGCCCACAAGGTTCCACCATTTGCGAGCAGGCGGATTTCGTGGTGGAGAAATTCTCCAGCGGCGACCGGATCAAAGATGACATCCACCCCTTTTCCCTGGGTGATAGTTTTCACGCTCCGCCACCAGGACGGCTGATTTTCCGAGCGAGAGACCACTACAAGATGGTCGTAGCGGGCGGCAGAGAGTGCTTGAAGCGCCTCTACCTTTTCGGGGCTCGTGGTGGTCCCAATGCTAGTGCCGCCATACTGCTTAACGATCTGACTGGCGGCGATCGCTACACTACTGCTCGCCGCCGGGAGCAAGACAGTTTGCCCTGGCTGTATCGCCTGTCGCCATACCAGTGCCCCCCAAGCCGTGACAAAAGGCAGCCACAGCGCGCCGATAATGTCGTCATCAATCTGCGCTGGCACCCGTACCGTTTTTGCTGCGGGTACGACAAAGTGTGATCGATAAGTGCCTATCCCGGCAGGCGCATCAATGGTGAGGATGACACGTTGATCGACTTGGCGATCGCTCACATCATTTCCCACAGCTGTAATCACACCGCCCCCTTCAATGCCGGGTGTGAAAGGAGGCTCTCCAGAACTCAGCCGATACTCTCCCCGGCGAGCCATCAGATCGGCTTGATTCATCCCAATACTGGTGAGACGAATCACCACTTCGTCTGGGCCAGGATCGCGCCCTGTGATCGTCTGTAGGTGGAGGTTCTCAACCCCCCCAAAGGCGCTGACACTGACCTGTTTCATAATAATTTGTATTTTTGGGCTTGCGGTCTTAGGCTTGTGGTCTTGTATTTAAAGTGACACCCTTATCTCCGTAAGGGAATGCTAAACCCACCTGTAGAGATGTCAAGCGAACCGTTCTAGTTGGGCAGACAAAGCCTACGGCGCAAACCCTAACGGCGTCTTTTTATATCGCAGAAAGTCTTAAGGATAGGCGTCGTGAATACAATGTGGTCAACTAACGAAGAGCTTAAGATTAATCCGCCCTGTTGGGAAAGTGCGCTATTTTTTTTAGATACATTTACTTACCTAGAGTCAGAATTCGGGGTGATTGATCTGGTGGCAACTGGTATGTTTGATCTGTCACATGATGAAACGGCTGGAGAGTTAGATCTTCAGAAGAATCTGCGGGCGATTCGCCAGAAATCATCTATGGCTAGGAGCATCGTGAAATGGATTGCAGAAAACAAAGATCTGCTGGGTGACTATCCTGATTCCCTTCGTCCTCTAACAAATACTCATTAGCCAAATATCCACTAGCGCATACTGACTAGGTTATGATTCAGCCCCTGACCCAAAACGTTTCTGCTGCTGGGCCTTGTACCTGGTCAGTCGATGAGTTTTATGGGCTCGTGGAGCAGCAGCTAGTGAGCGCTGATGCTCCAATTGAGCTAGTGGATGGGGAAGTGTGTCAGCTGCCGGTCTGTGAGCAGCTTGATAGGCACATTAGCTTGCTGACGTATCAGATTCGGCGAGCCCTCGCTCAGTTGGGCTGTGAAGGGCTAAGCGTACAATCGCACCAGCCTATAAAGCTAAACGATTGCTGCGAGCTCAAGCCTGCGATCGCCGTTGTCGAGTCTCCCACTACCCGTAGCCACGTCATTGACTGCGCGCATTCCAACAGCAGTTCTTCACTTCGGTGGGTATTAGATATTGCCGATGAGGGATTGAATCAGCGCGGTACCCGGCGAAGTCAGCTATTTGCTCAGTCCGCTGTCTGTGATTACTGGTCTGTAACGGTTTCTCAAGCTGAACTGCGCACCTATCAGGGGCCAACCGCGGCGGGCTATCAGCGTTGCGAGCTCAGACAGGTGGGTGAGCCGGTTACCCCAGCGTCGCTTCCTCAAATCAGTCTGTGCATGCAAGAGCCCCTTCCTCTCTATTTTTTGACGCGATCGCTGAAGGGACAGCGAACCTACACCACTGCGGCACCCCCTTTGCAGGTGTGCTCGCTCAGTCGCCGTGTTAGCTAGTCGTGTTTAGCGCTTCATTCGCAGCTCTACTAGCTGTAGTCTTCCACCCTCATTCTGATCGAATCTCCGTGAGAGGGCAGTCCTTCAGCTTGGGTCAGGGCCTCAATATCAGCGGCCACCCCTACTAGCGCAGAGCGAGTGTACTGCACTAGGCTGGTGTGTTTCATGAAGGTTTCTGTGCTCAGCGGGGAGGCATAGCGAGCAGCACCGGAGGTCGGCAGCGTATGGTTTGGCCCAGCGAGATAGTCGCCGACGGCTTCTGGCGTATCATGCCCTAAAAAGATGGCACCGGCTTGGTGGATGTGCGGCAGCAGTTCCCAAGGATCTTCTATTTCTAGCTCGAGGTGCTCTGGGGCAAATCCGTCTGACAGATGCGCGGCGGTGATCAGATCTTTGACAACAATGGCTAATCCGTAGTGGGCGATCGCTTTCTCAGTGAGGGTCTGTCGGGGGTGATTCTTGAGCTGGCGGCTGACTTCAGCGACGGTCGCACGGGCGATCGCCTCGTCGGTCGTAATTAAGATGGCGGCTGCCAGCGGATCGTGTTCGGCCTGAGCGAGCAGATCGGCGGCAAGATGCGCCGGGTTCGCGCTGTGATCGGCGATGATCAAGACTTCTGATGGACCGGCCAGCGAGTCAATACCGACAGTGCCATAGACCTGCTTTTTTGCCAGGGTGACGTATATATTGCCCGGACCGGTAATCACATCGACATTCGGAATGGTGGCCGTTCCGTAGGCTAGCGCAGCGACCGCCTGAGCGCCACCGACCTGATAAATTTCTTGCACGCCTGCTTCTTGAGCCGCAACCAGAACTGCCGGGCTCAGGCTACCGTCGGTGCCAATGGGCGTGACCATAACGATCCGCGAGACGCCAGCTACCTTCGCTGGGATAGCGTTCATCATCACCGTGCTGGGATAGCTGGCCCGGCCTCCAGGCACATAAATGCCCGCTCTAGCGACCGGTGAGTAGCGCTTGCCTAAGACAACCCCATTGTCTTCAAAGGTGACCCAGCTCTTGGGTAGACGCTGCTGGTGAAAGCGCTCAATATTTCGGCATGCCTTCTGAATGGCTTTCAGTAAGCCCTGTGAAATCTGCTGGTAGGCTGCGTCCATCTGAGCGCCATCTACCTTTAAAGTTTCGGGTGTGAGCCGCTGTTGATCAAACTTCTCGGTGTAGTGCAGCAGCGCTTCATCACCTGTCTGTCGGACGGCCTCAACAATTTCACGAACGACCGCTTCTCTATCGGTGGCCTCTGTATCGTGGGTGCGATCACAGATGCGCCGTAGCTCTGCTCTGGCATCACCTAGCTGATTGATAATTCGCAGCATGTGGAAAGAAGTGTAATGACAGCATCGGAGGCCGCTCTGAGTACGCGACCTGGCATAATTCCAGTTAAAGGATTTGCCCGTTTGGGATGCTTCCACCAGCTTAGCGTGGAATTCTGAAGGGATCTTCTCTTCGGAGGGATTTCAACTGCGCCAGCAAATATTTCTGGAAAGATTTATCAGCCTTACCACAGATAGGACTTCAGTGCTATTATTACTAATTCTGATAGTTTTACTGAATTGATAAGGGCGAGCCGTGGCAAATACTAAATCTGCGATTAAGCGCATTCGGGTTGCAGAGCGGAACCGTTTGCGCAATAAGGCGTATAAGTCGGCTGTAAAGACCTTGACCAAGCGATACCACGAGGCGCTTTCCGTTCATGAGGCCAGTCCCTCAAGCGAGAGCAGCGAAGCTGTGCAAGAGAGATTGTCAGCTGCTTACAGCAAAATTGATAAGGCTGTTAAGCGAGGCGTTCTGCATCGCAATGCGGGCGCTAGGCGCAAGGCACGCTTAGCAAAAGCACTGAAGGCCATTGAAAAAACGGAAGAAGCCGTTGCTAATGCTTAGCCCTGTTTAATGCTTGAGCGAGGCACCCAGACTTGATAAATAGGGCTTAATAATCAGGCTTGATGGCAAGGCTTATTAAAATTAAGGCCCGACCAACCCAATTCAAGTGCTGCCTGACTGTCCATTCATTGCTATCGTCTTACGTTCGTCACAGGTCTTCTTTTCAACGCTCATTCATCAAGCGGGTCAAATGCGCCTAGTTGACACCCACGTCCACCTTAATTTTGATTCTTTTGATGTCGATAGGGATGAGGTTGCGCATGCTTGGAGACAAGCTGGCGTCGCCCACTTAGTTCATTCTTGCGTTGAGCCTGCTGAGTTTTCAAAAATTCAGGTGATCGCTCAGCGTTATCCAGAAATCTCTATCGCAATCGGGCTTCATCCCTTAGATGCCGATAAGTGGACAGATTCTACTGCTGAGGAAATTGCTCGCTTCGCCAGTGAGCCTAAAGTTGTGGCTATCGGTGAAATGGGCTTAGATTTCTTTAAAGCTGACGATAAGCCTCTACAGGAGCAGGTATTTCTCGCTCAGCTGGAAATTGCGCGGTCTTTAGACTTGCCAGTCATTATCCATTGCCGAGATGCCGCGGCAGAAATGGCCGCGTTGTTAAAAACATTTTTTGAAGAGCGCGGACGTTTGAATGGTGTCATGCACTGCTGGACAGGAAGCCCAGAAGAAACTCAGTGGTTTTTGGATCTGGGGTTCTTTATTAGCTTTAGCGGTATCGTGACGTTCAAAAATGCCACTCAGGTGAAAGCGTCGGCAAAAATGGTGCCGAGCGATCGCATTTTAGTGGAAACAGACTGTCCGTTTTTATCGCCCGTGCCCAAGCGCAAGGAAAAACGCAACCAGCCAGCTTTTGTCCGACATGTTGCTGAGCATGTCGCTGAGCTCAGAGCCGTTTCGCTACCCGAGCTGGCTGCGCAAACAACTCGCAATGCCCAGCGTCTGTTTCATTTACCGGTCAGTCTCAGTTCTGCGGAGATGGGCGCTGCCGACGGCTAATGACAACCGGGATAACAACCTAAATAATCAAGTCAAGCAATTCAGACATTACGGTTGCTCATGATAGAGAAAGGTAACATGAGCAGTCGTGTATCTTGACAATCTGATATTTTTAAGATCCAAATCTGGCCTATGATAGATAAACCTAAAAATATTTTTCTATACTCTCTGATTCGATCCTCAAGCATGTCCTACTCTCAACTACAGCCTAAACTCCCTTTTGACAAGGAGCCTGGGCCTTTTTCGTATTGAATTGAGATCCTGCCAAACTAGAGACTTCGCCTCACGTTCGTCAATTATTTACCGCGTTTACTTTTGGTTTCTCCCAACTTTTGCTGTCTGTCGCGAGTGAGTTTGAAAATCTTAATATTCTTTGTGAGAGGTTATTTCTTGGCCAGAGCAGCTCTCTCGTTGCGCCGCCTAAGAACGACATGGTTGAGCGTCTTTGCTAAATGTCTCGATTCTGCTCACCGTTTAAGGTATGTCCTCTATGACAATGGCCTAGTATGCTCTGCTTTCTAACCTCTATTTTTCCTCGTGTCCATGATCTCCTTTATCTGACCGTGGTGCTGAAACTGTGACTCTAACGCTATGAAGCTAAGGAGTAGTGCCGAAATCATCCGATTTGTCTAGATGCCTTATTCAATCTTTAGGCTTTGCTAAATTCTGTTGGCCCTTCTGTTAGGCCCCCTTTTTGTTTAGAACGCTTGCCCTGCTCGGCGCAATTTGAGGAAACGCATGACTGATTCTACTCTCGCAACTGTTGAACCTATTGTTGAAACTGCCGTCAACCCTGCTCGTCCGGCACCTATTCACTTGCTCCCTGATCTCGTTGAAATTCAG
Organism: Phormidesmis sp.; assembly: GCA_049680585.1. Lineage (GTDB taxonomy): Bacteria > Cyanobacteriota > Cyanobacteriia > Phormidesmidales > Phormidesmidaceae > Phormidesmis. The sequence continues at coordinate 12,314 of JBAUIB010000085.1, forward strand.
CGGGCAAGCTTTCGTTGGTTCCTCTCTGAAGGTTTAGTTGAGGAGCTAGAGAGCTTTTCGCCTATCACTGACTATACCGGAAAGCTTGAGCTGCACTTTTTAGGTAAAGACTATCGCCTGAAAGCACCTAAGTACATGGTGGACGAAGCTAAGCGACGCGATAGTACTTATTCAGTACAAATGTACGTCCCCACGCGTCTGATTAACAAAGAAACAGGCGAGATTAAAGAGCAAGAAGTCTTTATTGGCGATCTGCCGCTCATGACTGATCGCGGTACCTTCATTATTAATGGCGCTGAGCGGGTTATCGTTAACCAGATTGTACGCAGTCCTGGTGTGTACTACAAGGCCGAAACCGATAAGCACGGTCGCCGTACCTATACGGCTAATTTGATTCCCAACCGGGGCGCTTGGCTGAAGTTTGAAACCGATAAGAATGATCTAGTTTGGGTTCGTATTGACAAAACCCGTAAGCTATCGGCTCAAGTGCTGCTGAAAGCGTTAGGGCTGAGCGATAGCGAGATCTTTGATTCGCTCCGCCATCCTGAGTACTTTCAAAAAACAATTGAGAAAGAAGGTCAGTTTAGCGAGGAAGAAGCGCTGCTAGAGCTATATCGTAAGCTCCGGCCCGGTGAGCCGCCGACCGTCAATGGGGGTCAGCAGCTACTAGACTCTCGCTTCTTTGATCCTAAGCGTTATGACCTTGGCAAAGTAGGACGCCACAAGCTCAATCGTAAACTCCGCCTAAATATTCCTGAAGCGACTCGGGTGCTGACCCCTCAAGATATTGTCTCGGCAATTGATTACCTAATCAATCTTGAATTCGACATCGGTAACCCCGATGATATTGACCATTTGGGCAATCGCCGGGTGCGATCAGTCGGCGAGCTATTGCAAAATCAGGTTCGAGTAGGTCTTAACCGCTTAGAGCGCATTATTCGTGAGCGCATGACCGTCTCTGATCCTGACTCGCTAACTCCCGCATCTTTAGTGAATCCTAAGCCACTTGTGGCTGCGATCAAAGAGTTCTTTGGCTCCAGTCAACTCTCTCAGTTCATGGATCAAACCAATCCGTTGGCGGAGCTAACCCACAAGCGTCGAATTAGTGCGCTTGGTCCAGGAGGCTTAACTCGTGAGCGCGCGGGCTTTGCCGTGCGAGACATTCACCCCTCTCATCATGGTCGTATTTGCCCGATTGAAACACCTGAGGGTCCCAATGCCGGGTTGATTGGCTCTTTGGCAACTCATGCGCGAGTGAATGACTTTGGCTTTATTGAGACCCCATTTTTCCCGGTAGAAAATGGCCGCATCATTAAAGATCGCCCTGTCTACATGACAGCGGATGAAGAGGACGATCTGCGGGTTGCGCCTGGAGATGTCCCGATTGATACCGATAACAATATTTTGGGCGAGTCGGTGCCTGTGCGCTACCGCCAGGACTTTACGGTGACAGCGCCAACTGAGGTGGACTATGTAGCGGTCTCTCCGGTACAGATCATTTCGGTCGCGACTTCACTGATTCCGTTCTTAGAGCACGACGATGCTAACCGCGCGCTGATGGGCTCGAACATGCAGCGTCAGGCGGTGCCTTTGCTACGCCCAGAGCGTCCGTTAGTCGGTACAGGGCTAGAGGCTCAAGCGGCTCGCGACTCGGGTATGGTCATCATCAGTCGTACGGATGGTGTCGTGAGCTTTGTCGATGCTAACTGGATTAAGGTTCGTGATCTGGAAGGGAACGTTCACCCCTATGAGCTGCAAAAGTATCAGCGCTCCAACCAAGACACTTGCTTGAACCAACGCCCCTTTGTCTTTGAAGGCGACAAGGTTGTAGCGGGTCAGGTAATGGCAGATGGTTCTGCGACAGAAGGCGGCGAAATTGCCTTGGGTCAGAACGTGCTGATTACCTACATGCCTTGGGAGGGCTACAACTACGAAGACGCCATTTTGCTGAGTGAGCGACTGGTGTATGAGGATGTCTATACCTCTATTCACATTGAAAAATACGAGATTGAGGCGCGTCAGACCAAGCTAGGGCCTGAAGAAATCACCCGTGAGATTCCAAACGTCGGTGAGGATGCGCTCCGACAGTTAGATGAAACCGGCATCATTCGTATTGGTGCTTGGGTGAGCTCAGGTGAGATTTTGGTTGGGAAAGTGACTCCTAAAGGTGAGTCTGACCAACCGCCCGAAGAAAAGCTGCTGCGGGCTATCTTTGGCGAAAAAGCACGCGATGTGCGCGATAACTCGTTGCGCGTGCCCAATGGTGAGAAAGGTCGGGTTGTAGATGTGCGCGTGTTCACTCGCGAGCAGGGAGATGAACTGCCACCGGGTGCCAACATGGTGGTCCGGGTCTATGTCGCTCAAAAGCGCAAGATTCAAGTCGGCGATAAGATGGCGGGTCGCCACGGCAACAAAGGCATTATTTCTCGGATTTTGCCCGTAGAGGACATGCCCTATCTGCCCGATGGGACCCCGATTGATATTGTGTTGAATCCATTGGGTGTCCCTTCGCGAATGAATGTGGGTCAGGTCTTTGAGTGCTTGCTGGGCTGGGCCGGGCAGAATCTCGGGGCTCGCTTCAAGGTAACGCCATTCGATGAAATGTACGGTGAGGAAGCCTCGAAGAAAACGACTCACGGCAAGCTGCAAGAAGCTCGTGATGTAACGGGTAATGACTGGGTATTTAACCCTGATAATCCTGGCAAAATTCAGCTCTATGATGGTCGCTCAGGTGAGCCATTTGATCAGCCTGTAACGGTCGGTCAAGCCTACATGCTGAAGCTGGTGCACCTCGTAGACGATAAAATTCATGCGCGCTCTACCGGGCCTTACTCGCTGGTTACCCAACAGCCGTTGGGCGGAAAAGCTCAGCAGGGCGGTCAGCGCTTTGGTGAGATGGAAGTATGGGCGCTAGAAGCCTTTGGTGCAGCCTATACGCTGCAAGAGTTGCTGACGGTGAAATCGGACGATATGCAAGGGCGTAATGAAGCGCTCAATGCGATTGTCAAAGGTAAAGCGATTCCTCGCCCAGGTACACCTGAGTCATTCAAGGTGCTGATGCGAGAGCTACAGTCGCTGTGCCTAGATATTGCGGTGCATAAGCTAGAAACCCAGGAAGATGGGACTAGCCGCGATAGCGAAGTCGATCTGATGGCCGATGTCGGCAATCGCAGAACACCTTCAAGGCCCACTTATGAGTCGGTTTCCAAGGATGAGCCGATGGGGACTGCGGGTGCGGCAGGTGCAGCGGTTGCGCCTGCGGGTTCAGGCATAGAAAAGAGCGAGGAGCAGCCGTCACAGACACTGCTGTAGACCACGTGTGAAATCGCGAGGGCAGTCTATAGACGCAAATCATAAGCGCAGATCATAGCGAAGGCTGCCCAAGAGAGTGTTGATCCTCATTAAGTTGTAAGGGAATGAACGAAGGATGCCGAAAGTAGAACAGCGGTTTGACTATGTCAAGATTGGCCTTGCTTCACCGGAGCGAATCCGTGATTGGGGAGAGCGCACGCTACCCAATGGCACGGTTGTCGGTGAAGTGACCAAGCCAGAAACGATCAACTACAGAACCCTAAAACCAGAGATGGACGGGCTGTTTTGTGAGCGGATTTTTGGGCCAGCGAAAGACTGGGAATGCCACTGTGGTAAGTACAAGCGGGTTCGCCATCGGGGCATTGTCTGCGAGCGCTGTGGGGTAGAGGTGACTGAGTCGCGCGTGCGCCGCCACCGCATGGGCTATATCAAATTGGCTGCGCCTGTGGCTCATGTTTGGTATCTCAAAGGCATTCCCAGCTACATCGCCATTTTGATGGATATGCCGCTACGCGATGTCGAGCAGATCGTCTATTTCAATGCCTATGTGGTGTTAGATCCGGGCAATGCTGAAAACCTGACCTATAAGCAGCTGCTGAGCGAAGATCAGTGGATGGAGGTCGAAGATCAGCTCTATGACGAGGATTCTCAGCTAGCTGGGATTGAAGTGGGGATTGGCGCTGAAGCGCTGATGCGGCTGCTGGAGGACCTGCAGCTAGAAGAGACGGCTGAACAGTTGCGGGAGGCGATCGCTAACTCCAAAGGCCAAAAACGCGCCAAACTGATTAAGCGTCTGCGGGTAATCGATAACTTCATCGCCACTGGCTCCAAGCCAGAATGGATGGTGCTAGATGTCATCCCTGTGATCCCGCCCGATTTACGTCCGATGGTGCAGCTAGACGGTGGCCGCTTTGCAACGTCTGATCTCAACGATCTGTATCGCCGGGTGATCAACCGGAACAACCGTCTGGCTCGTCTGCAAGAGATTCTAGCGCCCGAAATTATCGTCCGTAACGAGAAGCGGATGCTGCAAGAGGCAGTCGATGCACTGATCGACAATGGCCGTCGGGGGCGTACGGTGGTGGGTGCTAACAATCGGCCGCTGAAGTCGCTCTCAGACATCATTGAAGGAAAACAGGGTCGATTCCGTCAGAACTTGCTGGGTAAGCGAGTTGACTACTCGGGTCGTTCGGTGATTGTGGTGGGGCCTAATCTGAAAATCCACCAGTGTGGTTTGCCTCGGGAAATGGCGATTGAGCTATTTCAACCGTTTGTGATCCATCGCCTGATTCGCCAAGGCTTAGTGAACAACATCAAGGCTGCGAAAAAGCTGATTCAGCGCAACGATCCCAGCGTGTGGGAAGTGCTTGAAGAGGTAATTGAGAGCCATCCGGTGATGCTGAACCGGGCACCGACGCTACACCGGCTGGGCATTCAAGCTTTTGAGCCAATTATGGTGGAAGGCCGAGCGATTCAGCTGCATCCGCTGGTGTGTCCGGCGTTTAACGCTGATTTTGACGGTGACCAAATGGCGGTTCATGTGCCGCTATCGCTAGAAGCTCAATCAGAAGCGCGGTTGCTGATGCTGGCATCCAACAACGTTCTCTCGCCAGCGACGGGGCGGCCGATTATTACGCCGAGTCAAGACATGGTGCTGGGCTGCTATTACCTCACAGCCGATAATCCTGCCAAACAACAAGGGGCGGGTCGCTACTTTTCGAGTATGGAAGATGCGATCGCTGCTTATGAGCAAGGCAACGTCGATCTCCACGCCAAAGTCTGGCTACGCTTTGATGGCGATGTCGAAACCGCCGAGAACGATAGCGAACCGGTCGAAGTGACCACTGATGATAGCGGTGCAACGACCAAAACTTATAAGTTCCGCCGGGTGAGAGAAGATGACTCAGGCAATATGATTTCGCAGTATGTGGAGACCACCCCTGGCCGAATCATTTACAACCATGCCGTCCTAGGTGCACTTGCTGAGTAAAGCTCCCCGACAAATACCGCTAGAGCGCACAGCTGAGTGCTCAGCATATCGAAATAAGTACAGAGTTCAAGGGCAAAGGAACACACATGACAGAGCAAGGCGAATCCAGACCCGTTGTATTTCGCAACCGAGTCATTGACAAAAAACAGCTAAAAAACTTGGTCTCGTGGTCATTTGAGCACTACGGCACTGCCCGCACGGCTCAAATGGCAGATGAGATCAAGAGCTTAGGCTTCAAGTACGCGACTAAAGCCGGGGTATCTATTAGTGTAGAAGACTTGCAGGTGCCGCCCAGTAAAAAGGCGATGCTGGAAACCGCAGAAGAAGAGATCCGCGATACTGAAGAACGCTATACCCGAGGTGAAATCACCGAAGTTGAGCGTTTCCAGAAGGTTATCGATACGTGGAATGAAACCAGCGAGCACCTCAAAGACAAGGTGGTGGAGAACTTCCGCGACAACAACCCGCTGAACTCCGTCTACATGATGTCGAACTCGGGAGCTCGCGGTAACATCTCTCAGGTACGCCAGCTAGTAGGCATGCGGGGTCTGATGGCCAACCCTCAAGGCGAGATCATTGACCTGCCGATCAAGACAAACTTTCGCGAGGGTCTGACGGTTACGGAGTATATTATCTCGTCTTACGGGGCGCGCAAGGGCTTGGTAGATACGGCTCTGCGGACGGCTGACTCGGGCTATCTGACTCGCCGCCTAGTGGACGTTTCGCAAGATGTAATTGTCCGAGAGGTCGATTGCGGGACTGATCGCTATATTCCTGTGCGGCCGATGACTGACGGTGAGCGGGTACTGATTCCCCTGAAAGATCGCCTACTAGGCCGCGTTCCGGCTGAAGATGTGGTTCATCCTAAGACGGGTGACGTGATTGTGGCACGCAATCAGTCGATCACAGATGATATTGCCGACGCCATCGGTGAAGCGAAAGTCAAAGAAGTTAAAGCTCGCTCAGCGCTGACATGTGAAGCGGCTCGCTCGGTGTGTCAGCACTGCTATGGCTGGAGTTTGGCCCATTCTCATATGGTGGACTTAGGCGAAGCGGTTGGTATTATTGCTGCCCAATCTATCGGTGAACCCGGCACTCAGCTGACGATGCGCACCTTCCATACGGGGGGAACGTTTACTGGCGAACTAGCGCCTCAGATCCGAGCTAAGCGGGCGGGTACGATTCGCATTGCTCAAGAGAACATGCGCACCCGTCCCTTCCGCACTCGCCACGGTGAAGATGCCTTGGTGATGGAAGCGAACAATCAGATCGCAATTGAAGCCAATGGCAAGGAGTATTCGGTTTCGCTGCCTCAGGGTGCGATTTTGTTTGCCAAGGAGGGTGACGAGATTCAAAAAGGCGACATGATTGCTGAGATGCCGAGCACCAGTCGGGTTCGCAAAGTTACTGAAAAAGCGAGCAAGGACGTAACCTCTGATCTATCAGGCGAGGTCATTTTTGACGGCCTGATTCAAGAAGAAAAAACGGATCGTCAAGGCAATATGACTCGCTTAGCCCAAAGGGGCGGCCTGATTTGGGTGCTTTCGGGTGAGGTGTATAACCTGCCGCCGGGGGCCGAGCCAGTGGTGAAGAATAGCGATCGCGTTGAAGCCGAAGGCGTTCTTGCTGAGACTAAGCTGATCACCGAGCGAGGCGGCATCGTCCGACTCACCGATACCTCTAACGATGGTAAAGGTGGCCGCGAAGTCGAAATTATCACTGCTTCTGTAGTCCTCGACCAATCAGAAGTCGAGATAGAAAGCGGTCAGGGCCGTGAGCACTATTTTCTTAACACCGCTAACGGTCAGCGCTTTTCGATCAACGCCACACCGGGAACTAAGGTCACGAGTGGTCAGGTAGTTGCCGAACTCGTTGACGATAGCTTCCGTACGCAAACAGGCGGCATCATCAAATATGCTGGGGTCGAAACGTCTAAGCGCGGCAAAGCCAAAACCGGCTATGAAGTGACCAAAGGCGGCACAATTCTTTGGATTCCGTCAGAAGCTCACGAGGTCAACAAAGATATCTCTTTGCTGATGGTTGAAGATGGGCAGTTCATTGAGGCTGGCACTGAGGTTGTTAAAGACATCTTCTGCCAGACCAGCGGTGTTGTGGGTGTGACTCAAAAGAACGACATCCTGCGCGAAATCGTCGTCCGCCCAGGTGATCTGCATATGGTAGATAGCCCAGATGCGGCTGGCAGCAAAGATGGCACTATTGTCAATGCAGGCGAAGAGGTAATTCCGGGCGTTGTTGCTGATGCCCTGCGCTACGTAGAGTACGTTGAGACACCTGAAGGTGCAGCCTTATTACTGCGCCCTGTCCAGGAGTTTGAGGTGCCTGATGAGGCAAAAGTGCCCAGCCAGTTCTCGGTGAGCGACAGCGATGACAACACTATTCGCCTGCGCGCGGTTCAGCGTCTGCTCTATAAAGATGGTGAGCAGGTGAAGTCGGTTGAGGGCCTGGAGATTTTGCGCACTCAGCTTGTGCTCGAAATCGACGAGGGTGGCTCTCAGCTAACAGCTGATATCGAGCTAAAAGCCGACAGCGAGGATGAAGATTCGGCTCAGCGCTTGCAGCTTGTGATTTTGGAAACGCTGGTGGTGCGCCGCGACATTGAGGCAGATCAGACGCAGGGTAGTACCAAGACGCGGCTGCTGGTCAACGATGGGGATGAGATTACGCCAGGCTCAGTCATTGCCCGGACCGAAATTCGCTGTAAGGAAGCAGGCGAAATTCGCGGTATTCGCGAAGACCTGGAGTCTGTCCGCCGGGTACTGGTGGTGCGCGATGCTGATCGAGTCGTGGTCAATACTGAGGGTAAAACGCCGACTGTCTCTGAGGGAGACTTGCTGGTAGACGATAACGAACTCGCTGAGGGTGTGAACACAACAGAGTCTGGCCAAGTGGTCAAGGTCAGCGATAATCAGGTGGTGATGCGGATCGCGCGTCCTTACCGCGTTTCTACCGGAGCCGTTTTGCACATTGACAATGGCGATCTGGTGCAGCGAGGTGATGGCTTGGTGCTGCTGGTCTTCGAGCGTGCAAAGACGGGTGATATTATCCAGGGTCTGCCGCGAATTGAAGAGTTGCTAGAAGCTCGCAAACCTAAAGAAGCCTGCATTTTGTCGGAGCGTGCGGGGATTGCCAAAGTGGTCTACGCCGATGATGAAACCGTTGAGATTAAGGTGGAAGAAAAAGATGGGACGGTGACCGATTATCCAGTCACGCCAGGTCAAAACCTGGTCGTCGGCGACGGTCAAAAGGTTGAGGTGGGTGAGCCTCTAACTGACGGTCCGTCGATTCCGCATCAGATTCTGGAGGTGTTCTTTAAGTACTATCGCGAGAATAAGGGCACCCATGAAGCCGCGATGCTGAGTTTGGAAAAAGTGCAGTCTTTCCTAGTGAATGAAGTGCAGTCGGTGTATCAGTCGCAGGGGATTGATATCTCTGATAAACACATTGAGGTGATTGTGCGGCAGATGACTTCAAAGGCTCGGGTTGAAGATGGGGGTGACACCACGATGCTGCCGGGTGAGCTGGTCGAAATTCGTCAGCTAGAGCAGGTGAATGAAGCGATGTCGATTACGGGAATGGCACCTGCGGACTACACGCCTGTGCTGCTCGGTATCACCAAGGCGTCGTTGAATACTGATAGCTTTATCTCGGCGGCAAGTTTCCAAGAGACTACTCGCGTGTTGACTGAAGCGGCGATTCAAGGGAAGTCTGATTGGCTGCGTGGACTGAAGGAAAACGTGATCATTGGTCGCTTGATTCCGGCGGGTACAGGCTTCAATGCCTATGAAGAACCGTCTTCTCCGGAAATTGATACTTCCTTTGATGGCACTTTTCTAGGGAACGATATGGCCTTGCAGGACATGGTGCTAGATGATCGCACCGCCCGTGCCTATGACCGTGAAGGGGGCCTAGACCTGATTGCCGGTGATGGCATGGTGGGGGGTGGTGAAAAGACAGGTGCAGAAGAGAGTGAAGCACCGCCGTCTTCTCCCCTGATTGGCGGCGATGGCCTGATTGATGATAAGAGCACGGCTCTGTAAATATAGCTTTGGCCACTTAGCTCACTACATTAGTGACTGCTGAAACCATTGATTTCTGCGAGCTAAGTGGCGCGCGAGCGTACGTAGGCGTAGCCTTCTCAGTGAGTATGCATCCGTACGCTCGCTATATCTTACGGTGCTCTTACTGAGTGTCTGGTAAAGCCAAAAAATAGTCAAAAAAGCCTAGCCGTTTATTTCAGCGGCTAGGCTTTTTTACAATGACATTCTTATTTGGTTTGCGCTGTGCTACGCGTTCTTCTGTGCGGAAAGATCGGCGGTCTTTACTGAGAGCATTTGGGTGCGATCGCCCCGTTTCAACGTCACCTGTAGCGCTTCACCCACCTGCACTTGATCTACCCGAGTTTGCAGCTGATCGGCCCGGCGAACCGGCTTGCCTGCTACCGATACAATGACATCTCCGCGACGCAGTCCGGCCTCAGCAGCGGGTGTATTTGGCAAGACACGCACGACTAGCACGCCGTCGATTTCAGGGAGGGTGATAGCACTGTTAGGGTCTTCGTTGTTTAGCTTGGCCATATCAGGTGTGAGGGTGGCAATTTGGACCCCTAAGTAAGGATGTGCGATGCGCTCGCCTCTGGCCAAGCTCGTCTGGATCTCTTTTGCTTTGTTGATTGGGATTGCAAAGCCAATACCCATCGCATCGGCGCGAATGGCCGTATTGATGCCAATCACCTCACCTCGCGAATTCAGCAAAGGCCCGCCGGAGTTGCCAGGATTAATAGCGGCGTCAGTTTGAATAAAGTCGATGCGCTTACCGGGGATGCCGACGGCGGCGCTAGAGCGCTTGAGAGTACTAACAATGCCAAGCGTGACAGTATTGTCTAATCCCAGGGGGTTGCCGACAGCGATCGCCCAATCGCCCACTTCAACTTGATCCGAATCGCCCAGCTGAGAAACCGGCAGCGCTTCGTCCTCGGTATCGATATGAATCACCGCGAGATCTGTAATATCGTCTACGCCTTCGACAATGCCTTCGAAGGTGCGACCGTCTTTTAGGGTGACGGTGACCTTATCAGTGCCATCAACGACATGAGCATTGGTCAAAATGTCACCACCGTCGCTGATAATAAATCCGGATCCTTGCCCCCGTAGCAGCTCTTCTTGCGGAATGTTTTGAAAGAGGTTTGGCCTGCTGCCTCTATCGCCGAACGGGCCTCGAAAGAAAGGATCTTCGTAGAACATATCCGGGACATTGCGGGTGATAGTGCGCTCTGTGTCGATGCGAACGACGGCACTACCGACACTGCGAACAGCTTGCGCAACAAAGCTTTCTCCAGCGAGGGCAACCGTCGCCGCTGATGAGCCACTGCTAGGGGACTGTGTGAGAACTGGCAGCGCTGAGCCTGTTGTCGATTGGGTTGCTGACTGGGCCCAGACGGGAAGCATCCATAGGCTATTGGTGAGTAGACAGGCGATCGCCGTAGAGGCCACCCATCGTATCCATCGGCTGAACGGCAAGCCAGGCAGGTTGTGAAGAAAACTCATCAGATCTCTCGCTAATTAGATGACAGCACAGGGTAAAAAAGGCAAATAAGGTTTGACCATATTTTGCCAGGTTCTTTAGGAAATGGGGGGTGTGGATAACATACCTATTTCACGGTATATTTCACTGCGCTCTATTATTCAGATACCTATTCAAATGCCTGACGGCAAACGCGCTTTCGGAAACGGAGATAATCGATGAGTAGATTGAGAGCACAATCTAAAGGTGTCTTAAACACCGGGAGAACGCGCCACATCCGAGTGAAAACGTGGACGTACCCGTTAGCCCTTTGGTTTTTGTTAGTGGCCTGTAGCTCCCTGCCAAATTCATACGAAGCGCAATTGGCGAGCCATTTAACGGCGACTGGTGCAAAAATGTACGGCGCCTATTGGTGCCCTCACTGCGCTACGCAAAAGGACTATTTCGCAGGGGCAGTTGAGCACATTCCCTATATCGAATGTGACCCAGAAGGCTATAACACCCAAAGCGACCTGTGTATGCAGATAGGGATTGAGGCGTATCCGACCTGGATAATCGAGGGTGATCGCTACTTAGGTGCTCTACCTCTGAGCGAACTAGCCGCCCTTTCAGGATTTGAGTCTGCTGTCTCAGAGTCTGCTACCTCAGAATAGTGGAGCCCAGTAGAGCCTATTTGCGAACATTAGCTGACGACCGCGTAGTCAACTAGCTGAAGAATTTTTTGTCGCAGGGTGTCCATTCCCAAATTATTAGCGGCTGAAATGAAGACGGCTTGCGGATATTCATCTTTGGCAAGCTCTAGCGTATCAGTATCGGTTTCGTCGAGCTTGTTAAAGACCAGCAAAATTGGCCCAGGCGCAATCGGCATCTGACTCAGTAGCCCCATAACCGAATGAATATGCTCTTTCCAAGCCGGATGAGCCGCATCGACGACGTGAATCAGCGCGTCGGCTTCCGTGACCTCTTCTAAGGTGGCGCGAAAGGCATCCATCAGCGCTGGCGGCAAATCTTGGATGAAGCCCACGGTGTCGGTGAGAACCAGCGATCGCCTTTCATTCGTGTCCTCGTCGGTGATCACAATCCGGCGAGTAGTCGGGTCTAACGTCGCAAAGAGCTGGTCAGCGGCATATACCTCCGCGTCTGTCAGACGGTTTAGCAGCGTAGATTTGCCCGCATTGGTGTAGCCGATGATCGCCACTGAGGGCACAGACTGCTGTTGGCGGCGTTGACGCAGCCTAGATCGGTGCTCTTGCAGGCTGTCCACTTCCTTTTGCAAACGGCTAATGCGCTTTTGAATCGCCCGCCGTTCGGTTTCAAGCTTGGTCTCACCCGGTCCTCTTGTCCCAATCCCCCCGCCAAGCCGGGACATTGACTGGCCGCGCCCGGTCAGCCTCGGCAGCTGATACTCTAGCTGAGCCAGCTCTACCTGAAGCTTTCCCGCGCCAGATTGAGCCCGCTGCGCAAAAATATCGAGAATCAGCTCGGTGCGATCAACGACGCGAACGCCGACATGCGCCTCTAAGTTGCGGATTTGAGCAGGAGAGAGATCGCGATCGCACACAATCAAATTTGCCCCCACCGTCTGCACCGCTAAGGCCACATCATCCACCTTGCCCGCGCCGATCACCGTTCTAGGGTGAGGGCGCGATCGCTTCTGACTGAGCGTTTGTAAAACGTCCCCCCCAGCGGTTTCTACTAGCCGCGTCACTTCTTCTAAGCCGTTTTTAAAGTCAGTATCCGTCATTTTGTCCGTCATCAGGCCGACGATAATCACTCGCTCATGGTCGGTATCGACTTGCTGCGCGACAAACGCCCGGCGAAACTCTTCTTCTAACCCTTCGGCCAGCTCGAGAAAGTCCTGTGTTTCTAGCTCCTCTAGCGTCATCGGCTGAGAAACGTCCCATTGGATCTCAGGGTGGGGGACTAGATGCGCCAGATAGCCCTCTCGGATGTAGCCCGTCGCGCCCCCGCCTTTGCGCTTGAAGCCTGTGCCTGTGAGCGTTAGTAGCGCGATCGCATCTAGCCGCTGAATCGCCATTGCCGTGAGGACGCTGTGACTGGGCGGCTCAACTTTTAGCTGTGTGGCAATGCAGCGAATTCCACACAGCCGCTCCGCGCCGTAGCGAGGCAGCTCTAGCACCGGGATTTGAGTTTTGTGCGGACTGCCAACGCCCACGCGGATAATATGGCCCCTGCGATCTACATAAGCGCACACTGCCTGATTGATATCTGTACTAACAGCGGCCAGACGCTGGGCGAATTCTGGCGTAGTCACGCGATCTACCGGCAACCGCTGGTGATAAATGCGCTTAAGCGCCTTAAGCTGGCTGTTCTTAAGCCCTTTTAGCTCTCCGTACAGTTTCTCTATGGGACTGGCTCCTCAGCGTGCGCTTGGTGTCTGCTTGACTAGAATTAGTACAAAAAATAGTACAATATAGGTAAGCAAATAATTACCTATGTTCATTGATGATATCCGCTGGATACCCTTATCAACGATTCTAACTATTTGCTCTAGTCACCCCGCAATGAAGGCGCTATTATGATGCCTTAATTTATACTCTGCCGTTTGCTCATTGGCTGACGCCGCTTTCTTAAAGCTTGGCTTCAATCCTGAGGGTGTTAATCCTAATGGTGTCAATCCTGAGATGAGAGAGGTGTGCGTTGTCGGCGGGCGATCGCCCTTCTTGGCTAACTTTTTCTTGGCTAACTTTAAAAACGTAAAGGCGAGTGCGCAGGCAGAGTCGCGGCCTACTTGTTGTTAACTCTTATAAACCGCTATGGCTACCGACCTTAATACAGAAGACAGCGTCTATGCTGAAACCAGCAAGACGGTTGATAATCCCACCGTTAGCACGACACCGACGACAGCCTCTACCTCAGAAACGGTTGAGCAAGTGAAGCGAGTGACCGCTCAGGTGGTTGATAGTTTGGGGGAGCTGCCCAAGTACTTCGGTGAATTTTTCAGTGAGTACAAGCGCCCACTGCTTGCTTTGGGGCTAATTTTTGGGGCGTTCATTTCGGTCAAGCTCACCTTGGCTATTTTGGATGCCATTAATGATGTGCCCGTTTTGGCTCCTTTGTTTGAGCTAATTGGCCTCATCTACAGCGGCTGGTTTATCTATCGCTATCTGCTCAAAGCGTCTAACCGCAGTGAGCTCGCCAGTGAAATGAACGCGCTCAAAGACCAAGTTTTGGGCCGTACTTCTCAGCTCTAATCCCAGCTCTAAGGCACTCCGTTGGCGCCGTCGATAGCGTACTTTTTGACGCTATGAGCTTCGAGTCCATACGTGAGCGATAGTGCCTAAGAAAAGGCAAAATAAGGCTAAACGCCGATGATTCTAGCAATAGAGATCATCGGCGTTTTTGTTTGACAGAATACCAAGCAGAGAACCGAACCTTTACCCGGTACACCGCCTCACGATCTGCCTCTTATACTGGATAAGAAACGTATCGATATCGACACTGAGCCTGTAATCGTTCCAACTATTAGGGCTAGCAGGTAACCGAGGCAAAGGCTGTGGACTCCACTTTAAATCTCAACAAAGACGTGATGGCGGCGGTAGAATCCCTTAAGTACCGGGTGACGGTCGGGGACGTGGCGGCTCAATCTGGCCTGAACGTGGAGCTGGCCCAGCAGGGCCTATTGGCATTGGCTTCTGAGACGCAGGCGCACTTGCAGGTGTCAGAAGCGGGTGAAATTGCCTACGAATTTCCCAAAAATTTTCGCGGCGTATTGCGCAACAAGTATTGGCAGCTGCGCCTACAGGAAACGCTGGCCAAGATTTGGCAGGTTGTGTTTTACATTATCCGCCTGTCGTTTGGGCTAATGCTCCTGCTGTCGATCGCTCTGATTTTTATTGCCATTTTTGCGCTGATGGTAGCCGCGAGCAGTCAGGGTGGCGGTGGGGGCGATCGCAATGATCGTCGAGGGGGTGGTTTTATATTCTTCCCCTCAAATATTTTCTACCTGTTCGACTTCAATCGAGGACGCGGCAGACGGCGCTATTCCAATCGATCCGGAGGCCGCTATGGGGGGGGATCTACGCCTGCTCGGGCAAAAGGCGAGCTCAACTTTTTAGAGGCAATCTTTTCGTTTCTCTTTGGCGATGGCGATCCCAATGCTGACTTGGAAGATCGGCGCTGGCGCGCAATTGGCAATGTGATTAGCAATAGCGGAGGCGCGATCGCTGCTGAACAAGTCGCGCCCTACTTAGATGATTTGGGCGAAGGCTGGGATAAAGAGTACGAAGACTATATGCTGCCAGTGCTCAGTCGTTTCAATGGCCAGCCTGAGGTTAGCCCTAAAGGCGACATTGTCTACTATTTCCCTGAGCTTCAGGTCTCTGCAGTGCAGCGCACTAAAGCAGCGGTAAGCGCTTACCTAAAGGAAACCAAGCGCAAGTTTACAGCAGCGACTTCAAATCAGGTCATGCTCTCTGTCGGCCTAGGCTCGCTAAATTTGGTCGGCGCGGCCGTGCTGTGGGGGATGCTGCAAAATGCGGTGCAGCTGAGCGGCTATGTTGCCTTTGTTCAGTCGATCTTTTGGCTGCTGTTGGCATACGGCATTGCCTTTTTAGGTATTCCTTTGATCCGCTACTACTGGCTGCAGCGGCAAAATGCCAAAATCGAGCAGCGTAATGAGGAGCGATCGCAGCGCGCAAGCGGGCTCAACCGACTTGGACCTGCCTTCCAAGAAAAGCTCACGTTTGCCCGTCAGTTTGCAGCCCAAAAAGTGCTGCGCGCGGATGAGGCTGTGTACGATACGGAGACCGATTTGCTGGAGCAGGAGAGCGATCGCGCTGCCCAGCTAGACGCCGAATGGCAGCGTAAACTCAACGAAAGACTCAACGAGATATAGCAGGTACCCGGTATGTGCTAGGACAGTTGTGATTGCTTTACCCCGCTGGATGTCGCTCCAGCCAGCCTCGCATCTTTCCAGGGTTCAGTAAGCCATATGGATCGACCTGTTCTTTAAACCGAAGCTGGTTTTCATCAATGGTTTTGCGGCCCCCATCTTCTAATACATACGTGTGTGGATTCGCAATGAATGCCCCCTTCTCCTCGTGATAGCGAATAATCTCATTCAATCGTTCGGCTGTGGAATAGCGCACTAGCTGAAGTGCCGCTGGCAGAACATTGCCCCCCACGCGGATATACTCCAAGTGCATCATTACCTCCTCGCCGAAGTGTTCGTGCATATGCTGCACAAGCTGCAAGCTGGGGTCGTAAGGAAAGACCGTTTGCAAGTAGGTGAGGCGCTCATCCACATTGCGAGCGTGGAGAGTTGTGTGATTCCAGGTAAATTCGCTAATAGCCGCGCCTTTATTCGTTGCCTGGGCTTCTTTTTGATCAGTAATGCGGCCTGAGTATTCGTTGACCAGTTCGCTCAATGCCTGCAAATCAGCGTCCGAAACGATCAGCAGCGCCGCGGTTTTCCCGGTTGGCAGCGATGATTGCAGTGCTGTGAAATAGCTGGGAATAGGCCAAGCATGAACGCTGATCAGCTTTTTGATGATGCCATCGGCGTCACCCAGTGCTTGGCCAAATTGGGCGGCCTGCATAAAATCATCAAAGCTGACAATTACATCGGCCCAGGGATATGCCGGACCCAGCGGGATTTCTAGTTCAGTGATAATGCCATTAGTGCCATAGGCGTGGCTGACCTGCTGAACCGCGTCACCGCGCAGCTCGATAATACGCGGAGTATCTTCTACAGTGACAACCCGTACAGCGTGAAGATTTCCTCTATCCGCTAACTGACCATAGAGGATCGAGCCAATGCCCCCACTCCCGCCGCTAATGAAGCCGCCGATTGTGGCCGTGCGATACGTGGAGGGAGCCATGCGAATTTCCCAACCCTGAGGGCGACTGAGTCGGTCAATTGCCGCTAGTTTTGCACCTGGCTCTACGCAGGCGATGCCCGGTTTTATCCACTTCACAGCGTTCATCCCACTGAGATCTAAAATGACCCCGCCCGCTAGGGGGATGGCCTGACCATAGTTGCCGGTACCCGCACCGCGCACAGTAAGCGGTACCTTTGCGGCTACACAAGCACGGACCACCGTCAGTACGTCGGCTTCGCTCTTGGGGCAGGCGACCAAATCACCCATCTTGTCTTTGAGCTGCGCTGCCAAAATAGGGCTGAAGTAGTAGTAGTCTTTAGAGAGCTTGGCGAGCTGGGCTGGCTCAAGCAGCGTTTCGATAGGATTGAGGCTATCGGCAAACGTTTGCCAGTTTATTGATCGGTTCATATAAAAAGGAGCTATAGATGAGGAGCGTGATTGAATGTGCTTACGAATACATCTGACGTCCGTTGATCACATCAATTGACGTAGTTGTACCGAGGGAAAAGACTTGGCATATTGACAATCATTGGTAGGTGACGCACATACCTGAAGTTGCCTACCTGTACCATGATGTCTGCTCATCCTACCGCTACATTTCCGCTCTGGCAGTATTTGCGCCAACCGATTGGACAGCCCGAGAGCAGGTTCATTATGAACCCGATAAAATTTTGGCACGCGCAAAAGGTACGCTACATTGAGCGCTGCTGGGTTATTTCTTATCGGCCCGAAAAGCGCATGCCCTAGTGCAAATAATCTAGATGAGTTTTTACTAGCTGCTTCTACTCGACCGTCTGACTCAGTTCTTTTTTCGCCTCATCCCAATCGGAGATCTCGTTTTCTAACCATAGCCAGTTACCACCCAGTGACTGGACAGTAAAGTCAGAAGGTGCTTCGTTGATCACTTTGCGATACGCTGTCGAAGCTTCGGCCATTAGGCGACCCCGCTCCGCTGGATCTGCGTCCACCTTGGCCAGAGACAGCGCTGCCATCGCTACCCCTGCATAAGCATTGAGGGCGTATTCACTAGCAGGCTTTGAAGAAAAATAGATATTTGCGTCGGGCTGCCGCTCTGCAAGCTGAATTGCCTTGCGCCAGGACTCTAGGGCTAGATCATCACGGCCTGTGGCATATTGGGCAAATCCTAACGCCATCGAGATCTCCATCCAGTCGGACTCGCTCTCGAGCGCTGTTGTCCAGGACCGCATCGCATCGCTAGGCGAAAAATCGCTGCCGGACTGTTTTGCCAGTCCCCATTGAGCTCGACCGCGCAGAAATGACACAATCACATCTTCTCGCTGTCTAGGACTGGCGGTTTCTAGGGCTGTGATCGCCTCTGAAAACTGGCCCTGCTCAATCAGATCTTTAGCGCCTGCTGCCGCTAAGTCAAGATCATCTTGATCAAAGGCCACCTCGATTTGAGCGGGCAACTCTAAGCTACTCAAAGAAGCCTGAGGAGCGTCTACGCGCGGTACACGGTTTTGTCGCAGCCAGCCGATGGTGGTAATGCCCAGCAAAGCAACTAGCGCCATCAGTGCGATCGCAGGTGCTGTTAATGCCTGTGTACTCAGCGTATGACTGCGCGTCAGGCGCTCGCCAATCAGTTCAGGAATATCATTTTCTGCATCAGTAGCTGGGTCCGAGGGCTGATGACCATTGACCGCCGCCGGATTTGCTTGACTGGCAGACGTGGGCTGATTGTTCGTTCGGGCAGATTTATCTGTCGGCTGATCTAGCGTAGGCGGCCCGGACACTGCCACTGGCTGCTCTCCGTAGAACCCGCTAGGCGTTTCTATCTCCTCAGGCACGCGCAGATCGCCATCGACCTCCAGCGGCGTCAGCGGTGTCGAGAGTTGTCTCATCACCGCATCGGTCGCATCGCTGTCGCCATTGTCGATTGAGTCTTGATAATTTGCTGTCTCTCTATCTTCTGTCACCGTGTCTCTATCTGCTGCTGAAGTAGGCGCCTGTGAACTGGCCTGTGAATTGGCCTGTGAATTGGCTGGATGCACCGTCTGCGGCTGCAAACTGGATGTAGAGCGTACTGCCTCAGTCCCAGACTGAGAAGCCTGGGGCTGAGGCGCTTGCTGACGTCGATGATCGGGCAGATCAATGTCGGCCAGCCCAGGCTCAAAAAACATATCGCCAAAGGGGTCGTTGGCTGAGTCCAGGGTGCTCGTGTTCTCGCGATCGCCTGCCGTCTTGACCAAATAGCCATCAAAAGAAGGCTGCATGTAAAGCGTGGGCAGCGCCCAGTAAAACTGATGAGAGCCATAGGCCGAAATCAGTCCCTGACGGGTGCGATTTAAGCTCAGATCAATAGACTGACCCTTCTTTAAATTGCGATACAGCAGCTGGGTAAAGGTAATGGCCACATGATCAGGAATGCGCTCAGTCATGGCAATCACCCCTGGGACCCCACGGTTGACCAGCGCCTGCGCCAAGTTCCGCTCCTGCCAACCCTGCTGCGTGCTAGAGCTATAGCCCCCCCTGCAAGAGTTGAAAACCGCTAGCTTAATGCCATTATTCACGAGTAATCCAGCTAGATCTTCACCGCTGAGTCGCTCGGTCAGGCCAGTTTGCCGGCCTACTAAATAAAGATCACCGCCTGCATGTCCCAAGTTGCTATGGCCAGCGTAGTGCAGAACCTGATAGTTACCGCGCTCTAGCTCTTGTGTAAGCTCGGCCCGACCTGGCTGCTCCAGGATCTTGAGCTGGACATCAAGCACCGCCTCATCGCTATCAGCCTCCTCAGGATGTAGCTCAGACTGCAGGTGATAAACCTCCTGTTTCAGCTCTAGACGTTCTTGATCGTCTGGGGCTGCAATCACCATCAAAATACGTAGAATATGACCTTGTCCGGCTTTGGATAGAGGCGTTGAGTGGCCCTGCCGCCGGTCTAGTATGTAGCGAGAGAAGATCACATCGGTCCCGGCTGCCAACGGCCGCGTGCCCGCATGCAGCGCTTCCCAAGGGAGCTGCTGCAATCGGCTTTCTTTCATGCCAATTCTCAGCCTGAGCAGATCTTGTCGGTTCTGCGCGACCCCTTGAGCCGTCACCCAGCTATCGTGTAGCTGCCCTTTGAATAGCTCATTGTGCAGCGTTTGTCCTAGATGAATGAGGGTGGCTACGGCATCCTCCGGCTGAGGGTGCTGGCCAGAGCTGCCGGTCCGGGTAGGCAAGGTATGGCGCGATTGTCCCTGCAGCAATCCTAGTAGCGGGTCATGCATCAGGGATTTTGTTTGCTCTAGCCAGAGGGGCACTGGCCAATGAACCTTTTCTTCGGCTAGCTGTACGCCTTTGGCCACATTCTCTGTGCGGACCAAATACTGATCGCCACCGACGGCAGTAATAGATATTTCAAATTCCTGAATCACGGCTGCTTTTGCCCCTGATATGTAAGTTGGGCCCTAGACAGGTCAGTTAGGTGCCTCATGTGTAAGCGCTTAAACTAGCCAAATAGCCTCAAGGGACTCTAGACTCAGGCGCCAATAAGCTCAATGCCTGACAATCGCACCGCTCCTTCCCATTTTAAGGGCTTTAGTCGAGCCTTGTACTCGTAAGCCAAAGCAGCATTTGATACCCCGAAAAGGAGCGCAGCTTTCGTTTTTTGCCCCTGACGGCTGAGCGCTGCCCACTGGCTCACTGACCTATATATAGCGTTTGTCACTTGGCTTGAATACATTTTTTCTGGCAAAAGCCTTACATGGCAACGGGCCAAGTGACTCGCGATGTACGAATGCATCCGCACACCGCTATAGCAAGCAGTCTCATCCTCTTTCACATGAAGTGGCTGGGACAGTTGTGAGCGTGCCCTTTTTGGTCTGAGGAGAGAGCACTCATCTGTCTGAATACTAAAGCAAAGATTAAGCATTTCTGACTGAGGATATATTTGCAGGAATTGATCGAAGCAAGCGGCAAGATCTGATTTACTCTGTGTAAATAAATATATATTTTTCTGTGATTAAGTTGCTTTTGTTAGTGCTTCAATAAGCCCTCTGTCGAACCTTCAAGGTTTTTAAAGAGTGCCATTTGGGTGGGGCAACTTGCTTTTCGTACATTAAGAACCTCATTTATCAGGTCTGTAAGAGACCTGTCGTTTTGATGACCTCTTTAATCATCGAAGCTGACCCACTGCAAATTGGGAAAGCGCTGCCACTCACTGTTCGCCCTACTATTCGTCAAAGCCTCAAAGCCTCTGCGCTCGATGGTACATTCTCTTCGGCCTTTGAGAATATTGTCAAAGGCGTACTTATCGGTAACTTTTTGCTAGGGCTGGGCGCAGGTGCTTTTGAGATAGGGCTACTCACGTCCATTCCGATGATGGCTCACTTGCTCCAGCCGCTGGGTGCATACTTTTCTGAGAAGGTGACCAGTCGTCATACCTATTGTCTGTGGATTTATGGCATTTCTCGGCTGCTGTGGCTACTGCCTGCCGCAGGCATTTTTTTGTTTAGCCATGATTTGCTGGATGCGCATTGGCTGACGTTGCTGACGATGGGGGTGCTGACGCTGAGCAACATTCTCGATTCTATTGGTAGCGCATCTTGGGTGAGCTGGATGGCGGCACTGGTTCCGGCTACATTGCGAGGGCGCTACTTTAGTTTGCGCCGATCACTGGCTAGCTTAAGCGCGCTGCTGACCATTCCGGCAGGCGGCTGGCTAGTTTCCCGCTGGATGGGCGGCGAGGTAGAAGGCTACGGTATCGTGTTAATCATTGCGGTGCTGATGGGCTTGGTGAGTCTGGGCTGTCAGTTTTGGGTGCGCGATGTGAATCCGCAGGCGGCGACGATCGCCCGCTCCATCCCTCCACGCTGTGCGAGCCCCGATAGACTCCCTGCAGATAAGCCCAACAGCGGGCTGTTAGGCGATCGCAATTTCCTAACGCTGCTTTTGTTTTTGGGCCTTTGGACGTTTGGGGTAAATATCAGCGCTCCTTTTTTCAACTTTTATCTGCTAGACACGCTGCGACTGGACGTGCAATGGGTGACGCTGTACGGCGCGTTGGTATATGGTGCATTTTTTCTGGCGATTGTGCTGTGGGGGCGTTTGAGCGATCGCATTGGCAATCGTCCGGTGCTGCTAATCAACTGCCTACTGACAGCCGCACTACCCCTCCTGTGGCTTTACACCGACGCTAGCGTTACTTCTATCTGGCTGATTTTGCCGCTGCTTCATCTCACTCAGGGCAGCACGTTCGCAGCGATTGACCTGTGCTTGGCCAATATTCAAATGGAGCTAGCGCCCCCGGCTCGGCAGTCTGGATACTTTGCGATCGCAGCCGCTACTATGGGCGTCACTGGGGCGCTCGGGACTACGCTGGGAAGCTTTCTCGTCGAGATACCGACTGTTGGCCTGTCTCTGGTTTTCGCCCTGTCAGCGCTGGTTCGCCTGATCGGCATCGCTCCGTTGGTCTTTGTCAAAGAAAGTCGAGCTCGCTCCATTCGTCAGATGGCTCAGCAGTGGCAGCAAAAGGTGATGTGGCAGAAAAGTTCTTATCCGTGGCGGCTTTCTAGAGTCAAAGCATAAGGCGATGTCATCGGTTGTGGTGATCGGCAGTTACAATTTGCATGGCAATAAAGCCGTTCATCTGTATGACACATGGTTGCAACGCCCGCAGAGGTTGCTGATCGCGATCAGGGGCGATCGCTTCAGCTTCAGCAAATAGCCAATAGCTTACGTCCTGGGCAGCGATCGCTGGCTCAATGGCGCTCTGGGCCTCTGGCTGTTTCAGCCGTACCGGGCTCTGGCAAATCGACCGGGATGGCCGCTGGGGCTGCGATTGCGATCGCCCACCATCAGCTTCACGCCCGTAAGCAACTGGTGCTCGTCACCTTCACTCGCTCTGCGGCGGCGAATCTAAAGGCCAAAGTCCGTCAGCACCTGAGAGCCCTTTCTCTGCCGCTCAATAGCTTTGTGGTGCATACCCTTCACGGCCTTGCTTTAAACATCGCTAGCCGCCATCCCGAAGTTTCAGGCATCAACCTCTCTCCCTTAGATTCAGAAGGGACAACGCTAGTTTCGCCGACGAATAGCCATCGACTGATTCGCACAGCGGTAGAACGCTGGATAGATGAAAATACGGCGGCTTACCATCGACTGATAGAAGGTGACAGCTTCGATGGGGAAGAAACTGAGCGGCTGCGTCGGCAGAGTGTGCTGCGCACAGAAGTTTTGCCAGCGCTGGCTTACACCGTCATTCATGAGGCTAAAAGCTCGGGGCTCTTACCTGACACGCTCACTGACATCGCTGAGAGTCTGACGGTGGGCATTCAGGAAGGTGCCGCTGACTATGCGGTCGTTGCGATCGCGGCGGGCCTGTACGCCCATTACCAGGCGCTCCTAAGCAATAACGGTTTGATCGACTACGACGACATGATCCTCGCAGCGCTCAAAACCTTTGACGAACCTGCTATTCGTCAGCTCTGGCAAAGTCGAGTCTTCGCCATCTTCGAAGACGAAGCGCAAGATTCTTCGCCGCTACAAACGCAGCTATTAGAAGTGTTGGCAGGCGACCCTGAAGATCCTCAAATGCCTCTAAATCTGGTGCGCGTGGGCGATCCAAATCAGGCGATAAACTCTACCTTTACGCCCGCGGATCCGGTCTTTTTTAATCAGTTTTGCGATCGCTGTCAGGAACTCGGACGACTGGCCACGATTGAGCAGGCCGGACGAAGCTGCGATCGCATTATGCAAGCGGCCAACGTCACCCTCCACTGGGTCAATCGAAATGGTGCTATCCAAGCGTTTCGTAGCCAAGACATTTTGCCAGTTGGCCCGGACGATCCGCAGCCGAATGCCAACCCGGACCCGGTTGGTGAGGGTGTAGAGATGGTTCGGCCAAAAACCACGCTCGAAACTGTAAAGGTGCTGGCGCAGAGACTCGTAACGGCCTTTGAATACGATAAAACGCTCAGTGCGGCGGTGCTGGTTAGAGAAAATCGTCAGGGAAAATTCCTGCGGGAAATCTTAGAAGATCCGGAGCAGCTGGGGTTTGATTTTGAGGCCACAGGGATTGAGATTTATGACGTGGGCGCGCGCGATCGCAAAACCCATATTCCGCAAGAAATGCTGGCCCTGCTGCAGTTCATTGAGCGTCCCCACTCACCCGACAACATCAAAGCCGCTCTGCGCACGTTGGTTTCCCGCCAGCTCATTCCGACTCAGGACCTCAACCCTCTAGCGACTAACCCTGAGCAGTTCCTCTACCCAGGCCCTTTAGATACGCCGCCTAATAATCAGGGCGCCCAGCAAGCTCGCCGTTACTGTGCCGCTCTGCTCAGAGCCCGACTAGAACTGCCGGCCTATCATCTCATTTCTTTTTTAGGTCTGACCTTGGGCTACGACCAAAGTGAGCTGGCTACTGCCGATAAGCTCGCTGCTCGTATCGCTCAGCAAACGCTAGAAGATAGCACCCTGACTGCCATGCTGGGCGCTCTTCAAGAACTCCTCAGCAGCGAAAGGTTCCAGGCAGTAGAGGCCGAAGATACCGAGTCTCAATATATCCGCCCTGGTCAGCTCACCATCATGACCATGCACAAAGCCAAAGGGCTCGACTGGGATGTGGTCTGCCTGCCTTTTCTACATCGGCGCAATATTCCTGGCGAAGTGTGGGTGCCCCAGCAGATGCAGTTTTTGGGTAACTTTGCCCTTGATGAAGTCGCTCGCGCTCAGCTCCGTGCTTACACCCACGCAAGCTATGCTCAAGACTATAAGCCGGCCCCTATCCCCGATATAGAAACCGCTTGGCAGCAGGCTAGCAATCTTAAAAAAGCAGAAGAATATCGCTTGCTCTACGTGGCGATGACCCGCGCCAAAAAGCTGCTGTGGATGTCGGCTGCCCGTCAGGCTCCCTTTACCTGGAGTAAACCTGAAAACCTACAGGATGCAGAGATGAGCCCTGTCTTTGCCGCCTTGTCTCAGACTCTGCTGAGCTGAGAGCCGCTGGATCTTCACAGACTTCTTTGATGGCCATCAGCTCAGGTAGCTCGATGTTGATCTGCTTTCTTTTCTTCCGGCCGCTTTTGCGATCGCGCCCTTTAATCGGGCTCTGAATGCCCCAGTATTTTGCCGCTGCCGACATTTTCATCTGTAGTAATGACTCATCGCCTAGATGAATGATCTGAGTAGGGAGAGCGGGTTGTTGAGGGAGACGCTTCATGATTTCGCGGGCGATCACAAATGCCAGCGGCGGCGGTACTGAGTTGCCAACTTGTCTGGCACCGTGCCACTTGGTTGCGTGAAATCGAAACCAGTCTGGAAAGCCGTGCAAGCGAGCCATTTCTCTCACTGTGATACAGCGCGCATGCTGGTAATGAATCGGTCGAGGGCTGGTAAATGATCCTCTGGCAGAATCTGTCCCGGCACGTAAGGTATTGGATATTCCGCTAGAAGAGAGGCGAAAGAATCGCGATATCGGCTCTACTGTCCCCGGCTTAGTTTGCTCAAAGCGATCTCGAGAAATCTGCGTATGGATCGTCCGACGGCTACTCGTGAGCTGCTGATTGTTCCATTGCCGCTGGTAGCCGTAGCGCCAGTTTTCCCGGTGGTGACAGCGCATGAGCTCTGTGTAACCTTCAGGCTCTTTCAAATATTCAAAGGGCGTCTCATCCCGAAACAGTAGCTGTTCAAAACTTTCTGCATCCGGTAAATCGTCCAGCGCCTCTGCGCAAGTAACCTGCTTCTCTAGGGGGCTGGGATAATGCGGTAGAGGGTAGTGCTGTTTAGCGCCTATTAGAAACAGTCTTTCTCGGTTTTGTGGCACGCCATAGTCTTTTGCATTGAGTACTTGCCACGGCTGAAGGACCTGATAACCCGCGCATTCAAGCTGATCAATGACCGCTTGCAAAAACTGACGGTGCTTGCCTACTGTTAATCCTTTTACATTCTCGAATAAAAAATACAGCGGCTGTAGCTCTTGTATCAGCCGAATGAAATCTTTGACTAAAGTATTTCTTGGGTCATCCAGCGCCCGCTGACCCATGATCGAGAACCCTTGACAGGGCGCACCGCCTGCGACGACATCAATCTGCGTCTCTTTATCTAGGCCCGCCGCTTTTCTAATATCGTCGCCGCTAACCTCTGTAGCGGAGCGGGCAATAACGGTACACTGCGGAAAATTGAATTGATGAACGCAAGCGTGAACAGGATCAATCTCAACGGCTGCGACGACATCAAACCCTGCCTGCTCAAATCCCAAGCTGAGTCCACCAGCACCTGCAAAAAGATCAACAGCGATGGGCCTAGAGCTATTCATACGCTTAAAAACATTTGAAATAAGCTTTATCGCAGCGCTCTGTTTCTACTGCCGGACTTGGGCTGTAGCCATTTTTTTCGTAGAGAATTACGGCCTCTTTTAACACAGTGGCTGTTTCTACCCAAACTTCTGAAAATCCTTTGGCGGCGGCGGCTTGCTCTAGCTGCGCGAGTAGATAGCGGCCTAGTCCCTGCCTGCGAGCAGATGGCAAGAGGTACATTTTGCGGATTTCAACGGCTTTGAGGTTTAGATTACCTGATCCTTTTTCCGCTGAGCTGCGAGCAATGGGGTAGTAGCCACCTGTGCCGACAATTTCTCCATCGCGCTCCACTACCCAGAATTCGCCGCCCGTTTGCCAATAGTTCTGTTCGACGTCTACGGCATCTTGATCGCTACAGCCACCGCAGCCTACTTCCCAACCTAGGCCGTATTCAGTAAGTACGGTTTTGACAACGTTGGCAGCAGCAGTGCGATCGCCCACCTGCCAATCTCGAATCAAAAAGTCCTTGAACCGTCTCTCCATGTTCTGTTCCCTCAGCTATGTACTCGCGGCTCAGGATGCAGCTGGCTCAAGATTTCGCTTTCCTGTTCGGCTAACTCTGCCAAGCGTTCATTGACGGTATCTGTGTCAAAGTATGTCGTGGCGAGCAGCCAGTAGCTCCCATAGTGCCGAGCTTCTGAGGCCATCAGCGATCGCCAAAACTCTGCTAATTCTAGATCTGGGCAAAACTCGCCCAGTAGGCCAAGCCGCTCATGACTGCGCGCTTCAATCAGCGCTGACACCAGCAGAAAATCCAGCATTCGATCCGGCTCGTTGCGGCGCACGTACTTTTTCAACTTAGATCCGTAGGGCGGTGGCGACACATTTTGCAGCGGAATGCCACGCCTGTCTAGCCATTGGTTTACCTGCTCATAGTGAGCGAGTTCTTCTTGGGCAATGGCTGTGAGCGATCGCACCAATTTGTCACTAGAAGGGTAGCGCGACATGATTTGAATGGCGGTGCCAGCGGCCTTGCGTTCGCACTGGGCATGATCGATCAAAATAATGTCTATGTGAGCGATCGCCTGCTCTATCCAAGCTTGAGACGTCGGCGTTTTTAGAAACTTGATTTTGGGTTGGGCAGTGCTGATAGAAAGCAAGGAAGATGAGTCCTATCGAGACAGGTCATTATTGTACTGTCTGATCTAGTTGCCTGATCCAGCGGTCCAATTCAGTTGCCCAATGCAGCCGTCCGAGTCGGACGCTCTAGCTGAGCGAGTGAAGATTCGTCACGCCGCACTTTGGCGTAAGTGCTGGACTAAGGCTTCAAGCCCTAGTCGATAGCTATTAGCACCAAAGCCGCTGATCTGCCCGATTGCTACGGGCGCAATGTAGGAATGATGGCGAAAGGCTTCGCGCTGATGAATGTTGCTGAGGTGCACTTCTACTGTGGGGATGGCAACCGCAGCGATCGCATCTCGCATAGCGACGCTTGTATGGGTATAGGCTGCTGGATTAATCAAAATGCCCTGGTGAACATTCAAGGCATCTTGAATGACGTCCACCAGGGCACCTTCGTGATTCGATTGAAAAAAGGTTAACGTGACACCCAATGACTCAGCTACCTGAGCCAGCCCCCTGCAAATGTCTTTTAAGGTCTGAGCGCCGTACACCTCAGGCTCTCGCTGACCCAGCATATTGAGGTTAGGTCCGTTCAGTACAAGAATGCTCAGCAAATCCTGGTATCAATAAATTTGATACTGAAACTCAATACCTATAGAATAAGCCCTAGGGCCCAGTTACAAAAACTCAATCCTAAGGCTCGATCCCAATGGTCTTTCCTAACGGTCTTTAAGAGCACGGCCAGCGAGCACTATCGACGCCGATTGCGATCATCTACTGGGATGGGAATAGGCTCAGGCTCGGACTCAGGCTGCGGGCCAAACAAAGCGTCTACCACTTTATCTATCCACTCTCTGAGCTTTTCCAATGCCTTATCAATGTAGTCCATGAGCCAGATTGCTCCTCTCATATTCTGTCAACAATCCGCTCCGGCGTGATCCCTTGTCACTGCCAGTTGAGATATCGCTTGCGAGCGATCCCAAGTCTATAAAATAGATAAAAATGATCGCTCAATGTACTTATGATAACTAATTGCGAAGAATGATCAAGGCGACGTGAGGTAGATTTTACCGAATCTCCTTTATTTCTTTAGAAGTTAGCCAGAGCCGGAACGCCGCTGATAGCTCTGATCCCCCGTCTTTATCTTCGTAGCCTAGCTGCCTGCTGCTAGCAATTCTATGCGCAACAGGTTTAGTGCGCTGAGCACACTGCGCTGACGAATTCGCTGGCGGGGACGCTCGGCCCCAAATAGATATTTTTCGGCGCGGGTTCCAGCCGCTGACGAAAGTCCGATATACACTAGGCCAACGGGCTTTTCGGCGCTGCCGCCGTCAGGCCCAGCAATTCCGGTAATGCTAATGCCCCAGTCTGTACCGAGGCGATCGCGTACGCCACGGGCCATTTCTATCGCCACCTGCTCGCTGACCGCCCCATAGTCAGTCAGACTCTGCGCCTCTACACCTAGCAGCTTTTGCTTAATCCGATTGTCATAAGAAATCACGCCGCCCCAAAAGTGGTGGGAGCTACCAGCGACTTCTGTGAGTAGCTGCCCTAAGCCGCCGCCAGTACAAGATTCTGCAACGCTGACGGTTTGCGATCGCGCCTGTAGCAGCTGACCGACGACGCTAGCGAGGGTGTCGTCATCCTGGCCATAGCAAGCAATTCCCCCAATTTGACGAATCTCTCTGGTGATGGGTGCGATCATTTCATTGGCAGCTGCTACCGAGCTGGCGCGAGCGCTCACCCGCAGCTTGACTTCGCCGTCCCCCGCATAGGGTGCTACCGTCGGATTTTCGAGATCTAAAAACGGCTGCACCCGATTGGCCAAAGCCGATTCCCCAATGCCCCAGAACTTTAGGGTTTGGCTATGAATGACACCCTCGGCCCAGCCGTTTGCCTGGAGATAATCAGCCGCCGTGGTTTGCCACATCGCTTTCATTTCTAGGGGCACTCCCGGAAAAGTCATAACGGTCAGCCCCGCTCGCGGCTGCCAAATCACGCCGGGCGCTGTCCCTACAGGATTGGGCAGAATGTTTGCGCCTTCCGGCAGCTGGGCTTGGCGGCGATTGCTATCGGTGAGGGTGAATCCCCGCTGGGTGAATTTTTTTTCTAGCTCGGCTAAAGCTTCGGCGCGTTCTATCAAAGGGACGTCAAAAAACTCGGCTAGTGTTGCCATGGTCAGATCGTCAGGTGTTGGGCCGAGTCCTCCTGTGAAAATGAGGAGGCGGGAGCGTTCACAGGCGATCGCAACTGCCCGCTGAATGCGCAACGGATTGTCGCCAACCACCGTTTGATAGTGGTGGGCGATTCCTAAGCGCGCTAGCTGCTGGGCAAGGTAGCGCGCATTGCCGTTTAAGATATCGCCAAGCAGTAGCTCAGTGCCGATACAAATGATTTCAGCGCTCTTATTCATAGATAGCAGTTCAGGTATATGGGTAGAGGATACTACAGGGCCATTGCTAGAGCCATTGCCAATCGCCAGAGTCTTTGGTGGCTACTGCTGGCGGGACTGGGGTTTCGCGGACTCATTGCCTATTTCTTACCGCCCGGTTTTGATGAGGCTTACTACTTTCTCTATACGCGCCATCTGGCCTGGAGCTATTTCGATCATCCGCTAGCGGTTGCTTTTTCGACAGGCTTAGGGGTTTGGCTAACGGGCTGGGTCTCGCCGTTCACCCTTCGACTGGGGGCGTTGACTCTGTTCACAGGCAGTCTGTGGCTGCTGTATGAGACGGGGCGTTGGTTGTTTGGCAGGCGAGCTGCGTGGCTGAGCGGTGCGATCGCCTCCCTCTGCCCACTTTTCTTACTCACATTTGGCACGCTGACAGCGCCAGACAATGCGCTTATTTTCTGCTGGAGCGGCACGCTGTATCTATGTGCTCGGGAGTTTTTTCCGTACAGCAAGGAGACTTATCAACCCACACCGACGCTGGTGATGATTGGTCTGGCGCTAGGCTGCTGTTGTTTAAGCAAGTATCACGGCTTTTTGCTCGCATTAGCGCTGGTCTGCTTTTGCCTGAGCAGCCCTGAACATCGCTTGGCGCTGCGATCTCGATGGCTGGGACTCGGTGTCATTTGGTTTTGCCTGAGCTTATTTCCGATTGTCTACTGGAATGCTCAGCACGAGTGGATTTCGTTTCAGTTTCAGCTGAGTGATCGATTCGTGCAAAGAACGGCAGGCTACTCTCTAAGCGGCTTGTTGGGCGGACTTTTAGCTCAGATTGGTTTTCTATTTCCATCGTTAGCGCTGCCGCTTTGGTGGACGAGCTTTAAGCAGTTAGCGAAGACTACCTATGACTCAATTTCTGGTCAGCCTTCACGAAATTCTGATCGGCAGGCGGCTAAAGTGTCATTTTTGCTGTGGGCCGGACTGCCGGTAGCAGTAGGATTTACGCTACTGGGCGGCTGGACACACACTTACCCAGCCTGGCCTGCGCCAGGACTGTGGACGCTGACCCTTCTGTTAGGACGCACTGCGGCTAGTTGGCCGCATAATTTTGTTCGCCGCTGGCTTCAGAGCACAGGACTTTTGGTCGGCATCTTGCTCATCTTTGCGCTGACTCACATTACCTTTGGCACATTGCAAAAGCCGAGCCAGTACGCGCTGTTAGGGGGCTTTGTTACACCATCACAAGATCCCTCGACAGCACTGATTGATGTCGGGCAGCTCCGCCGACAGTTCGCGCAATCTGAAGCGTTTCAGAGCGCTGTGAATACGACTGATTTCATGGTTACTCACGAATTTTGGCTGAGCGGCTATGTGGCGATGGCGCTGCCTGCTTCGATCTACAGAGAGGTTGCTAGCTTCACACAAGATCCTCGTGGCAGCGCGTTCTGGCTTGACTCTCGCCAGTGGCTTCATCAGGATGCGGTGTTTGTTAGCCTGGCAGATTTTTCGCAGTCGGCGGTTTTAGCGGCGATCGCGCCCTACTTCCAATCCATCACGCCTATCACTGAGATCACCACCCAGCGCGGTGGCAGCATCACTGAAACCTTTTATCTATACCGAGCAAACAATCTGATCGAACCCTACCCCTATCCTTATTAGTAAAGCTTGTATCAGCAGAGCTTGACGTTGCCAGCTTTATCTAGCGTGACGAACGGCCTGCCAACCGGTGTAGCTCAGCAGCGCGGTCGAAGCAAAGGCAAATGGAACGCCCGCCCGTAGCCCTGCAAAGGCCATCGCCAAGCTACCCACCCATAGCGCCAATGTATAAATAAACAGCACTGTAAAGCGATGCGAAAATCCGGCGTTGAGCAGTCGGTGGTGCAGGTGACGTTTATCGGCTACGAACGGCGAAAGCCCCCGGCGCAGCCGCAGCAAAATCACCGTTGACATGTCCAATATGGGAATGGCCAAAGTTAGAGAAGGCAGCAACACCGCTACGGTTGTCACACCTTTTACCAGACCAATAATGCCAACTCCAGCTAGGGTAAAGCCAATAAAATAAGCGCCGCCATCTCCCATGAAAATTTGCGCCGGATTGAAGTTGTAGCGCAAAAAAGCTAAAGAGCCGCCAGCCAACGCCGCCGCAATCAGCGCTGCCGCAGGCTGGCCCATAAACAAGCTGACTGATGTCATAACCAGTGCTGCAATTCCGGATACTCCGGCTGCTAGTCCGTCTAGCCCATCAATCCAGTTGATGGCATTGGCCATTCCGACCAGCCAAAAAATGGTGACAACGAGACTAACTGGATCAGGCAGTTGAGTAATGCCCAAGCCTGGAATGCTCAAAAATGCAATGTCTACGCCTACATACCAGGCGATTGAAGCGACTAGCGCCTGCATAATCAATCGACTGATTGCCGAAAGTCCAAACAAATCGTCAATCAGGCCAATCGCAAAAAACGCTAAACCACCAATCGTAACTCCCCAAATTGAATAGTCCGCCACCCGATCAAGGGGCTGTCCGCTGGCGTCAATAAACCCGCCTGATACCCATACCGTGAGCAGTGCGATCAAAACGCCTAAGAATATGGACACTCCTCCTAGTCTGACCATCGGTTGAGTGTGGACTTTTCTCCCGCCTGGTAAATCAACTCTGCCGCTGGCAAGACCGGCTTTTCTAACAACCGGCGTCAGAATCAGAACAAGGATGGCTGAGATGACAAACGCGAGTAGATGATAGAACGGAAACGCCATCAGACAAGGTTGTTGTGTAGGGTTGAGCGAAAGTTTTGTAGGCAGTGTTCTGTAGCTACTCGGCGACAGTATACCTCTTTACAATCTACCTAAAGCATGAAAAATATCAACGCCTCCTTATATAAACCGACCTGTCTGGGTTGATGAATCATCACCGCCTATACGAGAGCCGGTTCAGCAGTTTGTAAGTGAGGGTAGAGGGGAAAGCGATCGCACAGCTCACCGACTCGCCGCTTGCACTCAGCCGCAACCTGATTGTCATCGGGATGAAGTAAACGCTCAGCAATAATATTGGCAATCTCAACAAATTCTGCCTCGCCCATGCCGCGAGTTGTCATGGCAGGGGTCCCCAATCGCAATCCGCTGGTGACGAAAGGTGATTCTGGATCAAACGGGACGGTGTTTTTATTGGCCGTGATATTCACCTCACTCACCAGTGCATCGGCGATTTTGCCGGTCATGCCAATAGAGCGCAAATCCATCAGGACTAAATGGTTATCGGTACCGTCAGAGACGACTTTGATACCCCGCGTCTGAAGCTGGGCTGCGAGTGCCTGCGCATTCTTGATCACCTGTTGGCAATAGTCTCCAAACTCAGGCTGGAGCGCCTCGCCGAAGGCAACCGCTTTAGCGGCAATCACATGCTCCAAAGGTCCACCCTGACTGCCAGGGAACACAGCTTTGTCAAACTTTTTGCCCAGATCCGCGTCTCGCGTCATGATCAACCCGCCGCGTGGGCCGCGCAGAGTTTTGTGCGTAGTCGTCGTCACCACATCACAATGGGGTAAAGGGTTAGGATGGTGCCCGGTGGCGACTAAACCCGCAATGTGGGCGATATCGGCCATCAGGTATGCGCCGACTTCATCCGCGATCGCCCGAAACTTCTCAAAATGAATCGTCCGTGGATAGGCCGAATAACCGCAGATGATCAGCTTCGGCTGATGCTGTAGTGCAATCTTGCGAATAGCGTCAAAATCTAGCTGCTCAGTGTCAGGGCTGACGCCATACTGCACCACGTTAAACCACTTACCTGAAACGTTTACCGGTGAGCCATGCGTTAGGTGCCCACCGTGAGATAAATCCATGCCCAAAATGGTATCTCCTGGCTGGAGTAAAGCCAAAAATACCGCAAAATTAGCCTGCGCACCTGAGTGAGGCTGTACATTGGCGTGAGCCGCACCAAACAGCTTTTTCACCCGATCAATCGCCAACTGTTCTGCTTGATCAACAAATTCGCAGCCGCCATAGTAGCGCTTGCTGGGCAGTCCTTCTGCATATTTGTTGGTGAGCACAGAGCCTTGCGCTGCCATCACCGCAGGCGACGTAAAGTTCTCACTGGCAATCAGCTCCAAATGGGTCTGCTGCCGGTTTAGCTCTTTCGCCATAATGGCTGCGAGCTCTGGATCATTTTGTTGCAAGAAATCAATGTTGGCTTTGGTCATTTATTTACCCCTTCAATTAACTAAATCTCTAACGACGAAAAGTGCGGTTCCCCAAAGATTTTGAAGAAGGTTTTTATGATAGCCCGCTGCAAACCCGAACCGATAAACAAATGCGAGCAAGTTCTATGTTGTCTATTCATAGAACTCAAAAGGAAACGACAGGCGCGACCAAGGTTTGTGGCAAAATGTAACGCTCTAAAACATATAATGGAGAAATGACACATATGTTTTTGTTTTGGCGACGCTTTTGGGTCGGCTACCCTGCTGAGCTACGACAGCCTAAACAAATCTCACAAATACAGTTCTTTGACGAACTTCGACGGCTCGACGTGCTTTGTTTAAAGCGGGTAAAGGTACGAGAACTTTGCTGTGAACGATGCCCTGAGCCTAGCCTGCTGGCACTGTTGGCGTATACAGTAATAAAGGTGATGCGCTGGGTACAAACCGATTGGCAAAGGTTGCAAATATGACTCGCTGGCTCGAACATGAGCTTTTTTTAAGCACGATTGTTAATCTACCTACCCGGTTCAACCATTAGCTATGTCTTTTCGGCTGGACCAGCCATCAGCCACTGTTCATTTCTTCCCAGTTTGAGGCATTGATGCTGCAACTGACCCATCCTTCAACTACTACCGCCGCTCCTAAGTTTGTTACTCTCCAGGAGTCCTACGAGCGATGTCGTCAGATTACGGCAGAGTATTCCAAAACGTTTTACATGGGCACGATGCTCATGCCCGAAGCTAAGCGCCAGGCTATTTGGGCCATTTATGTCTGGTGCCGTCGGACTGATGAGCTGGTCGATGGCCCCCAGGCAAAATTCACGACTGAAAGTACCCTAGATCACTGGGAATCACAGCTAGAGTCGCTGTTTTTAGGGCATCCCAAGGACGATCTCGATGTGGCGATGGTCGATACCCTAGGCCGGTTTGATCTGGACATTCAGCCGTTTCGAGACATGATTGACGGGCAGCGTATGGACCTGCAGCGCGCCCGCTATGACACGTTTGAAGAGCTTAAGCTTTACTGCTATCGAGTCGCGGGCACTGTCGGCTTGATGTCTACGACGGTCATGGGAATGGATACGAATGTCAATGCCTCGCCGTGGCGTCAGTCGAATCCTGTGATGCCGCCTATCGCTGAAGCGGTTTCGCTAGGGATCGCCAATCAGCTGACGAATATCCTGAGAGATGTGGGTGAAGATGCAAGGCGCGATCGCATCTACCTACCGCTAGAAGATTTGTCTTTGTTTGACTATACGCCAGAAGATTTGCTGAATGGCGTGATTGATGACCGCTGGCGATCGCTCATGCGTTTTCAAATTCAGCGAGCACTCAAGTATTACCAAGAGGCTGAAACCGGCATCAGTCGGCTGCATCCAGACGCCCGCTGGCCTGTTTGGACAGCCCTGATGCTTTACCGTAAGATATTAGACGTCATCGTCGAAAACGATTACGATGTCTTCAGCCGTCGAGCGTTTGTTCCTAAAGCCCGTAAGTTTTTGTGCTTACCGCAAGCTCTCATTCGCGCCCGCGTCTCTTAGTTTATTTTTAAATTTCGTATATTTACTCTGTGTGCTGACAAAGCATTTGCAGCCAGCATCCTGACAAAAAGCATATAGAAAAGGCAACCGACCAAAGCTGTGGGTTGCCTTTTTAATGTTGCCTATCTCTAATACAGTGAAGCTGCCTGCTATCGCCAGCGTACGGATGCATACTCACAGAGAAAGCTACGCCTACGTACGCTGGCGCGCCACTCAGCCCTCACTACATAAAGGCTACAGTCGTTGTGAATGGATTAAGCTGAGTGGCCAGAGCTATAGAAAGCCGCTAAGAAGGCGTTGTCTGCGCAGCCAGCATTTCCTTCAGCTTTGCCAAATCTTGCGCCCAGCGAGGATCGGGCTCAGCCGCAGCAGACTGAGTCTCTGAGACGACCGTTGTGTTGCCTCCCCGACGATTGCCTCCTTTCTTCTGACTGTTCTGACTCCGGCGACCTCCGCTGGTTGCTGCTTCCGAACCTTCCTTATTCTCTGTTCGGGGCATGGCTTTCTCCACCTTCAGCGTAGCGTCCTGTAGCGAAAAGCCATTGTACTTTTCGACTAGCGCATCGGCGACTTCATCTGTTTTAGCAGTTACGAAGCCAAACCCTCGACACTTGCCCGTCTTGCGATCTGAAATTAGCTTCACAGAAACGAGATTGTCCATCTCTTCCGCGAAGATTGCTTCAAATGCTTCACGCTCCAAATCCCTAGGCAGATTGCCAAAATATAAACGGACTGACATCGAGAATGACCTCTAACTTTTAAATTCAATTAACAAGCTTCAAAAGCGTTCAAAAGATTAGGACGCCCATGACGCTTCACCCGTGGAAATATGAAAATCTTTCTATCACACTATCTTCTGAAAGAAGCAGCTGGCCTTTTCAAAAGCTCATCAACAACTGAATCACAATCTGCCTAACGTCTGTAAAATACTGCAACAAACCTATTCAAAAAGCTGTAGAACAAACGTAAGCTATCCTATTTACAGCCAACTCAATGCCGCAAAATAGCCGGTTGCCGCAGAATAGCAAGGCCCTTACCAAGACCTCATGCTTAATGAAAAACACCTCTAGCTCAATCTCTTATCTGGCCATTGACCCGACGTTTGAGCCTTAGGATTCATTTCATACCTGAGCTCTTTTAAAGTATCACGATGTCTGTAGCCAAACCAAGTCAAAAAGTAGAATTTGAACAGGGTCAAGTTCCATCTCAGCTTTCGCTCTACTGTGACATTTTGCGCGTGCTTGGCTGAGAGGAGATACAGATAAAAACCAAATAAAAACCAGCCAAAAAGATTGGCTGGCCAGAATGCTGTGTTGAGAGTAGGAGAACCTGTGTCTGAACATCGACGATGAATAGCAGCCAATTTACCGTTAGCTCACCCGACGAATAAGCAGCACAAGTACTTGAAGAAAATGTAACACTATTCGACATCTTTCGCAACATTTCTTCATCTATGCTTCATGCCTAGACCCTGATGATAAGCCAGAGTCCAAGACCGCTAGCGATCGCCGCCAGCAAGAGTAAATAGATAGGGTGAGCTGCCTGGACCAATTGGCCATTGCTCAATCGAATTTTGTCGATATCTAGCCAGGGTTGATTGCCTCGGCGAAACCAACCTAGCACTTGCGTCGGCTCTCCTCGGATCGCAGCCGGTTTTATCCCTAGGCCCAACCCATTGCCTAGCGGACCCATCGCGGAGAAGAAGTAGAGCTTGTGCAATCCAAAAGGTGTCTTTAGCAGCAGATCTTGGCCTAACCAGTTGGCGAGTCCAGGCCGACCTAAGACGCTGCCAGATAGGCGAGTGGGGAGGCTGCTAAGTGGCAGGCTAGGTTTGCTTAGCAGCTGAGAGAACCCCTGGCTCAAAGGCATCTCGAAAGATAGATCAGGAAAGCGATGGTTGATCTGTAGCAGGATCCCAATCGCCATTCCCAGCAGGCTACAGCACTGGAACAGTGCGCTGTCTTGATACATCCAATCTAGCCAGAAAAATGTTAGCTGATGGGCGATCACGCCTACAATCCACAGTGTTATTCCGCCCATCGCGCCGATCATCAGGCCAAAAAAGGGCGTGCTCTGACGGATAAGCTGCCCCCAGTCTTGTCTTGATAGTCCTTTATGCTGTTTGGGCTGCGGAGTCACTAAATCGATTTCCACCGCTAGCCGCCAGTGTTGGGCATAGGCCATGATCAGCCGCAGTCGATCGCCCAGCGGCGGATGCGCATCGCCTAGGCTCATCCAATGTCGCAACGGGTTAAGGCTATCCCAGGCAAAAAGCTGCTCTAAAAGGATCTGCCTGTGTAGTTGGTAGCGAGCTAAGTCAGGTGAGACCGGCAGTAGCAAGGCTGTGCTTTCTATTAAGGTCGGTGTGTAACCTTGGCGCTCTACGCTTGCCGCTAAGCCAAAAGAAAACTTGATGAGCGCTCTTGCCAGACCGTTAGGATTACCCGTTGCTTCTGTGGCAGTGCGATCGCCGTAATAAGTCCGCGCTCGGCTAATCCATAAACCAGGCAGGCGCACCAGCCAGAAAATGCTGTAGCTCAGTGTCGCCATCACACCTGTAGGCCAGCGCAAATAAAGCGGCTGTCGATTACCCCACAGCGCGAGCTGCCAATAAAGCTGATGGAAAATCTGTAGCACTAACCCATGCAGTGACAGCAGCGGCCAGTGGCCGTACTGCCAATGAGTACATTCATAGGCAACTAATGCCGCGATTTCATCGGCTGCTAGCTGCGTAAGGAGGCCCTCACTGACGACTAAGCGGGCGTTGCGGGGGTGCCAGCCATAGGAGAAGAGCAAGGGCACCGCTGTCGGTAATTTCCATAGTGTAGGGAGTGGCCAACGACGCTGACGGCATTGTCTTCCTAAGGCGGTGGCTGCTTCTGGCGAATGAACCCGCAGTAGTGAGAGGGAGAAAGGCTGACGTTGTGCGGTGAGCTGTAGCAAAAAATCCCATAGCCAGGGAACAGCGATCATCACAAATCCCAGCAAAGTGGTGATCGTCCAGTTTAAGCTGCCGTTGTCTATCGGTATCTGCCGTACCCAAAACGGCAACAGTCTATCCGCTCCGTTTAAGGGAAGATTGATCAGGAAAACAGAGGCACATAGCGCATAGCGTAGGAGCACCCAAAGAGCGATCGCCCCGCTCACTTGTGCCGTCCGGCGCTGAGACTGTCTCATCTTGCCAAGGGCACGTCCTTTTGTTAGCCGACCGGCATTGACCCATTCGTAGCTACCATTTTTTTCGCTGCTTTCTTCAATGGTTTTTTCGCTGTTTTCTTCATGGGCCTCTCCATTGAGGTAGTCATAGTGAAACACCGAAAGGTGACTTGTCTCAGACGCCTCTGGGCTAGGCGGCGTTAGTGGAGAAAATCCAGACAATGGTCGAGGCTGACGCCCTTTAGCTTTGCCACTAGTTTGGCTGCTAGCTTGGCCGCTTTCAATCTTTAGCAGCGCGGCCTGTGCCCATTTCTGTACAGATGGCTTTGAGCTTTCACTCAGCTTTTGGCAAACTGCTTTTGCTTTGGCCCACTCTTGCTGAGCTATGTAGGTGCGCGCTAGTCCCATGCCTGCTTTGAGTCGATAGGACGGGCTAGCGGTTTGAGCTAGCTTCAAGAGAGAGGCGATCGCCCTTTCGTAATCTCCGCGCTGGTAGGCCGTAATCCCAACGTTTAGCAACTGCTCGAGATCGGTTGCCGTTGTCATAAGCCCTTTTATCAATAGCGTCTGTGTGAATTCAGCCCAGTTCGTATGAAGCAGGACTTAGCTCAGGATGCGCAAATTCATCAAAGATATAACTTTTGTATGAGTAGGGGCAGCTGGTTTTGGGTGTGATCGCCTCAATTTTTCAACAGCTCTTCGACTAGCGCGTATAGGCTCTCTTCGCCCTCACCAGCCATCTGCCGGTCCTTGAGATCAATCAGGCCGTGTGCCAGTTCTGCTGCCTGCTTTTTATAGACAGAATTCGCCGCTAGTAAATCGGTAAAGACTTCTTGCTCGACTTCTAGGCGGCTGGCTTCTTCAGAAATGGGCGAGGCATAGGCTGCTTCCTCAACGTCATAGCGCAATAGGAAAATCAGCGCCTGACACTGCTCTTTAAGCTGGCTTTGGAGCTGACGGGTATCTAGCTCTAGGCGATCAAAGCCGACGGTGCCAGTGATTCGCAGCTCTACGATGGGCTGCTGATCGGGGATGATTTGTTTGGATTGAATAGATTTTTCGATCAGGGCGATCGCCTGCGTCGCCACGGCTTCTATTTGATCTTGGCTGCGCATTTTTAGCTGCAAGCGCACAATCGGCCGCTGATAATAGTCTCGCTTCAGCTCAGCGCAAATCCCCTGCTCATCTATCTCAACTAGGTAGGCCCCTCGATCAAACTGGCTTTCTTCCACGTTGTTTGCTTCTATCGAGCCCGGATTAAAAATCCAGCCGTCCTCTGAATAGCTCTTATGGATATGGCCGAGTGCCAGATAGTCAATGCCTGCTTTTTTCAGCGGTAGTACTTCGCCGTAGCGCAACGCGCCAGAATAGCGAGCAATTTGGCCTTCTAAGCCATGATGAAAGAGTAAAACAGACGGTCCCGGTGCGGGGGGCAGATCTGCGAGTGCTTCAGCAATTTGGGCGATCGCCTGGGGGGCAGCCGCACCGTACCAGTTTGAGCCCAGCACCCGCACCCCGCAGTCAAGATCGATGTATCCGCCTTTTCTTGCGTCTTCGTCCCAATGCGAATAAAAAGGCTCACCGCCAGAAATATTTCCAGGTTCTAGCAGCTTCAGCAGTCCCCAATCTGACAAGTAGCGCAGCCAGCTAGACTTCGTACCGTAGGGCGCATTGTCATGATTGCCCTCAATCGCCAGCACTGGAATATTGGCGTTCTGCAATAGTTGAAAGCAAAGCTGAGCCTGATTGAGAATAGCAGGTTTAATATTGCGATGCTCGAACAAATCGCCGCCGATGACCACAAAATCTACAGATTCACCCACTGCATATTTTTCCAGCACGTCTTGCAGCGCATAAAAAAAGTCCAGCGTGCGCGGCTTACTGTCGTAGCGGTCAAAGCCAAGGTGAATATCGGAAATGTGAAGGAACTTAGGCATATTTGCGCGTTAAGAATGGAAAAAGACGTTTCTGTAGGATAACCATTCAGATTGCCCCTTCCACTGAGCCCACAGAAATCAACAGTTTCAGCAGTCACTAGCATAGTGAGCTAAGCGGCCAGAGCTATCGGTTATTTGCGAAACATAACCTTGACTATTTTGCTTACAGAACATAATGGTTATAGCGATTCTAATGTATCCGGCAGAGCTGCCAACGCTATAGCCAAGTCTGGAAGCGCCGAACAACGCTTTTTTTATTGTGTATGGGGAGGTCTCGAATGCCTATAAGTCGGAGTTTTGGTGAGTATCTTCGGCAGTTTGCTCTGTCAGTAGATTTCATCGAGTCCAACCACTACGAACAGGCTAAAAAGCAGATCAGCGATTATCTGCAATCGCAACTAGAAGCGGGTCAAGTAGCCTTGTTCGAACCCTATATAGTCGGCGGGCAGCCTGCTCTTCGCAGCGTATGGAGTTCCCCTCAATGGGATACGACAGATCCGCTGCGAAGAGATGATGCTTACACCCGCCAGATCGCATTAGCCATTGGGGAGCAGCGAAACCTTTGGGTCGTTAGTGAAAACAATGAGCCGCTGTCAGATTTGAACCGTGGTATCGATTTATGGACCGGACAGGAGGATGCAGCTCTACCTCCATTTCCACCTTCACCAGGGCGTACTGCTCGATCTTCTATAATTCTCACGACCAGAGATGCGAGAGATCGATTCAACGGCTCT
Organism: Phormidesmis sp.; assembly: GCA_049680585.1. Classification (GTDB taxonomy): domain Bacteria; phylum Cyanobacteriota; class Cyanobacteriia; order Phormidesmidales; family Phormidesmidaceae; genus Phormidesmis. Next base: position 53,310 of record JBAUIB010000085.1, read on the forward strand.
TTCCTCATCGAACTTGAGCGAAAAGTTTTAATCACTGTAGCGCTCAAGGAAGAGCTTGCATCAATTGCTCAAGCGGTTGGATTGCTACACGCTACGGCTCAGCTGACTCAGGAGCAGCGAGTTTCTACACACCGCGCGCTCAGCTATCTTGGGCACATTATGCAAACTGCAGATCTAGACCTTGGGGCCAGACCGCCCCTCTTTTTTGCTCATTCGGAGCGTGCGCCAGAGCCAGTGTTAGCGGCAATTGATGAAGTACTTTCTCAATATGAGGACCACGTACATGTTCATCGTTGGAAGTCGGTGCACGAACCAGGCAACATCCCCAGCCAGATAACAAAAATGATCCAGCAGTCTAAATATGGTATTTGCTATTTGTCAGAGCCTGAGTCTGTTCAGGATACGCAACCAGAGTCGCAGCGTTTTCGCGATAACCCTAATGTGTTGCTAGAGGCAGGAATGCTCCACATTGCGACTAGTAACGCTTCAGATGCGACGGCAGGATGGGTGCCGATTCGCGAAAAAAATTCGCCTGGGCTGCCTTTTGATTTAGTTGGACAGCGGCGTATCACGGTTCCTCGCGATGACACAGGCAATTTGAAACTAGAGGAGTTCAAAGAGGAGCTATCTGCAAAGCTGACTGCTCTGCTCACAGACGAAGATGACCGCTTCAAAGATCACCATAGTTGATTCATCACCACAGTCGATTCAACGACATCAGTGCTCTGTTGCAGACATCAACTGAACGCGTCAAGTCTGAAAACTACGTCATTCTAAACTGTTTCGGCAGTTGAGGCGGCTAGCTCTTCTAGTCGCTCCTGCTGATCTTGGCCAATACACGATTGTACAACGGTTTCAATGTCGCCTTCTAGAATGCTGCTGAGGCCGAAGTTTTGATTAAGCCGATGATCGGTGACGCGGTTGTCTTTGTAGTTGTAGGTGCGGATTTTTTCGGAGCGTGAGCCGGAGCCGACTTGCGATCGCCGCATCGAAGTAATCTCAGCTTGCTGCTCAGCCAGCTTCATTTCATACAGCTTGGCGCGCAAAATCTGCATGGCTCGCTCACGGTTTTGTAGTTGCGATCGCTCCTCCGTACAAAACACCCGAATCCCAGTCGGCTTATGCATCAAATCAACTGCCGTCTCTACCTTGTTGACGTTCTGACCACCTGCCCCGCCAGATCTAGCCGTCGTCATTTCAATGTCTTTGGGGTCAATGTGAATCTCCACATCGTCCACCTCAGGCATTACCGCCACCGTTGCCGTAGACGTATGCACCCGCCCGCCCGATTCTGTCAGCGGCACCCGCTGCACCCGGTGAACCCCCGACTCAAACTTCAGCTTGCTATAGACCTGTTTGCCCTGCACTTCCAGAATGGCTTCTTTCACGCCCCCCATGTCTGCACGTGATTCGCTTACTAAGTTGGCTTTCCAACCTTGCCCTTCCGCGTAGCGGCTATACAGTCGCATCAGATCACCTGCCCAGATGCCCGCTTCGTCCCCGCCCGTTCCCGCTCGGATCTCCAGCATGATGTTTTTGTCATCATTAGGATCTCTCGGCAACAGTAGGATCTTCAGCTGCTTTTCTAAGGCTTCGCTGTTTTCTACTAGTTCGGCAACTTCTAGTCCGGCTATTTCATGCATTTCAGTGTCGCTAGCCGATTCTTTATACACCTCTTGCGCGCCGACTAGCTCCGCTTGAGTCTGCTGCCACTGGTGATAGGTCGTTACAGTTTCTTCTAGAGAGGCGCGAGCCGTGGCGATCTTCTGGAATTCGCCTGGATCTGTGGCTACGTCAGGATCGGCCATGCGCCGGGTGAGCTCGTTAAAGGTCTGCTCTACCGACTCTAGTTTTTTTAGTAAGTAGGGTTCAGCCATCGTCTTTGACCAAAATGTGTTTGCTGAGAAGTTTGAGCTAGATGACTAACAACCTCACTGCCAAAAAAATATCCGAGTAGCCTACCCATTAGAAACTTTTCAGAAACTTCTTGGGATTTGCCACTCGGACTGTTTTGAGACTATGGTTGCTACTTCTTAGCGTCACCCTTGGCTGCGCCTTCATCCGTACTATCAGTTTCGGTAGACATGCCATATTTGCGCAAGAAGCGCTCAACCCGGCCCTCGGTATCGATGATTTTTTGGGTCCCTGTGTAGAAAGGATGATTACCCGACCACACATCGACGCTCAGCTCAGGCTTCGTTGAGCCAACGGTCATAACCTGCTCGCCATTGCAGAACACTTTGGCTTCGGGGTACCACTCAGGATGAATATCAGCTTTTGGCATGGTTCTAAAAGGGAAAAGTAGTGAATATTTGGTCAAGAGTTGACGATAGAAAGTCGAAAGACTCACAGGGTAGCTTTAACGCTTCGAGAACTGACCTGCCTTACGGGCTTTCTTCAATCCATACTTCTTGCGCTCTTTCTGTCGAGGGTCACGGGTAAGATACCCTTCAAGCTTCAAGGGCATACGGTTGTCAGGATCGAGCTCACAGAGCGCTCGGGCCACACCCAGCTTGATCGAATCCGCTTGGCCCGTCAGCCCGCCGCCGCGGACGTTGACCAAAATATCGTAGTCGCCTTCGAGACCTAACGTTTCCAGCGGTGCTTTTGCTGAGGTGATATAAGCAGGGTTTAGCTGCAAATATTCTTCACCCGGCTTTTTGTTGATTGTCAAACTGCCATTGCCTGGAACAAGGCGAACCCTCGCTACTGAGGACTTGCGACGGCCAGTGCCCCAATATACAGCGCGATCAGATTGGTCAGCCATGAGTTAGTTACCTCCGGGAGTAGTATTGACAGTCATTGATTGGGGGTTTTGAGAGGCATGGGGGTGCTCAGGCCCAGCGTAAACTTTGAGCTTCGTAAAGAGTTTGCGGCCCAGCGCGTTCTTGGGCAACATTCCTTTTACAGCTTTTTCGATAATGCGCTCAGGAATGCGGCGCTGCAATTGGTCAAAGGTTTCCGTCTTCATCCCGCCGGGGCGACCAGAATGGCGGTGGTACAACTTTTGAGAGCTCTTTCTACCCGTGACGGTTACTTTGTCAGCGTTAACCACAATCACGAAGTCGCCAGTGTCCATGTGGGGCGCATAGTTGGCTTTGTTTTTGCCTCGCAATACCTGCGCGATCTGGGTAGCTAACCGACCCAAACGCTGATCGGCAGCATCTACCACATACCAATCGCGTTCGATTTCTTTGACGGGCGTTAGGGTGGTCTTAGTGGACATAGCGGTTACCGTAATCTGCGTGAATCATTGAATGCCTTGACAAACCAAGGCGAGGGATAAAACTGAATGAACAATGTAACTAGTCACTGGCTAATCGAGTAATCGATGAGCAGCGCAATCGGAAGGGAGTGAAAACTGAGGTTGAGTGTCTACCCAAACCTCAGGCGGAAACGGAAAGTCTTCATAGCCCACCCGTAGTAAGCAAAGTCCTTGGGGGGGAGCTGAATATTTTACCAAATCTCGGCGCTGATTTTGCCAGATCGCTGTAAAACGGTCAGGAGATAGCTGCGATCGCCCCACCTGGACAATCAAACCCATCATCAGGCGGACCATCCCGTACAAAAAACCGTTTGCCTGCAGCTCGATCTGAACAAAATGACCTGAGCGATGACAATGTATCGCCTGCATTTCTACCCAAGAATGGATGCGATCTGAGCCAGCACGATGAAATGCGGCCAGATCATGATAACCCATTAAGGGCTCTAGTGCCGACAGCATTAGGCTTTCGTCTAAAGGCTGATAGTAGTAATGCCATACAAAAGGCTGCACGAACACATTTGGATAGCGCGCAGTATAGAAGGTGTATCGATATCGTCGCCACTGTGCTGAAAACTGGGCATGCCACCTGTCGGCAACCGGGGCAGAGGCGCGGATCACAATGTCATTGGGCAATCTATCGTTGAGAATAGTGGTCCATCGCTCAGCCGGGATAACGCTAGGGGCACAAAAATGCGCAACCTGAGCGGCTGCATGCACGCCAGTATCTGTCCTTCCTGCACCCTGCAGCGGGACGGGAGCGCCCAACACAGACGCTATGGCCGCTTCGATCTCAGCTTGTACCGTACGTTCAGCCCGCTGGGTGCCTCTCACGCTCTGACGCTGCCAACCGTGAAAGTCAGTACCCTTGTACTGAACGACTATCGCTACTCGTTGATTAGCGCTCTTGTTTGATGAGACATTTGCCAGCTGTTTAGCGAACTGTCTGCACATAGACTGCTTACAGCGTAAGGCTACCCGGCTACGTCAGCTCAATGATGGCCATGCGAGCGTTGTCGCCCCGACGGCTGACTGTGCGCACGATGCGAGTGTAGCCACCTTCGCGATCTGCATAGCGATCAGGGGCTTGGTCAAAGAGCGCATGAACAAGCTGCTTGTCGTAGATGTAGCCCAATGCTCTGCGACGGGCAGAAAGAGAGCCGTCTTTTGCCAAAGACACCATTCGTTCAGCTTCCATGCGAACGGCTTTCGCTCTCACTTCAGTCGTTTTAATGCGACCGTTGCGAATCAGCTCAGTAGTGAGCGCTCGCAACAGAGCTTTTCGCTGGTCAGCAGCCTTGCCTAATTTCGGTACACGACGACCATGTCGCATTGACTTTACTCCCTATAACTGTCTTAAAATCTATCTCGAAAAACCTGAACGACCTCTAGCCACGTCACGGGCGACCAAAGAAACGACCAGAAAAAGCCGAAGCTAACTAGCTTCGGCAAGTGCTTTTACCCCTGGAGCAGTCTCCTGCCTCAACAAGGCGCTAGAAGCAAAGAATTACACAGACTTAGCTGGCTTTTCCAACGGCAGCATAATTCCCAAATGCACCTGTAATGCCTCAACGACTTCCTCAGCCGACTTTTGGCCAAAATTCTTGATCTCTAGCAAATCCTCTTGGCTGTAGTCCAAAAGATCGGATACCGCATTAATTTGAGCCCGCTTGAGACAGTTGTAGGCTCTGACCGATAGCTGCAGCTCCTCGATAGGAATTTGATAGGTGGGGTCTTCTTCCTTCGTATCTTCGTCCCGCTTGGGCTCAAGCGTAACATCCTTAAGCGGGTTGAACATATCAACCAGCAGGGCAGCTGCCTCACTCATCGACTGCTGAGCCGTTAGACTACCGTTGGTCCAAATCTCCATGACCAAGCGATCTTTTGGATCGCCTGCACTGTCAATAAAGTTCTCAACGCTGTAGTTGACCTTCCTCACGGGCATAAAGACCGCATCGATTTGCATAAAATCAACGCCGCCAGTCTCTTCTCGGCTGCGGTCAATCGCACGATACCCTTTCCCTTTCTCAATGCGAAATTCCATCTCTAGCGTATGGCCTGCCGCAACAGAGGCGATATAGCGATCAGTACTGATCAATTCCACCTCAGAAGGCAGATCAAAATTAGCCGCCGTTACCCTGGCCGGGCCTTGAACAACTAATCGACCAATTTGAGGCTGGGCCGAGTAGCTTTTCATCACTGTTTCCTTCATGTTCAAGAGGATGTCTAGCACATCTTCTCGAACCCCCGGAATGGTTGAAAACTCGTGGCTAGCGCCAGCTATCCTGACAGAGGTGACGGCTGTCCCTTCTAGGTTAGAGAGTAGGACGCGGCGAAGTGCATTTCCTACCGTTGTCCCCTGGCTGCGCCCTAAAGGCTCAATCACAAACCGGCTATACTGACTCTGATCATCTTCAACAATGGACTCTACGCAATCAACTTGAAATGCCATTCACTAACCTCATTTAGGTGCTCAAGTAGCCAGGCAGTAGCCTCATAACTCACCTCATAATTCAGGGGTAGAGCGCTAAGCCTTTTGACCAAAATCTATTAATACGCTGCCAGCTAATCCGCTAGCAGTTGCCTTTCAACCCTTTGTCGGCGACTAGCTACACGCGGCGACGCTTAGGCGGGCGACAACCATTGTGCGGGATAGGGGTTACATCACGGATGAGGGTAATCTCTAGTCCTGCGCCTTGAAGCGCTCGAATAGCGGTTTCGCGCCCCGAACCCGGACCGCTGACTTGCACTTCACACTGCCGCATGCCTTGGTCAATTGCTCGGCGAGCTGCACCGTCTGCAGCTGTCTGAGCCGCAAAGGGCGTTCCTTTTTTCGCACCTTTGAATCCGCTAGATCCAGCAGAGGCCCAGGAAACCGCGTTGCCGCTCGCGTCAGTAATGGTGACAATCGTGTTGTTGAATGTTGACTGAATGTGAGCAACTCCGTTAGGAATGTTCTTTTTTTGCTTACGAGGTCCGGTCTTACGAATAGGTTTTGCCATATTTGTCTGTCCAAGTTGTCCAAAGAACTGAGTGGTCGGTGAAAATACTTTTGCGCAGTGCTTTTAGTGTTGTTGGGCGGCTAGCTGCACCTGCTCGTTACGCCAAAGACAGCTAAGCTTTATCGAGGCAGTCTTTCACCAGAAAGCGCGAACTAACGAAGTGTCAGTGCGCGCAAATCAGATTGCTACCAGATTACTGCTGCCTCCATACTTTGCTCGGGCGCTACTTACGTGGGGGCTTTTTCTTGCCTGCAATCGTACGCTTGCCAGTTCGGCGAGTCCGACTATTGGTACGTGTGCGCTGACCTCTTACAGGCAAGCCCACACGATGACGGCGTCCTCTATAGCAACCGATGTCCATCAGTCGCTTTATATTCATGTTTACCTGACGGCGCAAATCACCTTCTATCAGGTAATCGCCTTCGACGGTCTCTCTTAGCTTAATGACATCTGCATCTTCTAGATCTTTGACTCGAACGTCAGGGTTGACGCCCGTCTTCCCTAGAATTTGCTGGGAACGGCTAAGACCGATCCCGTAAATATAGGTCAGGCCAATCTCAATTCGCTTGTCTCTTGGCAGGTCAACGCCCGCAATCCGTGCCACCGATTATTTCTCCCTCGTTTACCCGCTCGCATTAACTACGAACGTAAAATAGCTGACAGCAATCCATCAATAACAGGTTTCATATAAATCTTTCAGCAGTAAAAACCATGTTACCGGCAAAGAGATTCTATAAAAAAAGTATGGATTTTATGGCTGGTTAATGATCTTGATATCTATCTGACGCTTAAACTTAACTCTAATGGTCAGTTTCCACGGCATTGCCGATGACGCTATCTATCCCTGGCGCTGTTTGTGCTTAGGATTAGAGCAGATCACCATTACCCGGCCACGACGGCGGATAACTCGGCATTTTTCACACATTTTTCGAACAGATGCGCGGACTTTCATGTCCAAAATTTAGTTTTACTACACAGATTTGTCATCCTAGCAAAGATCTATGCATCTATCAAACTTAAATAGCGAGACTATGATGACAAGATCTTTGCTGAATGATAGGGCCGAGGCTTATCAGCTTGTAAGTTAGAACCAATGCCCTAGGAAATAATGCTCTAAAAATAAGTTAAGCGCCTCGGCGTAGAGCGGCTTCGACCTGTTTGAACTCTTGCTCTAGGCGGTCGCGTAGCTTCTGAGGGACAGGGCGATTTGGATAGGAGCTATAGTGGCCAGCCAAGGCGTTGAGCGCAGTGCGCATGGTTGCGAAAGAACTGAGGTTGGAGACAGCGCCATCACGACGGTAGCGAGAGGCAAAGTCGTTGATTCTTTGCTTGGCTTCGGCCTGCAGCTCCACTTTGTCGGGGGCGTCACTGGGCAGTGTGATTGAGTCTCTGAGGCTGTCGATGAGGGCGATAGTATCATCGGCGTAGTTACCGCTGAGGCCATTACTCGGCCCTACTGCGCTACACCCGGTCAGACTGATGACGGCTACCAGCATCAGGGCAAAAAGACGGGACAAAAAGCTTTTCATAAAAATAAGGGGATTGGCGAACTTGAAATGGTTAGGGGATGTGTGATCGCAGCCTAAGCTCCAAACTTGGCTGTGTGTGAATAAATATCTTATCTGACCGGGGACTGACAAGAACAGCCCCCTAAAGAGTGATCCCGCATGTCGTGATCGCAGTCAAATTCGACGAAGCATCCACTGGTCGCATTGACCACTTTTGGCTTGCTTTTTGAAGAGTTAGGCCGGATAGATTCGCAGCCGCCGGTTGGGCTCATCGCCGAAGCTCAAGGACTTGAGGCGGTAGTGCTCTGCTAGCTCATGCTGCATTTTGCGAATTTTGGGCGATCGCGGCAGTAGTTCCACCGGCTGACTTTTCGGGATCACAATTTGCTCAACTGCCAGACGCGCTTCTTCTAGAGCTTCTAGCTCATCGTCAGCACCGCTACGAGAAAAGAGATCCAAATTAATCGCCTCTACCGTTTCGCCCTCATCATCGAGATCTAGAACGCGCCGCAAAGAGCGCGTGATCTGAGGAATGCTGTTGGACTTAACCGTGTACACCGGGATTTGGCGGGCTCGGGCCACATCTTTCAGCTTGGAGTGGTTTTTAATGTGTGATCGCAGTGCCAATACTGCATCTGCCGATCCTAAGTCCTTCGTAAAGGTCACTGGCAGCGACAGCGTGCGCACCACATGGTCTAACTGCTGCCGGCTAATGCCATAGGCATAGATTCGCGTCAGGTCGAGTTCGCCTTCTTCGTAAGCCGGATTCGAGACCTGCGCCAGTCGATCCGCGGGTAGCGGTAACTGTGCCA
>JBAUIB010000086.1:0-2388 GCA_049680585.1 Phormidesmis sp.
CATCGACTGTAAAACCACTTCACCAGAGGACATCAAGTTAACTGATTCGTCAAACGTCTTCCAAAAAGCGCGGAACTGTCCCGCTCTTTTCTGTTCGATCAGAATGTCAGTAATCTGATCGATCTCAGCTTTGGTCATGTTGCCTTTATCGCCAAAGGTCATTAGTCCGGCCGACTCAACCACCATTGCCGCATCCATGATCCCGATAGAAGGAATATCGAGAATGGACGTTTTTCCTTTGAAGGCCGGATCAAACAAATCGGCCCAGCTCTCAATCTTGCGATCAACGAGATCAGGGCGATAGCCTAGCGTATCGGCATTGTACTGAAAAGGAATTAAGGTTGCCCAATTAGTAGGTGTATCTGAAAACTCGCTGGAGTCTTTGTCTTTGAGATACATCACTTTGATCGGCGCGGTTCCTTGAGCATTCTCTACCGGCAGGCCGTTAAATTCTCCAGTGGTGAAGAAAGGAACAATCTTTTCAAAGCTCTTGATTCGACTGACATCAATGGCCTGTAGGTTACCTGAGGGCACTACCAGCGGCAAGCTGAAATACTCCCCATCAAACATATCGTATTGACCAGGCTGAGTAATGGCAATCTGGTTGTTCTCTTCGGTACTGAGGGCTCGCAGATCGATCTTGAAGCCTAAATCTTCTTGGGCTTTGTCACGGATGTCGTTGATTTGAGCGACGCCTGTCCCGATAAATCTGAGCGTGACATCTTTAATATTGTTTGCATTGACTTCGGGGCCGCTCGCCGGATTGTTAGGCGTACCCTCGGGGGCTTCGCTACTTTGGCCACAGCGTGCAGTCGCTAAAGCCGCGCCTGTAGCCAATCCAGTTTGAATCAATCGACGTCGAGAAAACTTAGGCATTATTTTTGGGAGCTGATAACTACAAAACAACAAGAAACGGGGAGCGAAAGCTTTGTTGGGATATCCGTAAGAGAGCTTGCGGATAAGCGGCTCAATACGGCAAGAAAACACAGTCTTTAGCTGACCAGCGAACGGCCACCGATTGGCCAACTTCTAAGTCTGCGACCATCCAATCGGTAGTGCGCACTTTGTATAGCAGCGGCTGCCCGGTAGACTCTATCACTAGGGACACGCGGGTAACATAGCCGTTGAGTTCAGCGTCCAGGATGCGAGCGCTCACATGATTGACATTAGCAGATGGCTGAGCCCTGACATCAGCGGCGGCGGGCACAAGCTGAACCAAATCAGGCCGAACGCAGCAGGCTGCTTCAGAACCAGTAGGTAGGGCCATTCCCTGGCAAAAGAGCGAACCAATCCCCTCAATGTCAAGCTCGATCAAATCTTGGCCGTCGCCATCGAGTTCGTTAGTGGGCAGTGAGTTCACCACCTTTCCGACAAAGATATTGTTATCTCCAATAAATTTGGCAACAAACTGAGAGGCGGGCGCAGTAAACAACTGCGTGGGTGTAGCCACCTGATCGATATGGCCGTGATTCATCACCACAATTTGATCAGAGAGAGAGAAAGCTTCTTCGACGTGATGCGTGACCTGAATAAAGGTCAGGCCAAACTGCTGCTGGATTTTACGCAGTTCGCTGCGCATTCGCACGCGTAGGTTCTCGTCTAGGGCGCTGAGCGGCTCATCTAGCATCAGCACCTGCGGACGGTTGACTAAGGCCCTAGCCAGTGCGATTCGCTGCTGCTGCCCGCCGCTGAGCATATTGGGCTTACGCTCGGCGGTGTGGCTGAGCCCGACCAGCTCTAAAATCTCATCGACTCGTTTGGATCGCTCTGGTTTGGCAATACCCTTCATCTTCAGGCCAAATTCGACGTTTTGCCAGATGGTTTTATGCGGAAACAGGGCGTAGCTTTGAAACATCATGGCGGTGTTTCGCTTGGCCGGGGGCAGATGGGTGACAGGGCGATCGCCTATCAACACTTCACCGCTTGTCACTGCCTCGTGGCCTGCAATCATCCGCAGCGCCGTTGTTTTCCCGCAGCCGCTCGGCCCTAGCAAACAACAGTACTTCCCGGCTGGAATATCCAGCGAGATGTTTTCAATGGCGGTAAAATTACCATATTTTTTAGTGACTGAACGCAGTGAAACGCCCGCTGCTTCGCTGGCAATATTTTGTTTCGTTGTCCGTGAAACTGATTGAGGGTGAACGACTTCCGTTTGAGCAGCTTGGGTTTGGGGCTGAGCTTCAAGGACCATATTGACGTTACCAGCAACTATTTTGAGCTTAGGCGAAAGTGAGCAATCATGAAAATCAGCTGAACATTGAGCGAGAAAGCGGGCTATTGAGAGCACCGATAGTGATGATCTAGCTGGCATAGGGTATGCAGTAAGACATTTGCTCCCTGCACACACTGCTGGGGCGAAGTATATTCGGTTTCACTGTGGCTGACGCC
>JBAUIB010000087.1:0-2314 GCA_049680585.1 Phormidesmis sp.
CTATCAGCCGAACCCCCAAATTAGCGGTCTAGAGGGCCTTATTTATGCACCAAAACTTGTGTCATAATCAAAGTGTCAAAAATAAGCGCGTTCAGCGAGTTTTGAAACACAGTGAAAATAGGCTACGCCCGAGTTTCGACAACTGACCAAAATCTAGACCTTCAAACCGATGCTTTGACGCAGGCAGGCTGCAAGAAGATTCTTAGCGATCGCGGTGTGAGCGGTGCGAAAGCTGAGCGTCCTGGATTGGACAAAGCGCTAGGCCAGCTCCGCAAAGGCGACATCCTCGTGATTTGGAAGCTCGACCGTTTGGGGCGATCGCTCAGTCATCTGCTGAGCATCATCGAGGACTTGAAGCAAAAGGGCGTAGACTTCGCCAGCGTTCAGGATGGCTTCGACACCTCTACGGCATCTGGCAAGATGGTCTTCTCTGTCATCGGCGCGATGGCGGAGTACGAACGGAACCTGATTCGAGAGCGAACGATGGCGGGATTAGCATCGGCGCGGGCACGTGGCCGCAAAGGTGGCCGACCGAAGTCGCTGGACGAGAGCCAGGTGAAGGTGGCGATCGCACTGGCTGACGCGGGCGAGCTGACGATAAATCAGATTTGCGAGCAGGTGGGATGCTCGCGTTCTACCTACTATCGACAAGTTGCGCCGCAGCTTAAGCAAACATCGCAGTAACCCTACGGCTAGAACATTCTGGAGCTTCCCAGTACGGCCATAGATGCACAGAGAGAAAGGACAGCAACTTCAGTTTCTTGTTTTGTTCTAGCGCCGTAAGCAATACCTAGAAATCCCCAGGCCGCTGCCACTGCGAAGACTATAGAACTAGAGGCACCAGCTACGGTAGTTGCCACGATGCTAGCGATGCAAATTAAGAGCACTGCACCCTTGCGACCATTAGGGTCCAGACCTGAGTTGTACATCAAAAGAGTGGAAGAGAGATTCGTAAAGGCTGCAACTGATACCCATCCTGCAAAGAAGTAGAGTGGCGCTCTGCCTAACCAGAAGGCGACCCCTTCGACATTGTTGGTAGCTGAAGAAAGCCAAACAGCAGAGACAGCCAATATCAGCTCGCTGCTGATGATGGCAACGCTCCCCCAATCAAAGCCTCTTTTTAGCACGTAGTACTCCCACAACGTGTTGGTCGCAAAGAGAATTACAGCTAACCAACCGACACGACGCAGCGTATAGTCCGTTAGGTTTCCAGGTAGCCCGTGCCAGAACGCAAACCCAAAGCAGCTTAAGAAAATGACTACCCAGATAGCAAAGAAAGGGCCAAACGGCACAACCAGCGTATCCAGCTTCTGAGAACGGGAAGCGATAGTATTCTGCCATCCCCTAATTTCTGGCCAGTAAGCCATAGCAGCTTGAGCAACTGCAAAGAAAAGCACGAGAACTGCTCGAATACCGTCGATTGAAAGATAGGATTGCATCATGGCCAATAGAGTATATCGTTTGACCTAATCTATCATTCTTTTGATCATTTGATCTAATAAATTAAGCTCGCTATGCCACGAACTAAAGGTGCCGCTAACAAAGACTCTCAACAGCGCAAGCTTGAAATCCTTTCGCGGATCTGGACAAAGATGCGGCTAGGTGGCGGCAGACCTATCTCGTGGCGGGAGATGGCTGTTGCCGGTAAAGTTGGCCTAGCAACGCTCTCGCACCACTTCGGTAAGCGAGACGATGTGATCGTGGCAATTCTTGAAGCCAAGCGAATAGAAGGAGAGGAACCCCTTCGTATCCTGGCTGAACCAACTGAAGGCTTTGAAGCGTCTATAGAGCAAGCTATAGGTCATCTGTCAGTCGGTTTGGAGGATTATGACGTTGGCGATCTTCTAAGTCTTGGCTTCTCAGAAGGTATTAACCACGATAGGGTCGGCCCTGCTTTCGTAAAAGATGGGCTAGAGCCGATTGTGCAGGCAGCAATTAACCGGCTGCGCGCTCACCAAGAAAGAGGGGAGATGCGCTCAGACATAGACCTTCGTGCCGCAGCTATCATGCTGGTTTCACCGCTGATTATCGCTTATACTCACCAGACGAGTCTGGGCGGTAAGCAGAGTCATCCTATCGAGATGGACAAACTCAAGCAGCAAATCAAAGATGCTTTTGTGAGAGCCTACTCTACTGCTAACGCACAAGTTGAGAAGATCTAGAGGGTGTTCTTTTTCTGTTGAAGGTATGGTCAATTACGTCTCACTATCCTTTAGGTCTTGTAAGAAAGATGATTTAAGACATCGTTTGAGACACTCTTCCAGCAGGGTATCGAAAAGCCTAGATAATGAGACTCTAGTAGTTGCTCTTACGC
>JBAUIB010000088.1:0-2570 GCA_049680585.1 Phormidesmis sp.
TGCGAGCACAGCCCTAGATCGTAAGCGCCTGATTTGTACGGTAGGCTTGGCAGTTCGCCAGTGGTGTATCGGCCTTGGCGTTTGCCATCTGCGTAGTCGGTATAAAAACGCTCGGTGACTTGCGATCGCCGCTCTTTGAGCTGATCAGGCGAGCGATGGTAGCGCCACACCCAATCTTCTGGGCTGTCTTTGATCTGTTGAATGATGTCATCTCGTACGGCGTAGAAGCGATCGCGAATCTCCTCACCGGAAAACTCATACAGTGGATCAACAGACTGAATGCGGTAACCTTTTGCAGTTCCTTCTGCGTTGAAACTCGCGGGCCCATCCGCAACGCTGAGAATTGGTTTGCTCAAGTCGTTTCGATCGAGAGAAAACATTTCGACATATTCATCATAGGATCGGCCAAAAGGAACAACCTGAGAGAGCTGCATCGCCATATCGAAACCTTTCTTCTGAGCTATATGGGTTATTTACAATGGCCAGAGTGGGAATAGTACCTTCAGCAATATACCAACGAATCTGGATGCATTCTGACTTTTTGGTTCAAGACTGTGCCATTGCGATCGCCGCTGCCGATCTCAATCCGGCAATGCTAAATCTCGATATTTTGCGCTATAGCGGTGTGATTCCGGCTAACTGGGAGACTGCTAAGCAGCCGGTCTATGGCCCTAGCGCCGCACAAATTGCCTTCAAAAACGGCGTCAATATCGTTGCAGAGGGCCGTCAGTTTGTCATTATAGAACCGCTTGAAGGAGATATTCGGCTGCACGCAGCATCTGATATCGCTCAGCAATATATCCGTGCTTTTCCGAATTTACAATATAAAGGCTTTACATTTACCCTGAGAGGATACCTACCTACAGACTATCCGGCAGGTCAGTACGTATGTGAAAAATGGCTAGCCTCTGGTCCTTGGCAAGAGGGATGCGATCGCGCCGCGCTCAACCTTGTTTACAAAAGCGAACGTGCCCCACTGCAGCTAGCGCTCACTGAAGCCATGCTGCAAACCAAAACAGAAGAGACAATCTCGATAGTGCTCTTCAACGGTCGCTATGGCTACGCAGCCAAGGGCGATACGGCTGAAGAAAAGTGTCGCTATTTATCGTCTTGTTTCGGGCATCTTCAATCAGATGCCGAACACTACATGAACACAATCAGTACAAAGTTTGTCAAAACTGTTGAAATTGCGCAAATGGCTGAGCAGCCACAGCTTGCACTGAGCGCTAATCACTGATTTTAGTTAGTTGGCTGAAGCTCGAGTCAGCTAGAGCCCAAGATTTTGAAAAAAGATCTGTTGGAGCGTGCATCTGTGCGCTTCACAGAGTCTTGCGTATGTTTGTTTCTATTTATCAGATTTATTGAAAGGCTAAATTGTTATGAGTCAGTCTATTGCGTTTATTGATGCTTCGCTTTCACAAAATGATTTAGCCCTGAAAGACTTTGACGGTCAGGTTTACACCATTCCGTTTGGTGAAGACGGTGTGCAATACATCAGCGAAGTCTTGAGCCAGCATCAAAACTTAGACGCGGTTCATCTGTTCTCACACGGTACAGAAGCCGCCCTTATGCTGGGCAATACGGTCTTGAACCCAGAGACACTCCAAGAGAATGCAGCGCTACTACAAAGTTGGCAGTCAGCCCTAGTACCTGAAGCTGATTTTTTGCTCTACGGCTGTAATGTAGCCGCAGGCGAAACCGGCGAGGCTTTTGTAAAAGAGCTGTCTCAGCTAATCGGCGCAGATGTTGCCGCCTCAGAAAATTTAACGGGAACTGCTGTCAGCGCAGATTGGCAGCTTGAAGCTTCTGTTGGAGATATTCAAACAGAAGTAGAAATGCTGACGAGTGAGTCGAAAGAAGCCTTCACGCTTGTCACAATTAATGAGGCTAATCCTGGTTCGATTCGAGTTGTCGATAACGATGGATGGCCGCAAGATGACGAAGACGATTGGAGTATTTACGGGCCAGGTTCCTATGATGATCGCTTTGACGGTGATCCTGATGTAGATGAATTTCGCGGTGTTCCTGCAGCGTTTGTTATCCGTTTGGATGGTAAGACTTATGTCGGGCCAGATAACTTCGGTGGACAGGGAGATGACATTGGTGGCGGTACTATCTATGTCTACTGGAATGTTGGCAGCGGCAGTGACACATGGTATGGATCAAGCGACGGTGCTAGAACTGATCTTTATTGGAATAGTGGAGACTATGGCTCTTATTACGGAATTCATGTCTTTG
Organism: Phormidesmis sp.; assembly: GCA_049680585.1. Lineage (GTDB taxonomy): Bacteria > Cyanobacteriota > Cyanobacteriia > Phormidesmidales > Phormidesmidaceae > Phormidesmis. The sequence continues at coordinate 2,239 of JBAUIB010000088.1, forward strand.
GTGGTAATGACACGGTTTACGCCAATGGTGGAAATGATCTGGTTTATGGCGGCAGTGGAAACGACAATCTCTATGGTGGCAGCGACAACGACACATTGCGCGGTGAGTCTGGGGACGACACGTTAGAAGGCAATAGTGGCAACGATACTCTTGAGGGTGGAACAGGTAACGATACGCTAAAAGGAGGGAGTGGCACTGATACGCTCAGTGGCGGTGAGGGCAACAACATCATTTATGCTGGCGATAGTGCTTCGGCTGATCCGGATACTGGCACTCACACAATCACCAGCGGCTCGGGCGACGATGTCATTCATGGTAGCCAGGGTAAAGAC
>JBAUIB010000089.1:0-1843 GCA_049680585.1 Phormidesmis sp.
GTGAATGAAGCAGAGGCGATCGCTGCCCCAAAATCCGTCCGTGTCATTCCCATCGACATTTACGACTACGCCAAAGAGCGCGAGCTGCTAAAAAATCTGCCCAAAGACACCTGCTTAGGGCTCGTGAGTTTGAGCAGCGGCATCATTCGTATCGCCGAAGTGCTCTCCTACAGCCTGCGGGGCGACGACATTCTAGTCATGACCGCCCAAACCGAAGACACCCAAAAGCTATCTGCTGTGGTCCGCAGTGCTCAGACAATCGTCGCGCTTGACACCGCTAGCTACCCGGCGATTAAAGAAGCCCTCCTCGCCGCCCGCAACGATATTATTCGTCCGCCAGAGATCATCCGCTGCGAAAACTACATCGGTGAAAAATCCATTGGCCGCCTCAAACGCGAGTTAGGGTTAGATTAGGGGATTAAATTAAGATAGTGAATCGCCTGTTTAGTGCTGCTTTTGCCTTAGACTCTCTTGGCTCACTTCTATGCAGGTACGTCAACGACATCAAACGGACTATAAACGGTATGAGTAATTCTCCCATCGCGGCTGATAAGCCGCCAGCCCAAGAAATTGACTACAGCGGCGAAACACTGCTGACAATGCCAAAGACTTTGCACCGTAAGCTCGCAGAAGCGGCTGAGCGCGAAGGGGTTGACTTGAATCAATATCTTGTCATGGTATTGAGTGAGCAAAATGCTCAAAAAACGACACTCAATGCCATCGGCAGCGAAATTGACGATTTCCAAAGCAAGCTAGATGACATCAATCGACAGCTGAATACCGAAGAGACTTCAGCTCGCTCTACCTCGGAAGATCGTCTTAGTGAAATCAGTGCTAGAGACCAACGAGCACGAGCCCGCAGAGTGACCTACAACAATCGCTACGTTGAGGATTGGGAGTCAGGACTAAACGACTAGGCTAAACGACTAACGACTACCTAAGTTTTACGCATCAGCTTTAGGCTTCAGCGCCAACAGGCTTTTCAGTTCCGTTTAGAAACGACTGCGTAATCTTTAGGTAGTTTTCTGCATCTTCCAACATGGGGAAGTGGGCGGTATTGGGCATCAGCACGTATTGCATTTGCTCGCTCATTTCAGCCGCCTGCTGGCCTAGCTTTGCGGGCGTTATTTTATCGTACTCTCCGGAAATCATCAGCGTTGGCACCTTGAGCGCTGAAAACGCAACCGGCATCACCTCAGTGGCGTGTTTACTCACTGCTGCCTTGAGCGTCCCCATTGAGGTGGGGCCATCGGCCATCAAGAAATCGTTAAGGAAGGCTTTTTTCTCAGCCAGCGGAATGGCTCGCTTTAAAAAGCGTGACATAAACATCTGGGGAGCCAGCGGAATTTGCCCGAGCCATTTGGGGCGAAAGGCGACGACATAGCGTCCAAAAAAATAAAAGGCTTCAAAGGCCCATTTCTGATAGGGAAAGCTGCCGTTGCAGGTCAAAATGGCTTTCGTGACCCGCTCGGGATAGCGATCTAAAAAGTACAGTCCTGCTGTTCCCCCTAGCGAGTGAGCGTTGATATAGACGGGCTGGGTTAGGCCGAGCGCATCTAGCAAGCCTAAAAGATCATCTGCGAAGCTTTCTAGCGAGCTGAGTGAGGGATTGGCAGCCATTTGCGCAGGGGACGCGCTTTGCGATCGCCCAAATCCCCTTAGGTCATACAGCAAGCAGTCGTAGTCAGATTTAATCGCCTTAGCCGTTGACTCCCAATAGCGAGCAGAGCCTGCCCAACCATGCAAAAAAACCATCACTGGCTTTGCATAATTACCAGGATGGTCTTGGCTTGAGATCCACTCGTAATAATGGTCAACGCCGTTCACGCTAACGTAGGGCATC
>JBAUIB010000090.1:0-17131 GCA_049680585.1 Phormidesmis sp.
GTTCTACACTATCTACTACATGCTCGTGGATAGCGGTGACTTCTTGTGACTCGTCCTGGCTTTCCTTCCAAAAGTTACCTGGCTTGAAAGTCGTTGGATCGAATGGATTTAGATTTTTGCGAATTAATTTCTCTAAAGATGCCACGCTGAAATTCTCTGTGTTGTAATTGCTTTTTCCTATGACTGATTGCCAATGTATAGAAGCTATAGAACACTGACGAAAAAGAGGTAGCCGCCATTGTCTTGGCGAATTCCAGCAGACATCTGCTCTTTTGTATATTGACCTTGATCGTGCAAACTACTCAGATCAATCTGTCCTTCTCGCTGTAAGGCATACAGCATGTTGTCTAGCTCTTCGCGTGTGAGCGGTGGCTGAAGCTCTCTCCGCAGATGAAAAATCGGCAAATAATTCTTGTTCCCTACTAGACGATCTAGCTGCTTGATCTGTTGCAAAACGGCTTGAGCATCAGGTTTTGTCTGCGATCCAATCGGCATTGCGCTGTTTGGCTGACTACCGGGCTGACTGAGAGGCCGCTGTCCTTGAGGTTGGCTAGTGGGCAATTTCTGTCTCGAAGGCTGCCCTAGATTTTCACGTAGGAATCTGACGTAGTGGCCCAACATGGTCGCTGTCGCCGCCAAGGAATTTCCTTTTGGATCGTAATCTTCCAGCAAAAACTGCTGACCTTGGCTGCTCAACCAAACCTCTTTCAGAGTATTCTTAGATATTTTGAGCATTCCCCGCTCGGCCAAGCTGGCGATGATTCTTTGGCGATCGCCCGCTGGCACCTTTGTACCGAGTTTGCCAGGCGTCATTGTGCCTTTGCAGGCTTGTAGCACTTTCAGCTCATCGGGTGTGACGGGCAGGCTAGTGGTATCTAGGGCAAGCAGCGTTTTGCCCGGTGGTGCGATCGCAAAATTTGCGATTTCACTTTCGTACTCTACTAGCCCTTTAGAGCCTAGAGCTTCGCAAATGCGATCGCGATCAGACGCTTTTGTTGCCTTGTTTAGCGTTATGCCTGACAGTTTGCTGCGATAGCCCTCGCATCCGAGCAGCTTCAACACAAACTTCAGCTCAATTGCTTCTAGACTCACCATGCACCGCTCACTCACTTCAGCTCTATGAAAGTTCCCTCACAGTTTAATAGACCCTGCTGAACTCAAGCACATTCTTCCTTTTTCTTCATCACCGGATAAATTAGAAGTGCTTTTGCGATCGCCCACTAATCGATGTACTGCACCATATCTTCCGTTTTATAGCGAACCTTTGCCATATCAGCGAGCTGATCCGCCTCAGCTCGATAACCGACCGCGCAGAGCACAGTTGCTGCATAGCCCTGACTTGAGAGCCCCAGGATTTCATCAAACTTATCGGGGATAAATCCCTCCATCGGGCAAGCATCAATGCCCAGCAACGCGGCGCTATACAAAAAGAAGCCCAGCGCAATATAGAGCTGTCTCGCTGACCACGCATCAGGCTGAAGGGGATAGGGCGGATCTTGCAGAAATCCTTTGATGGCAGATTCGAGCCCTTCTAACTTCCCTTTTGGCGTCTGACGAACCTCTACCACCCGATCAATATAGCGATCTACATCGTCATCATCGATCCCAGTTTTGATTGCCAAAACAACAAAGTGAGAGGCATCCACCACCTGAGACTGATTCCAAGCATGCTCAAGGAGCTGTTGACGTATATCAGGGTTGCGAATGACAAAAAACTTCCAGGGCTGTTGGCCAAAAGAAGACGGGGCAAGTACCAAACTTTGCTCTAGCGCCTGCCAATCATCGGCTGAAATTTTCTGATTGGGATCAAACTTTTTCGTGGCATAGCGCCAGTTGAGTCGCTTAATAATCTGATCTGGCGTTAGGGCTGAATTGTCCATAAGAGTGAAAGAGATACAGTTTTCTATACAGTTCAGAGAGGATGGTCTGAGCGCTCTAACTCTCATGGTAGTCTGCTTACGCGTCAGATGCAGAGGCATCTTCTGGGGTTAACACAAGGTTGCGATAGACTTGTTCAATCGGAAAGCTAAGATCGATGCTCTTTAGCGTTACGATATCTCCTTCTTCGTAACTCGAAATGATCCATTCACCCGCATCGTTCTTATGATACAAATCCATCTCAATGCGCGCAGTGCTTACTAATAAATAATCTTGTAAAACAGGATTGTTCCGATACAGTCTAAACTTGCCACCTCGATCATAAGCCTCTGTACTGTCGGATAAAACCTCAATGATGAGACAAGGATAAGTAATATATTGAGGGGTCGTCTGATCCCGTTTGTCGCAGGTGACGCTGACATCTGGGTAGGTATAGCTATTGGCGGCAACAATATTTACCTTAATGTCAGAATTGCCAGTGATGCAATCGCCGTCCTCTAAATGAGCGTCAATCATGGATGTAAACCGAACAGAAATTCGGCCATGATTGACGCTGCCGCCGCTCATCGCGTAGACTTCGCCGTCGATATATTCGTGTTTTTCGAGCTGCTTTTCTTCCCAAGCAAAGTATTCTTCGGGGGTGAGCTGGGAGGGATTGTCTTGTGTGGCAATCATCGGCAGTCCTTGAACTCGTTATCTCTATACGATGCGACTTTAAGGCGATGTAGACAGCTCAGCTATCTAAAGGCGAGCCAGCTACCCACCCGTGCTCTAAGCAGCTGTTAGGCGGTAGGTACTTCGCGCTCCCCGATGCCAGTCTCCGGCGCGGACACCGCCTGAGAGTACGTTCGAGATGCGGTTACGGGCCTTTAGATATTGTGCTTTTGGCATCCCCTCCTGGAAGAGGGCTTCCATGACTTCCGCTATTTTGAATTCTTTGCTGGGCTGAGTTTCTAAAATCAGCCTCACTGCATCGGGAATGGACTCGTTTTTGACGCCTGGGCGAGTGTACTTTTGCCAAGCGGCGGTTCTGCCATCTTTCTTCTTGGCAGATGCCTTTTGGGGGGTGGTTTTTTGTTTGGCGATCGCTTTCTTTTGAGCTGCTTTCTTTGGCGTCGTTTTCTTTGGCGCAACTGGCGCAGATACCTCTGATACAGCCGGTTTTTCTATGGTCGGTTTTTCTATGGCCGGTACTTCTATGGCAGGGGCTTCTTCTTTGAGATCAGCAGCCCCTCGGAACATGGGCATGACAGTGCGAATGCCAGTCAGCTTTTCTCGAACTGCCGTGAGCTGGGCGGTGAGCTGGCTTTCTTGCGAGGCAAGCTCAGTTTCAATTGTCTGGAGCTGAGGTAAAACAGTTTGATTCATAGATAACCCTAGATGGAAAGTTTGATAGAAAACTCGATAGAAAACTCAGCAACAATTCTAGATCAAATCTGTTGATAAAAACATCTCTAGTCTGTTAATTTTACGGACATTGCTGATGAGGCAGGATGCTAGCTAGCTGGGAGACTAGGCGATCGCCACTACATTCTTACCAACGGTACGCTCCGCTTCTGCATAGGTGTGCGCGTCAGCCATCTTCTCCAATGGATAGGTGCTATCAATTACTGAGCGCATCTTTCCTGCCTCAATCTGCGCTTTGAGATATTCCAAATCTGATCCGCTGGACTTGAGTAAAATGACTTTGTATTTTTGAGTGGACCCTATTAAAGAGAGAACGCTTTTGAGATAGTTGCCGGGATAGGGCTGCGTTGTGACGTATATTCCCTGCGGTTGTAGGACAGATTTGCACTCTGATAAGGAGCGATTGCCCACCACATCGAAAACAATATCGTATTTGACGCTGCTTTTGGTAAAATCCTGCTGAGTATAGTCAATTACCGAGTCAGCGCCTAGATTTTTCACAAGCTCTACGTTCTTGTTACTGCATACCCCTGCAATTGTTGACGCTCCCAGCAGTTTTGCAATTTGTACCGCGTAGGTGCCAACGCCACCAGAGGCTCCGTTAATCAGTACCTTTTGTCCTGACTCGAATGTGCCTTCGTCGCGCAGCGCTTGCAGTGCTGTCATTCCTGCTAAAGGCACGGCAGCGGCTTCCTCATGCGTCATATTAGTCGGCTTGAGTGCCGCCACTTTTTCGGAGACGGCGGCGTACTCGGCGTAGGCTCCTCCCGTTAGCTGATTCATACAGGCATAAATCAGATCGCCTGGTTTGAACCGAGTGACCTGAGTGCCCACTTCTATGACCTCACCTGAGACGTCAAAGCCCAGTGTGAGCGGAAAGCCGCTACCCGTCAGTAGTGTAAGCATGCCCTTGCGCATTTTCCACTCAATCGGATTAATGCTGCTAGCAAACACTTTCACCAGTAGCTGATCTGATTGAATCGTCGGACGTTCTACTTCTGACATTTGAAAAACATCAGGCGCACCATAGCGATAGATGACAGCGGCTTTCATCGGAACTTTCATAAGCGCAGCGCCAGTTTTTAGGTCATTTAGCCAATGATAGACAACTCTGTCTGTATCCGAGGTTGGCTAAAGCCACCTGCGAGATGAGCCGCTGATTCAATGAGTTCCGTACTTCTTCGGGTCTGAGAATAATCAAGTTTCATTGTTTACACGCAAGTTCAATAGCTCTAGCAGCGGGAATACTTGTTTGGACAAAGTCTGGATGAAGAAGACAGACGCATGCGTTAAGCCTAGATGTTTTCTTTTCAGTAATTGGGGGTTCTCAGAAGGCTTCCTCTCGTCCTACCTCTCTCACAAATCATGTTCCCGCTTGCATCGGTAGTTCAACCCCATGTCTAAACCTCTCTGGCAATACTTAAAGCTGAGCCTGCCAAAATCTTTATTCCTGCTTGTTTCGGGTGCTTTTCTAGCTTGGCCTGGCTCGGCGATCGCTACAGAGCAAACGATAGACGCTCTTATCGCTAAAGGCGGATCTCCAGTAGAAGATCCGCTGCAGACGTCAGCTCCGCCTGCTGTCTTGCTCTCTCAGACAACTCCAATTTCCTCGGTAGCATCGGCTGCTTGGCCTGGTAATAGTCATTCTGTTGTCAAGCCGGATCAGTTATTCATTCACAATAGAGCTGAGAGCTCCTCAAAACCTGTGCCGGTCGGCCTCCGCCCTGCTCAGACATCTGTAGCTCAAGGCGCTGTCGAAGACTCAATGCCGCCTGCTGAGGTCAGTGCTAGCGCTCAAGAGCTAGAAATTCCGGCTCGGTTTGGGGCCAGTGTGACGACGTCTAGTGCGGGCTTTGATGAGATTCTCGGCGTAAATGCATTTGTGCCACTGGTTCAAACGGAGGGTGAAGATATCACCTTCTTAGAAGGGGCTGTGCAGCTGATTGAAGACGAGCCTAGCGTCAGCCTCAGTGTGGGGCATCGACGCTATGATCCGAGCGATAACGTGGTACGTGGTGGCTACATTGGGATGGATAGTCGCGCAACGGATGGCGCGACCTTTTATCAGGTGGCGGCGGGCTACGAACAGATGAATGAAGATGTGGATTTTCGCGTTAATGGCTATCTGCCGATTGGCGATCGCACCCACACCATTCAAAATATTGACACGGATACTGTCATTCAATCCGGCAGCGGGTTTCAAGGCAATCAGCTGGTGCTATCGGCAGTGCGAGAGCGTCAGCGGATTTTGCAGCAAGAGAATGCGCTAGGTGGGTTTGATGCGGAAATAGGCACTGAGCTAACTCGCTGGGATGACGGGGCGCTGCGCGGATATGTGGGCGGCTATTGGCTCTCGGGAAAAGAGAGCAGCTTAGGGGGACAGCTGCGGCTAGCGGCTGATTTTGCCTCTAACTTTAACGCGGGTTTAGCGCTTCAGCATGACGCTCTGTTTGATACGAGCGTTGTTTTCTCTATTAGTGCGAGTTTTCCAGGGCGGGGTAGCGGCAGCAGGGATGCGGCTGACCAAGGGACCCCGATTCATCTGGCAGATCCGATTACTCGCCGTAGCAGTGTTGCGGTGAATGTGATTGAAGAATCAGAGATGTTCGTTGAGTCGGATGTTGCCGCGCTCCAAAACCCGGAAGAAGAGGCTGACTATCGCTTTATCCATGTGGATTTGGCGCAGGGGGCTGGTGCAGGGGCAGGTACCTTTGAAAGTCCGTTTGGGACAGTAGAAAGTGCGATCGCGCTAATCAACAGCGATGCTGCTACCTATAGCGATGGCAACACGATTGTCTATGTCGATGGCGAAAGCGCACCGACCGCAGCTATTCCTGGATTTGCTATCCCAGAGCGAGTAAGAGTGCTCTCTCAAGGCCCGGAGCAAATCATTGCCGGGATGCCGTTCCCTGGGTTCCCGACGACAGCTACTCGACTACCCTTCGCAGCTGAGCAAAACTTTAACGTCAGTGGCGGCGATGCTAATGCGACTGGGGTAGCGGTTTCCTTGCCCGAGTCTAATGACGGAGTCTTCCCAGTGATTACCGGCGGCGCGGCTGATCTGGTCACGCTGGGTGAGAGTACGGTGTTGGCAGGTTTCCAAATTCAAAATGCTGATAACCATGGGGTCACGGCCAGCGAGGTGAACAATGTTGAGCTACGCAATAACCTGATTGAGAACGCAGGGGGTAGCGGCATTTTCTTAGACAATGTTGGCGGTAGTGCCATTCTCTTAGCTAACCAAATTAACAATGCTGCTGATCGCGGTATCTTTGTTCAAAATGCGCAAACGGCCCGACCTTTGGAGATTGCGATCGCAGGTTTTGAGCTGAACAACAACCGCGTTGGCATGGAATTCTTGGCGCAGGCGAGCAGCCTCGAATCGCCGATCCAGAGCATTTCAGTTAGTCCTGATGCCGGTATTAACACCAGTTTGGGTACGCCGACTGGCGTGCCGCTAGCCAACAGTATTCGCAACAGCACTGATGAAGGGATTGTCATACAGGCAACCGGAGACAGCCTGTTCCGCAGCGCTACTCAAGAAATCCTCCTCTCTGGCGTGAGGGTTGAGAGCAGCGGCTTAACGAGCGGTGCGGCGGGTGTTCGGCTGCTAAGCGAGATAGGGGCTCATACTCAAGAATTCAACATGAGCGATAACAGCGTCATTACCAGTGGCGGTGGCAACGGACTAGAAGTGATTAGCGGTCGTCCTGTGGCAAGTGGTGGCTCTATTCAGTCGGTCGGCGCACAGGAGATAGTGGTTCGAGACAGTACCATTTCTAGCAACGCGGGTAACGGTATAGATATTACCTTTGCTGATTCGGGAGCCCAGGAGCTGGTCATCCGCGGCAACCAAATCATCAATAATACAGGCGATGGTATTCGCTCCCTAGCGCAGAACACAACTATTCAAGAATGGCGTACAGAAGCGGAGACAGGAGATGCTGGCATTAGTGAAAACATAATTCGCGGCAATGATGGCCAAGCAATTGTAGTTGAGCTAGAAGACTCAGCGGAGCTTCCTATTTTTAGTGCTATCGACAACGATCTCTCAGACAATGGTGCAGGTCCTGATATTGAGATCACGTCTACTTCGGCCCCTGATTCAAATGCCGCCGCTTGTCTCATCATTGCGGATAATCTCGCCCCGCTTGGTATTCAGTTAACGGGCGCAGATCCGGTGCTAACGGGCGGTATGGAATCTGTTCTGGTTCAAGATTTGCTGACCCTGCAGAACGATCTATCTGTAACGTTCTTTGCCATTGATGCTATGGGCGATCGCACTCTCAGCGACGCTCCATTTATCAACGAAGCCAACAGATGTATCCCCTAGAGATTGCAGCAAATCTTTACACTTCAACTGGCAGGCGACTGGCGTGATTAGCTGCCCTTAAAGCCAGGCAGAATTACGGTTACCTCATATAGAAGCTAGTTGTTATTTTCATAATCCAAGAGGATTTGTGTTTAAACCATCAAGCAAAAAGCTTCTGGCTTGGCTGAAGTCAGAAGCCAAAATTTATATCTTTTTGGGCAGATTTTTGTGTTGAAGATAGCCCTTGCAAATCCAACACTCGGCTAGAAAATTCGTTATCTGTCAAAAAATCCTCCCATCTACTATGGAACACATCATGACTAAGTCTCTCGATATCCAAGAAGTCGCTATTGTTCTTCAAGCTAGCAATCTAGACCCGGCTATCCTCAATCCGTCTCTGTTTGATTACAGCGCTATTTTTCCGACTGATTGGGAAGTGATGCGCCAGCCTGTGTATCAGCGCAACGGCGTACAGATGTTGTTCAAAAATGGGATTGGCTTGGTGGTACAGCCCAATCGCATTGTGCTCTCTGAGCTGGTGTTGGGAAAGCAAATCCATGAGCTACAGGTTGCAGACCTGATGGCGAAGTGGATGGAGGCGCTACCAAATATTGACTATCGGGCGCTGGGAATTAATCCGACTGGCATGGTGAGCTTTCCAGAAGAGGAAACAGGCGCGGCTGATTTTCTGCGGTCCACGCTACTCACTGATAGCGTTCAGCGAGACATGCCTGAGTTGGCTAAGGCTTCGCTGACTTTGGCGTATCAGATTGAGCGCGGCATGCTCAACCTCTCTATTCAAGAAGGCACTGCTCGACTACCAGAGAGTCAAACGATTTCAGCTTTGCTGTACTCTGGCAACTGTCACTATGCTTTGCAGGGTGACTCCCGATCAGAACGCACGGACGATCTCAAAAATCTGTTGGGTCAGTGGCAGAGTGGGATTGATACCTATTGCGACTTGGTGGGTAACCGGTTGTTGCGCTCTGCAGAGCTAGCTGCTGTTTGATAGTCAGGCAGCTACAGCGGCAGGAGGTTAGGCTGCGCTGCTGAATTGTTAATAAAAGACTAAAGACCAAAAGTAAGAATCGATGTTTCAGGGATGCGAGATGGCGTGTCCCTGAAATATCAGGATGGGCATTTTCTGATTAATAGGTTTGGGAAAGGCTGGTTGTTGCGCACTCAAATTTTCTCCCACGTATACACAACTATGAGACATCGGCTGATAGCCTACGTTGCGGACCCACCCCGTCGCTTCGCGCCCACCCCTCCCTAGAGGGGATTTTTCCTGGCTGCGTGGAGTGACCGGACCGCAATAGAGCGCTTTTAATATCATCGCCTGAAGTAGATCCCCTCTGGAGGGGTGCCCGTAGGGCGGGGTGGGTCGATCCGCTTATGCTTTCGTCGCGCGTTACGCCTCTTCTTCTCATTCATATTGTTTTCGTTCCTTTGAAAATCGTAATGACAACTTTTTCCAAAACGAGCTTCACCGATGAGAGCTCAGTTCTATTTGTTGATGAAAATGTTGAAGAGGCGTCAGTTCTCTTACAAGGTCTCAAACCTGGCGTTGTTGTTTGTCGGCTGAATACGCAAACAGATGGTGTCCATCAAATCACGCAGTTTCTTCAGCGTCGCTACAGCGAAGGACAGCCAATCGATCAAATCCACATTCTCTCTCATGGCTCTGCTGGTTGTGTATACCTTGGCCATACCGAACTAAGCCCTAGCACGCTCGAACTCTACGGTGAGCAGCTAGTGGCTTGGTTTTCTCCTTTTTCCCATACAGACGCTGTATATGCTGCGCCTTCTCTTTTCCTCTATGGCTGCAACGTCGCAGCCGGTGAGCTTGGCTCTGAATTTCTCATCAGTCTCCATACCCTTACACGAGCTTCTATCTATGCCTCGACTACCCTCACTGGCAATGCCGCCCAAGGCGGTGACTGGGATCTCGACACCTGCATGTCTCTACAGGCAGCGTGTGAAACAGCTCAGCCACTCTCTTCTCATTCTTCTCTAGCGATGCAAGCGTTTCACGAAACGCCACTTGCCACTGCCTCTACGACCGCCGCCATCTACCCCTCTTCTTCTAAACCCATGAACGCCAACCAACTCTTCTCCGCAGACGCTCTGGCCAATTTTCCCGGTACGCTTTCTCCAGATGGTGGTGGGTTTGAGCCTGCGCCCGATATTGAGAAGACCGAGGCTAGCTCTCGACAAGAGCTGGTTGTGGTTGACGCGGGTGTAGAGGACAAAGAAGCTCTGATTGCTGACTTTGAGAGTCGTGGCGTAGAGTACGTTGTTCTCGATGGCGACGGTGATGGCGTTAGCCAAATTACCGAGGTGCTGGCTAATCGCTCTGGCCTAGACGCGCTACATATCATCAGCCACGGTAGTCAGGGGCAGGCGCATCTGGGTAATGCGGTGCTCTCGGCAGACACGATTGATGGCTACAGTGATGAGCTAGCGGATTGGGGTGAGGCTTTAGGCGCTGAAGGCGATATTTTGTTCTATGGCTGTGATTTGGCCGATGGGCCGGGTGGGGCGTCTTTTGTTAATGAGATTTCGGCGCTGACGGGCGCAGATGTGGCGGCTAGTAATGATCTTACAGGGGCAGCTCACCTCGGAGGAGACTTTGACCTAGAAGTGAAAGCTGGCGCAATTGAGGCGGATATTGCCCTGTCTGCAGCGGCTCAAGCTAGCTTTGCACAGGTACTGATCGATACTGACGGCGATAGTGTAGACGATACTATCGACCTCGACGACGACAACGACGGCATTTTAGATACCGTTGAAAATGAGCCACAGATTGTACCGGGGCAATCGCCTGGATTTGGTCTTCTCCCAACTATATTGACAAGTATTTCGTCGCCCCTAGTTGTTACCACGGATCCGCTTGGGGTACCACTGGCCGCTGGCGTTACCTTCGATGCCCCTACAAACTTGAATGGTTCGACGCTCGCGACCATGACCGCCCAAGAGATTCCGCTACTTGGGGCAACCATGACCTTCAGCAGTACCCCCGGATTCTTGCGTAACGACACTGGTGTCTCGCAAACCATGTCGTTTGCCTCAGCGCAAACCGTTCGGTTTAGTGCAGGAGGACTGTTCAACCCCTCACTGGTCACTCAAAACGAGAGTTTTACGTTTACCGCTCTTGGCGCACCAACCGGCTTCGAATGGATTGTTAATTCATCCGGTAACGCTGATATCACTGTCAGCGGTAACTCAATCACAGTCACGGGCAACAATGTGTTGTTCGATGCAGACTTCGACATTTTTGCTAGCGTACCCATTACCGGCGTTGAGGTGACGCTTGAAAGAGATGGAGGACTTCCCGTCGTGCCTGAATTTGGTGTTGTCTTCGTTGAGTTTGATGCCAGTGTTATCACCAACGCCGACACTGACACCGATGGCATCCCCGACTACCTCGATCTCGACTCCGACAACGACGGCATTCCCGACAACGTCGAAGCCCAAGCCACTGATAGCTATATCGCGCCCAATAACGACGCGGGTACTGGTAATCAAGGGGTAGACAGTGCTTATACCGGGGGCCTTTCTCCTGTCAATACCGACAGTACCGACAACCCCGACTATCTCGACACCGACTCGGATAACGAAGGTGGCGATGATGAGACTGAGTCGGGCAACGTCAGCGCGGGTGAGACATATGCAGACCCCAACGGCTCTCTTGATACGGGTGCAGCGGGCCTGCCTGATGGTGACAGCGATAGCGAAGCGGACTTCCGGGATGCGACGATAACAGCGCCGACTCTAGCTCCCGGCGGGGTATCTGCAGGTCTTCGACTATGGACCAAAGCCGATGCTGGTACTGGGACCACAACCGATGGTACCGCCATCAACACCTGGAGCGACCAAAGCGGTAATAGTAACGATGTAGCCGTCACAGCGGCAGGTCGTGAACCTACCTATAGCACTGGCAATGCTGGCTCGAACTACAACCCCACGGTTGTTTTTGACGGGCTAAACGATGGTCTGGAACTAGCGCCCTTCATGACCGGAGCTGAAGCGGGTGGTTCTGTCTTTGGCGCGGCAGCCAACAACACACCGGGATTAGGCTTCGACAACCTAGTTGTCTTTGGTATCGACAATCCACACTTGGGCACCAACTCGGGTAATGGCGCACAGCTGGTCTGGATGAATGGCTCATCGCCTATTAATGATACTCATCCAACGCTGCCTCAGGCTGGTCAAACCCATGTCTGGAGCTGGGAATGGGATATGGCCAGTAACCCGTCCAGTATCTTTAGCAACACTGGGGTAGATATTGTCCTTGATGGTGAAGTCTTTAATGCTCCCGATTTGGAGATTCGCGAGAGTTCGTTCGCCGATGGCGGACTGGCTACCGATCAGTTCCAGATTGGTTCTTGGGAGGCGGTAGAAGTATGGGATGGCCCCATTGGTGAAGTTGTGGTCTACGATCGCAACCTCACCGCCGCCGAAAGCCAGCGCGTTAACTCTTATATCTCTCTCAAATGGGGTACTACGCTAGATAACGATCCGGCCAGCGGCACAGTCAATTACGACTATGTTGACTCGAATGGAACCACCATTTGGGCGGGGACATCCAATGCCGCCTATCAGACATACCACAACGACATTGCCGGTATTGGTCGTGACGATGCCTCTGCCCTAGACCAGCAAAAATCAAACAGCGTTAACAGCGACAGTGTCGTCACCATCGAAAATAGCAGCGGTGCTTTCACGGCCGACAATTCTTTCCTAACTTGGGGTAACAACGATCAGACTGCCACCTTCGCCACAGACTATACGCCCACTACATTTACTCCCCCTGCTGGCTATTACCGCATGGACCGGGTGTGGAAGGTGCAGGAAACTGGCACGGTGAATACCGTAACCGTCTCTCACGATACGGCTGAGCATTTGCTAGTGAGCAATGATCCTACCTTCGCGACCGGGGTGAATGAAATTGCCTTAGTCGGTGGCAATGCTACGGTCGATTTCACCGATGGTCAATACTTCACCTTTGGTACCAACGCTACAGCGCCTGGTGGGGTGGCAGGTAACTTGACCATGTGGCTTAGAGGGGGTGCAGGCACCGGCACTACCACCGACGGCGCTGCCATTAGCACCTGGCAAGATCAAAGCCTTAATGGTAACGATGAGAGTCAGGCAACTGCTAGCCTTCAGCCAGAGTATGTGGCTGATAGTGGACTCTTTAACTTCAATTCCTCGGTCAGATTTGATAGCGATCGCCTACAGACAGACCTGACGAACACCAACCCCTGGGACAGCAACGACGGTACGGTCTATGTGATCTACAACCAAGAGCAGGATGGCGCTTGGCGTAACCTGCTCGATTTTGGTACATCTTCCTTTGATAGCAACAATCCTCAGCTAGGGTTTACACCCAGTGATGTGGTTGGTACTTTCGATGATTTCGGCGGTGGCCAAGATGATTCATCCTTTGCGGTGGTCTCGGGTGAAACCCGCATCGCTGGTTATGACTGGACTTACAACACATTTGGTGAGAAATCATTCCACTTTGATGGTCAAGTAGAATCGGGCGGCACCTTTGACAAGATTGGTCCCTCCATTGGTAACTTTGTCAACATTGGCGGCGACCCGCAGCTGGGTGAATATTTCCAGGGTCAAATTGCAGAAGTTGTTGTCTATCAAGAGCGCCACGATGCTGCCGAGCGTCAGCGGGTCAATACCTATCTGGCACTCAAGTATGGCGTCACGCTCGATACCACCGACAATGAGGCCACGATTGAAGAAGGCGACTACGTTCTCGCCGATGGCACAACCGTTGTTTGGGATACCTCGGCTAATAGTGCTTATCACAGCGATGTGGCTGGTATTGGCCGTGATGATGCCGGTTCGCTAGACCAGCAAAAGTCTAAGAGCGTCAACAGTGACGGTGTTGTCACCATCGACAATGGCGGTGCCTTTACGACAGACGAGAGCTTCCTGGTCTGGGGTAATAACGATGGTAGTGTTGCTTTGAATGCTAACTACGATGGCGGCACCAACAACCGTCTAGGTCGAGTCTGGAAGGTTCAAGAGACCGGCTCCGTTGACAATGCTTTAGTGCAGATTTCTACAGCGACGGCTGCCGGTTTGCAGAGCATCATCATTCACAGTAGTGATCCGAACTTCGGCACAGTAGACCGGGTAGTAGAGCTGACTACCAACGGAGCCAACTATGAAGCCACAGTTGATTTCAATGACGGTGACTTCTTCACTTTCAGCACAGAACCCGCCGTAGCCCTGACCGACACTGACGGTGATGGTGTTCCTGACGCCACCGACATTGACGACGACAACGACGGCATTATTGATACCAATGAAGGCAATGGTGCCCTCGACACCGATAACGACGGCATCGTCGATAGCCTCGATCTCGACTCTGACAACGACGGCATTAACGACGTCATCGAAGCCAATGGCGTTGATATAGACGGAGATGGTCAGTACGATCCGTCTTTTACGTCCGTTCCCAACCCCTCCCTAAGCGTCAACTTGGTAGGCTCATCCGGCGGCATTGACGCCAGTAACCTCACCAGTCAGGGCCAGGTCGGTCACCGCAACTTCCAGAATAATGCGCTACCTAGCGCTCCCGGCACGGCTGTGGTTTACGAGGAAGACACCCTCACGCTCACCCAAGCGCTGGCCATAGATTACCGGGTACCTGACCCCAGCACAGGGAGTGTGACGGTCAGCCAGCTAGGAACCCTTGATCGGATTCCCCCCGGTACTGAAGTCAAGAGCTATCTCGTCCACTTCGATGCGCCGAACACAGCCGCAGCCGTCGGCAGCCTCACCTTTGACCAGCCCATTGCCGCCATCATCGGGATGCGTAGCAGT
Source organism: Phormidesmis sp. (assembly GCA_049680585.1). Lineage (GTDB taxonomy): Bacteria > Cyanobacteriota > Cyanobacteriia > Phormidesmidales > Phormidesmidaceae > Phormidesmis. The sequence continues at coordinate 14,450 of JBAUIB010000090.1, forward strand.
GGTGTAGGTGATAAGCTCAACGCCAGTAACTATCTAGCTAATGGCGATAGCAACCTTTGGTATAACGGTTCCTTTCGGGTTGCAGAGTTTAACGATGCTTTGACGATCAGTAGCGATCGCAGAACCCTCGACTTCAACCTGGTCAACTTCGGAGCCTATGTAGACCAGTTCCGGATCATCTTTGCCGAAACGCCGGGTACGTTGACAGTTCCGGCTGACACTAACCAAAACGGCCTGTACGACAACTTAGAACCAGGCGGACTTGCCTTCGTCGATACCGATAGCGATAGCGTGCCGGACTACCGCGACCTCGACAGCGACAACGACTCAGTCAGCGACCTGATCGAAGGCGGCAATGGTGGTGTCGATAGTGATAACAATGGCGTCGTGGATGGGCCAGATAGCGATGGCGACGGCATCCAAGACAGCGTAGATGGTAACGACAATTTCTACGGCGATCTGAATGATCCTAACCCCACGGATAGCGATCGCGATGGCATTGGTGATTTTCGTGAGATCGATAGTAATAACGATGGCACCAATGACATTGTTGAACAAGGTTTTCCCACGCTGGATACCAACAATGATGGCCGTGTTGATGACACCATCGATACCGACAGCGATGGCATCCCCGATAGTGCCGACCTGCAAGATGCCCTCTTCGGTGGGCTGGGTTTACCGGCTGCTCTGAGCGGCTTAGACACCGACGGCGACGGCATCCGCGATATCGAAGACCTCGACGATGACAATGACGGCATTCTCGATAGCATCGAAGGCTCTGAAGATGCCGATGGTGATGGCATTATCAACCGCTTAGATCTCGATAGCGACAACGATGGCATCAACGATGTTCGCGAAGGCGGCCTCATCGATGCCGACTTCAATGAAGTTATCGATGGCCCCGACAACGACAATGACGGCATGGCCGATGGCACCGATAGCGACAACGATGGATTGCTCTCGACGGTTGACCCCGATGACGGTGGCGTTGCAGCAACTGTCCCCGACAGCGATGGCGATGGCACCCCCGATTTCTTGGATCTTGACAGTGATAACGATAGCGTTAGCGACCTGGTTGAGGGGGGACATCCTGGCCTGATCGACGCTGACAACAACGGTGTCGTCGATGGCCCTGATAGCGATGGCGATGGCATTGTCGATAGCGCCGATGGTAACGACAGCCTGTTTGGCGACAGTGGCGATCCGCTACCCGCTGATACCGACAGTGACGGCTACTACTACGACTACCGTGACCTCGACAGCGACGACGATGGTACCCCCGATATTACCCAGCTAGGACTTGCTGCCCTCGACACTGATGGCGATGGTCAAATTGATACCCGCGATGATGCCGATGGGGATGGGATCATTGACTCGGCAGACAGTGACGATGCCGTCTTTGGGGGATTATCGTCTTCTAATCAGTTCCCCAGTTTTACAGGCGATGCGACGCTCGCAGCCGTCAACGAAGACACCACTGACCCCGCAGGCGAGACGATTACCAATCTCTTCAATGGTCTCTTCAGCGACCCCGATGCAGGCGCATCCCTCGGTGGCCTTGCCATTGTGGGCAACACGGCCAATGCCACAACAGAAGGTGCATGGCAATATTCCACCGATGGCACCAGCTGGTTTGATGTTAGTACGGTGGCCGATGATGCCACAGCCCTAGTACTTTCGGCAGCGACAGAAGTCCGATTTGTTCCCGCTGCCGACTACAACGGTACGCCGCCTGCTCTGACGGTGCGGGCCTTGGATGATACCTATGCGGGTGGCTTTACCGCTGGTGGGACTCGGGTTGCGGTGGATACGTCTACTAATGGGGGGGGGAGTGCGATCGCGGCTGCAATCAACACCCTTTCAACCAGCATCATCCCAGTCAACGACGCGCCTAGCTTTACTGTCGGAGCGAACCAAACCGTCAACGACAGCGATGGCGCGCAAACCGTGACGGGCTTCGCAACAGACATCTCCGCAGGCCCTGCCGATGAGTCTGGACAAACCATCCGCTTTGTTGTCGGTAACACCGATAATTCACTGTTTGCTGCTCAGCCTGAAATTGATGCCGCTGGCAACCTAACGTATACACCTGCTGTGGGGGCCAACGGTACGGCTAACGTCTTCGTCACTTCAGAAGATAACGGCCGTGAGGATAACGGCGGCGAGGATACCAGTAGTCTTCAGATCTTCACCATTGAAGTATCGGATACGACAGCGCCAGTCCCGACGCTAACCCTGAACGACATCACGGCTGATAATATCCTCAACGCGACGGAAGCAGGGAGTCCTGTCTCTATCACGGGTGCTGTCGCAGGCGACTACACCCCAGGTGACACGGTCACGCTGACGGTCAACGGTAATTCAGTCACTGGCACGGTCGATGCAGCAGGTGCCTTCTCGATTGACGTACCTGGCAGCGACCTCAGCACTGATGGCGACACGACTATCGATGCGTCCATCACGACGACTGATGCGGCAGGTAACCCTGGCACCGTCACTGCAACCAAGACCTACAGCGTGGATACGACAGCGCCAGTCCCAACGCTAACCCTGAACGATATCACGGCTGACAACGTACTCAACGCCGTAGAGTCAGGCAGTCCTGTCTCTGTTACAGGTGCTGTCGCAGGCGACTACACCCCAGGTGATACGGTTACGCTGACCGTCAACGGTAATTCAGTC
>JBAUIB010000091.1:0-9675 GCA_049680585.1 Phormidesmis sp.
GTGATAAGGTGCTCACGCGGTGTAAAGTTTGCTAAGGCCCAGTTTTGCGAGTCCTTTGCGATAGGACATTTAATTGCACTGGTTAATCGTACTGGTCAATTGCGCTCTTGATTTCGTGAAGCTTATCTTTTACTGCACCTGCTGCTAAGAGTTGCTGAGCTAGCTCAAAGCCTGCCTCTAAGCTATCTACTCGATCAATTCGCCAGAGGTAAAAGCCGCTGTTCCATATAGCTGAGCGGCTGATTTCATTCAGTTGACCTGCGATCGCTACGCTGTAGTCTGTGAGCAAGTCTGGCAGAGATATCGTTTCTGGATCGGGGCCGTCAAAACCATAGTCGCGGGGATGCAGTAGGAGACGCTCGGTTTCTAGGTGAGCGGTTTCTAAGTAGGTGTTTTCTGAGTGAGCGGCTAGCGGGGCGGTTGATGAAGCTTCAAGCTGACTCAAGCCAATGATGACTGTGCGGGCACGGGGCAGATCGCCGCTGCCTTCTAGCCCTTTTACCGTGGTAAAAAAGGGGATGCCGCGTTCGGTAAAAGCCGCTTGGGTCCGCTCTTCGGTCGGGGGATGCACATAGCCACTGACGACGTTGCTACGACCCGCGTAGGGTGACCACATAATCTCTACTGTGGCTAGGGTAGGGCGCTTGCCAATTTGCTCGCGGTAGGCAACTAGGCTCTCTGCCAGTGGAAAATGCACAGGCTGATAGACAAATCCTAGTCCTGTTTTGGCCAGCACTGTTTGCACGTGAGCGAGCGTCAAGGCTGGCCAGTTTAGCCCCAAGCCTTGAAAGATTTCGACCGTTGGCAGACCGTGTTTCGTGGGCATGCGGCCACTGCCATGCAGCAGTACCGGGGCCCCGGCAGCGGCCATGATCAGCGCGGTTAGGGGGGTAATCGGTGCGGTGCGCGATCGCCCGTCGTAAGGATTACAGAAAACTGTCACTGGGTAGCGAGCGTCAATCTCGCGTAGCTGAGGGCCGAGCGCATCGTAAGTATCGAGCATGCCCGCTAGCTCGGTAGGCGTTGGGCGCTTGATCCGATGGGCAATCATGAACGCCCCGATTTGGGCAGGGGTGGCTGCCTGAGTCAGCATGAGTTCTGTCGCGATCGCGGCTTCTGAGCGGGTCAGCGCTTTGGAGGTATGGGTGCCGCTGCCGACTTTTTTGAGCAGGTCTCGAAACTGCTCAGCTAGCGAACCGCTAGGTAACCGATGGGAGGAAGAGGCAAGAGAAGTATTCAATAGACCATTCGACAAATTACTTAGGGGCAAAATTACAGTGAAAAGTTATTTTGGAGGAAGTAGGAGAAGCATAGGGCAAATTCTCTTAACGAGGCGATTTCATCACTAAGTCTGCCACCGAAGAAGTCGCCATCTTTAGCTAGAGAGACTAACTAGCCGCAGGGAGTTTTGAAAGGACGCTAACCTGATTGAGGTAATCTTTAGCCTGCTGCTGAACCAGATCACAAAACTCTCGAATCGGCGGGATCATCAGCCGATCGTGGGTCGTGACCATAACCACTTTGCGCCGCAGCGTCGGCTCACCCGTCGGACGAACTGCCAGCGCTAGATCACGGCGACTCTCAGAGAGCGCAGAGCGGGGCAGCAAAGCCACTAGGTTACCTTGCCGGACCACCCCCCGGAAAGCGTCAAGCGTATTCAGCTCAAGCGCCACCTTGAAGTCTGCACCCTGCTCACGAAACTGACCCTGGACAATGCGCTGCATGCCGTAGCCATCTTTAAACACTACCTGAGGGTAGCGGGCAATCTCTGACCACTGAACAATGCTGTGGGCGGTTAGTGGATGATCGGCGGCCATCAGCACTTCTACGGGTTCTTCGTAGAGGGGGGTGACGACCATTTCCTGATTGCCTGTGAGGAGCGGGTTATGCATGACAATAGAGACATCGACTAAGCCATCGCGCAGGACTTTAAGTGAGCGATCGCTACCCAAAGCCGTCACTCGCAGCTGCACATCCGGATGGCTATGGCAAAACTGAGTGACAATTGGCGGCAATAAGTAGGCGCACACGGAGTGAATACCTGAAATGCACAGCTCCGTTTGCTTGCCATTGATCAAATCGCTGATGTCTTGCTGGGCCTGCTGCCACTCCTTATCGATACGGGTAGCTCTAGGCAAGAGGCTGCTGCCCGCTACGGTCAGCTTGGCTTGGACGCTTCTATGGAACAAAGGCACGCCCAAATCGTCCTCTACAGCACGCACCTGCCGACTGACGGTAGATTGGGTGACGCCACACTGTCGGGCAGCGGCTTGAAAGCTCCCGGTTCTGGCTACGGCTAAAAAAGCCTGTAACTGCTCTAAGCGCATAGGTTGAGCCTGCTTATCAAAACCATAACTCTTCAGAACTCCCCTTATCACTACTGTAGACGGCGCGCACCCATGGTTTTGTAAGAATTGCTACGGAAGAATGCCGGATGAGCGGTGTCCCGGATGGCTTTGCAAAAACGCCGCTGTCTGTTTACCAGGCACTCAAGCTATCGGCGGCCTGCTGCCTGAGAGGCACCGGAATGTGCGGATTATCTAAGTAGCTCTGTACCTTTACTTGGGCCGCTCTGGGATCAATTTGCTTGAGAGCGCTCAGCGCATGCATTCTAATCCGAGGGTCGGGATCGCTAAGGGCAGGCACTAGGCTATCGAGAGCGTCCGTTCTGCCCAGCATGGCCAATGCTGAAATGACAGCCTGCTTAATAGCAAAGGTTTTGGGGGCAGCATTGGAATTTGACGGCTCGGCGGACGGATCAACGGACGGATCAGCGCTTGACTCGTTAGCCGTCTCATCAGCGGTTTGGGCGTTAGTGGTTTGGGCGTTAGCTATTTGTAACCAGCGCAGGAGCGGCTGAGCGGCCTTTTTTTTGCCTTCAGCTGAGCGGCTTTGGCCGAGCGCGCAGGCAATTTCTCGTTTTACAGCCGGCATGACGACCGGCACCGATCCGTTAAATGCCTTGATGAGATAGTCGAGCGCGATCGCATTCTCCATCCATCCCAATGCTCGCACAATTGCAATTTTCACTGTTGTTGGTGCGGCTTGCATCAGGCGTTGGCCCAGCGTAATCGCGGCTGAATCTACGCCTAGTCTGCCCAGCGCGATCGCACTTTCTTTGGCGACGCTTTCGTCGGGCGCATGCAGACATTTTTGCAAAGGCCCGATCAAATCGAGGGTGGCGAGCAAATCCTGGCGGCGTCCCAAGGCACGGATCGCGTCGCAGGCAATATCAGAGTGATCTTCTAGGGCCGCAATTAGCACAGGCGTCACGCGCGGATCGTGGAAGCTACCGACCGCTTCAATGGCGATCGCTCTGAGCGGCGCTGCCGGATCGGCGGTAATGCTCAACAAGGGCTCTAACGTTGCGCTGCGACGAATGCGAGCGAGGGCGCGAGCGGCAAGCAGTCGATTGTCTAGCGGCTGGTGGGGGGCGTTGAGCAACTCACTTAGGGTCTTGATGGCGCTCGCATCCAGCATGGTCAGCGCTTGGGTGGCTTGCAAGCGCACGTCATCGTCATCGGCAGAGAGCAGCGTTTGGGCGATCGCTGCGATTCCATCTGGATGATCAAACTGGCCCAGCATGCGCACTAAAAACCATTGATTCTCAGGCTCTGAGCTGTTTTGCAGGTGATGGATGAGAAGCGGGACAACGCGATCGCTGCTCTGAGAAAACTGCTTTAAAAAGTGCTTAGCACTATCCCATTTACTCTGAAAATCGCCCTCAGTGAGCTGCAAGATAGCTTGATCGATTTCATCTATTTCGGCTGCGGTTTCTATATCCATCTGCTCTTTTTAGTTACATCTCTGTCTGCGCTATCTTGAGTGCTTTTCTTCTGTCGCTGTGATGGACTGTAGGCACAATAGCCAAATGCTTTCTCTCTCTTCAAATAGCAAATGTAGGGTGATCTAATCAACGGTTGCCTCGCTGTAGTGACATGGCGACACTCGCTTCACGTCTGCTCGACCGAAGAGATTAGCGCTGAAAGCGTTGAGTATCCGTGCATTCTAGGTTAATTTCTATGCTGATTACCCATCTATTGTAGAAAACGCATAGAAAAAATGCAGAAATCGCCATACTTGAGGCAAAACAGATCAGAACAGTAGTAGGTTATACAAAACGCTATGTTGATCTTCCATATTGTGATAGCAACTCAACAGCAAGTGAGTTAGACAAAACCCTAAAACGGTTCCTTATAAGCGTGGTAGGTAGGTATGTCAATCGATCACTCGTTATGTGTTTTTGATATGACGTATCTACCCCTTTTCTTTCGATGTTCAATTAGGTGGCAAAATCTGCTGTTGCCAATCGGTTAAGCGCTAAAGGTTGTTAAGAGTAAACTGCTTGAGGGTTGATGGCTGTTTGTGTTGGTTGTAGCGATTTCAATCGATTAGTTTATGGCTGGCTAATTTCTTGAACTAATGTCTTGAAATCGAAAATCAGCGAGCTGTTTTAAGTCAATTCGTTGCAAGCAAAATTCTAGCATTTGGGTATAGCATGGTTACGACACCAAGCGTTACAGATAAAACAGATAAGGTAGAAAAGAAACGAAATAAATTTGAGAAGTATAAGGCGGAAAAAGACGGCTTAGCAGTCAAAGATGAGCTAGATAAGTTTGCCGAAATGGGTTGGGAGGCGATGGATAAAACTGACCTCACTGGCAGACTTAAATGGCTAGGCATTTTTTACCGGCCCGTGACGCCAGGTAAGTTTATGCTGCGGATGAGGATGCCCCACGGCGTTCTCTCTAGCCATAAGATGCGCATCCTCGCTGAAATCGTTCGGCGCTATGGTGACGATGGCTGTGCGGATATTACGACTCGGCAAAACTTACAGCTACGCGGCGTACATTTAGAAGATATGCCCGGTATTTTCGAGCGCTTTAAGCTCGCAGGGCTAACCTCTGTGCAGTCAGGCATGGATAACGTCCGCAATATAACGGGCTCTCCAGTTGCGGGCATCGCCGCTAATGAGCTGATTGATACGCAGGGTTTGGTGCTCAAAGTTCAAGACATGATCACCAACAACAGCCAGGGCAACTATGACTTCACAAACTTGCCCCGTAAGTTCAATATCGCCCTTGAAGGTAGCCGCGAAGATTCGATCCATTCTGAAATTAATGATATTGCTTTTATCCCGGCCTTTAAAGCGGGTAATGAAGATAGCGAGCTAGGCTTCAATGTTTTAGTGGGCGGCTTTTTCTCGGCTCGTCGCTGTGACTCCGCCATTCCACTAAATGCCTGGGTGCCGGCGGATGACACGGTGGTGGAGATCTGCCGCGCTATTTTGACGGTGTATCGCGATCGCGGCCTGCGCGGCAACCGGCAGCAAAGCCGACTGATGTGGCTGATTGAAGAAATGGGTCTAGAGGTGTTCCGCTCAGCGGTGGAGACGCAGCTGGGCCAAGCTTTAGCACCCGCTGCTCCGAAAGATGCCATTACCGAAGAAGGCAAAAGCGATCACCTGGGGGTGCATCCGCAAAAGCAGCCAGGTCTCAACTATGTTGGGTTGCATGTGCCAGTAGGACATATCTACGCAGAAGACATGTTCGAATTCGCTCGTCTGGCTGAGGTCTATGGCAATGGTGAAATCCGCCTGACTGTCGAGCAAAACCTGATTATTCCAAACATCCCTGATTCTCGTTTGGAGGCATTTTTGCAAGAAGAGCCCGTGCAGAAGTTCTCGATTGATCCCTCCCCACTGGTTCGCAGTTTAGTGTCTTGCACTGGATCGCGCTTCTGTGACTTCGCCTTAGTCGAAACCAAGCAGCGGGCTCATGCGATGGCACAAGCACTAGACGAGCAGCTCGCGGTCGATCAAAAAGTGCGGCTGCATTGGACGGGTTGCCCTAACTCTTGCGGGCAGCCGCAAGTTGCCGATATCGGCTTTTTGGGCACCAAGGCCCGTAAAGATGGCAAAACTGTTGAGGCGGTGGACATCTATATGGGAGGCAAGGTCGGCAAGCATGCTCAGCTCGGTGAGCGGGTGATGAAAGCGGTTCCTTGCGAAGACTTGCAGGCAGTTGTCTTTGACCTACTGCAAGAGAAATTTGGGGCGACGGCCAAGTAGCATCATCAGCTGAACCTTCCGTTCCCTGTTTATTTTCCTGGCCTGGTAGCTGCTGTGTGTAGACTGCCGGGCCACAAAAAAGAAGCCTAAAGGCGGCAACCTGTAGGCTTCATTCAAATAGCTTTGCTCTAGAGGATTAATTCAAAAGCAAAGCGTATCCATACATAGGAGCATAGCGCAAGATGATTGGAGAGTTGTTTACTAAGGCAACTCAAGGCAGGTATCGAATTCTTCACCTGACCTGGTTTGCCTTCTTTTTATCGTTTGTTGTTTGGTTTAACTTCCCCCCGTTTGCGACCACTATTATTCAAGAGTTCGGCTTAACGCCCGCTCAAGCAGGCACGATTGGTCTTTGTAATGTGGCCTTAACCGTTCCTGCTCGGATCATCATCGGGATGCTGCTCGACAGATACGGTCCTCGCGTAACCTATACATGTTTGCTGGTTTACGCCGCTATTCCTTGCTTGATTTTTGCGACGGCAACGAGCTTTACGCAGCTAGTAGTTGGTCGCTTGCTGATGGGTATTGTCGGGGCTGGATTTGTCATCGGCATCCGTATGACCGCCGAATGGTTCCCACCCAAAGAAGTGGGCACGGCTGAAGGTATTTATGGGGGCTGGGGCAACTTTGGCTCTGCCTTCTCCGCCTTTACGATGGTAATTATTGCAATGGCCCTGAGCTTTTTGCCCGGTGCTTTCCAGTTTCCTGAGGCGCAGAACTTCAATGTGTTGGGAATTGCCTTTAGCAGCGATGTATTGAACTGGAGAGCAGCGATCGCTGGCTCCGGTATTGTCGCTGCCCTTTACGGTCTGTTCTACTACTTCAACGTGACCGACACGCCGCCCGGTAAAGTGTATCGTCGTCCCAAGAGCGCTCGCGGCATGGAAGTTACCACCGTGCGTGACTTCTGGTTCTTGATGATCATGAATATTCCACTGACGGCTATTTTGATGGTGCTTGCATGGCGCCTGACGAAGGTCAACTTTCTTTCGATTCCAGCGATGTACATCGTCTGGCTGTTATTGCTAGGGCTCTATGCGTTCCAGTCTTACAACTGCTGGGCTGTGAACAAAGAGCTGTTGAGCGGACGTAAGCGCTATCCTGCTGAGGACAGATATCGCTTTAAGCAGGTTGCGCTGCTGGAGCTGACTTACATTGCCAACTTCGGCTCTGAGCTAGCGGTCGTCTCTATCTTGCCGGCCTTTTTTGAAGGCACGTTCGGCCTAGACAAAGCAACTGCCGGTATTATTGCCGCTAGCTATGCCTTCATGAACCTGGTATCTCGTCCCGGTGGCGGCATCATCTCTGACTCCGTTGGTAGCCGCAAGTGGACGATGACCGTTTTGCTGGCCGGGATGGGGATTGGCTACTTACTGTTCAGTATGGTTGGCAGTAGCTGGCCGCTGACAGGCGCTGTGCTTCTAGTGATGGTTTGCTCCTTCTTTGTGCAGGCTGCTGAAGGGGCCACCTTTGCGCTAGTACCTCTGGTGAAGCCTCGGATTACGGGGCAAGTGGCGGGTAATGTTGGGGCTTACGGTAACGTTGGTGCGGTAGCCTTTCTAACAATTTTGCTCCTGCTCAATGAGTCGTTGGTGCCAGCGGGCGACGGCGTTGATCCAGCGTTAGTTGCGGCTGGGACGGCGGCAGCAAACGCGGCCTTCTTCCAAGTGCTGGGTGTTACTGGATTGATTGTGGCCTTCCTCTGCGCCTTCTTCCTCGATGAACCTGCGAACTCCTTTGCAGAGGCGCATGAAGGAGAAGAGTTTACAACTCCAGTTGCGACCCCTGTTAACCAGTCCCTCATGAACTAACGAGCGGCTGTATTTCTCACGCTTATTTCGTTTTTGCTCAGCCGGTAGGGGATGGTTATCGTCCTCTACCGGTCTGATTATCAGCATTCACTCGGTGTTCAACAGAGAGGTTTGAGGGTGCCCCCATCAGCTCACACACTATCGGCCAAAACCAAGACGCTATCGGCCAAAACGCTCTGTCCCTACTGCGGTGTTGGCTGTGGCTTAGAGGTGTTTCCACCCGCTCGTCCGGGGCGTGGCGTTACCCGCGACAGTAAGGGCAATCCTATCTGGCAGGCGGTTGGGAACAAGGCACATCCTTCTAGCAAAGGGCAGGTCTGCATCAAGGGCGCGTCTATTGGCGAATCTCTTGACAAAAGTCGGCTCAAGTATCCGATGATGCGCGAATCGCTCGATCAGCCCTTTGAGCAGGTGAGCTGGGAAGAGGCTTTCAGCAAAATTACCTCAGAAATTCAAACAGCGATCGCTCAGCGTGGCCCAAATTCCATTTGCATGTATGGCTCTGGGCAATTTCAAACCGAAGACTATTACACTGCCCAGAAGCTGCTCAAAGGATGTATCGGCACCAACAACTTTGATGCGAATTCTCGGCTGTGCATGTCCTCAGCGGTTGCGGGTTATATCCAGAGCTTTGGCTCTGATGGGCCGCCCTGCTGCTACGACGATCTTGAAAAAACAGACTGCGCATTTTTAATCGGTACCAACACCGCCGAGTGTCATCCGATTATTTTCAACCGGCTCAAAAAGCACCACAAAAAGAACAAAGCCGTCAAGCTGATTGTGGTCGATCCGCGCCGAACAGACACCGCCAAAGAAGCCGATTTGCATTTAGCCATCAAGCCCGGCACCGATATTGCCCTGCTCAACGGCATTGCTCATTTACTGATCCGTCGGGGCAATCACGATCCGGTCTTTATTGACTACTGCACCGATGGATTTGCCGAATACGCTCAGATCGCGGCCCAGTATCCGCCAGATCGGGTCGCTGAAATCTGTGGCATTGCTCGCTCAGATGTCGAGAAAGCCGCTCAGATGTGGGCCGACTCTCAGCGGGTGCTCTCGCTGTGGTCAATGGGGGTGAATCAGTCAAGTGAAGGCACTGCTAAGGTGCGCACTATCGTCAATCTCCATTTGATGACTGGCAATATTGGCCGTCCGGGGACAGGGCCGTTTTCACTGACCGGCCAGCCCAATGCGATGGGCGGGCGCGAGGCGGGCGGATTAGCCCATATCTTGCCAGGCTATCGTCTGGTCAAAAATCCGACTCATCGCCGGGTCGTCGAGCAGCTTTGGCAGCTGCCGGAGGGGAGCATTTCGCCCGAGCCAGGGCTAGCTGCTTGGGATATGATGCTGGCGCTGGAGCAGGCACAGGTAGGCGTAATGTGGATCGCTGCGACTAATCCGGCGGTCAGTATGCCTGATATTCATCGCACGCAGGCCGCCTTGCTCAAATCCCCCTTTACTATTTGTCAAGACGCCTACTATCCGACTGAGACAGCGGCGTATGCGCATGTGGTGTTGCCCGCCGCTCAGTGGGGCGAAGCCTCAGGCGTCATGACGAATTCTGAGCGGGTGGTGACGTTTTGCCCGACGTTTCGGCGACCCGTGGGTGAGGCTAAGGCAGACTGGGAAATTTTTGCTGAGGTGGGCCGGCGCCTAGGCTTTGAAGCGCAGTTTGCGTTTACCGATGCGGCAGCGGTGTATGACGAATTCGTGACGCTGACGGCAGGGCGGCTGTGCGACATGAGCGGTCTGAGTCATGAGCGGCTCGCTCAGGTAGGGCCAATTCAGTGG
>JBAUIB010000092.1:0-2934 GCA_049680585.1 Phormidesmis sp.
TTTCATAGCCGCCGGTTGGGAGAAGATTTACCCATTATGTCAGCACTGCTGCCCAGCAACAGTCTGCATATCGACGCTGCTCGGTTGAAGGTGCATGACCTCGGTGTACGCAGTGTTGCGCTGCTCGGCATTAGCTTCAAAGCAGGCACCGATGATCTCAGAGAAAGCCCTGTGATCAGCTTGATTCGTCAGCTATGGCGAGATGGCGTCAGCGTTCAGGTATATGACCCAGACGTCCGCCTAGAGAACATTTTAGGCAGCAATCGACGCTACTTGGAGCGAGAGCTGCCTCAGGTACACCAGATTATGCGTGACGATCTTCAGCAGGTGCTGGACGAATGCGAAGGCGTGATCTTAAGTCAGCAGCGACCTGAATTTATGGCGGCACTGCAGACAATGGAAACGCCTAAGCCTGTGTTTGACCTCAGCAGTTGGACTCAGGATGTACCTTCTCAGGAGATTGAGGAGGTTAAGGAGACAGCCGTTTCTGCTCAGGTAATGCGCCCAGAAACAGCTAGCGAGCCGCTGATAACGCCTACTAAAGTAAAGGCGGCTTGAGCATAAGAGAGCTATCTCGAGCTTAGAGGGTTATACCGTTACTGATTTTTGTCCTGTTGTGATGTAGTTATGGCATTGTCTTCTGACGGTTTCCGTTTAGACCGTCTTCGTTTGGGTCGCTCTCGCCAGTGGCCAACCTATCTCAATGCGCTGGTGTTTTTGCTAATCGCGCTGTTAGGTCTGCTGGGGCTAGTGACCTTTAGAGACCCAGCGCGGCTAGAGGAGTTGGGTTGGTCTGGGCTCGTAAGTATCGGCGTATTGGGCATCTGGCGCTGGTCTTGGCTGGGTATGCATTTGCTGCGTTCGGCGATTTACCAGCACGCTGTCTTTCCGCGCTGGCGACGACAGGCAAATGCGATTCCGTTAGACCAGCTGCCGCATGTTTGCCTGCTGGTTCCCACCTATAAAGAGAAGCCTTGGATTACGCAACGCGTGTTTCGCGCAGTGGCTTTGGAGGCTAAAACTCTGGGTCAGCCGATCACCTTAGTGACGGTTAGTAGCGGCCCCGAGGAGGATGCGGCGATTGTTGAAGCGCTGCGCTTAGGCGATCCAACGCTTGCTCACGTGCGGGTTGTTCATGCGGTTGATCCAGGCAGCGGTAAGCGAGGTGCGCTGGCATCGGGACTGAGGCATATTGCTGAACTCGATCTGCTACCGGAAGACAGTGTCGTAGCACTGATGGATGGAGACTCAGAGTTTACGCCGGGGACGCTGCGCGGATCGATTCCATTCTTTAAAACGTTTCCTAAGCTAGGGGCCTTGACCACTGACGAGGTGCCGGTGGTGGTGGGCTCTTACTGGTTCTCTGAGTGGTTTCATTTGCGCTTTGCCCAGCGTCACTATCAGATGTGCTCAGTTTCTCTATCGCGCAAGGTTTTGTGCCTGACGGGGCGATTCTCGCTGTATCGCTCGTCAGCGGTGCTGCATCCGACCTTTGCTGACCAGCTAGAAAATGACACGCTCAATGACTGGCTGTGGGGCAAGTTTAAGTTTCTCTCAGGCGATGATAAGACCACTTGGTACTGGATGCTGCGGCGGGGGAATTACGATCTGCTCTATCTGCCGGATGTGAAGGTGTACTCAATCGAGAGTATCTCGGGCTCACTGCCGATGCGGGTATATCAAAATATGCGCCGCTGGTTTGGCAATATGCTGCGCAACGGGAGTCGGGCACTGGCGCTAGGGCCACGACGATTGGGATGGTTTGTGATGCTGTGCCTGATCGACCAGCGCATCAGTATGTGGACGTCTTTGGTAGCACCGACGATTGTGTTGATTGCGATCGCCACGCTCCAATGGCCCATTGTCGCCCTGCTGATTTCCTGGATTATTCTGACCCGCTCGGTGATGCTGCTGATCATCTTTTCAGGGCGACCGTCTGCGCTTAAGCCAATCCATCTTCCGATTTTGCTCTTCTCCCAGTGGTTTTCTGCCTTGGTCAAAATCTGGACGCAGATGAACTTAGCTCAGCAGCGCTGGTTTAACCGGGGCGATCGCAAACTGTCCGTCGAAGGTGATCTCTGGGTGCAGCGGCTGACCAAAAACACATCGCGCTTTTTGATCTGGGCGCAGACTGCAGCATTTGTCGTGTTGATCCTTTCGCTGCTCGGACTGGTGAGCCCTGTCACGAATTTGTCGGACTGGTGGCAGGGCCGCTCTGTAGTTGGGGCCGAGCCTGCTCAAATGGTGATCGTCGCCGATCTCACCTCAGATGATGACAAAGACGACGCCGCAGCGCTTCAGGACATCTTAGAGGGCTTGCCAGCCACCGGCTTAGTCGAAATTGTATTGCCCGCAGGAGAACTCCACTTCGATAGCCCCATTCGGATGGATCGCAGCTACACCATCCTCAGTGGACAGGGCGTAGATCGCACTGTTCTGACCTCTCGGCTACAGAGTGAACCAGATACATGGCAAACAGAAGACGCTGCCGCCATTATCGTTAGTCCCCCCGCCGCCGGATCTGCTGACTCGGACGTCGTCCTTCAGCCAGAAGAGGGTCAACTACAAACTGATCAGCTAGAAAATGTTCAGCTACGCGGACTTACCGTCAGGCCGTTGCCCGCTCTAGAAGAAAGGCCAAGCCGGGACGGCATTCAGTTGACTCATGTGACGGGCGCAACTTTAGAGCGATTAAAGATAGAGGCGGGTGGCGATCGCGCTATCGTCTTAAATGAGACAGAAAATGTGGAGCTGCGCTACATCCGGGCTGATAGCTACCCAGAGAAAAAGCGCCTGGTCGAGATCAAAAAGAACTGAGCTGAAAGAAACTCACTAGAGGACACAGGATTGGGGCCGCGCTGAGGCAGATGCTATGTAGATGGGGGCGCGTTCTATAGCGTTGGCTATAAAAGCCGCAATCCTATGTTCTCCGTG
>JBAUIB010000093.1:0-9792 GCA_049680585.1 Phormidesmis sp.
ACTCAAAAGGCGATCTGGGCTGCCGATGCCTATATTGCCGATGATCCAATTCAGCCTTATCAAGGCGATCCGCAGCTGGCTAATTTGGCCACGCCTATCAATAGCTCCGGCCTCGTGAAAGCCTATATCAACAACCTACCCGCCTATCGAGCTGGCCTGACGCCCTTTCTCAGAGGGCTCGAAATCGGTATGGCCCACGGTTACTTTCTCGTCGGGCCAGAAGTTGTCTTCGGCCCGATTCGAGAGACTAGCCACGGGGCAAATCTCAGTGGGCTCATTACAGCGATTTATATCACCGTATCGGCCTGCCTAGGCATTTCTATTTTCGCCTTAGCGACTTTCCAAGGAGATCCGAGAGGAACCTATAACTCTCACTCTAGAGACCGGCTGCGTCCCCTTCGTAAAAAAGAAGACTGGTATCAGCTCAGTGGCGGCATTTTTCTAGGCTCGATGGGAGGTGCTGTTTTTGCCTATGCACTATTAGAAAATTTTGACGATCTCGACGCCATCTTAAGAGGGGCTGTCAATGTTAGCCAAGCGATTGTCTCGGGTGTCTTGGGATAAATGCTGGCCTATTTCAAAAGAGATCGAACCTGTGACTTAAGGAGACTTGCATTATGGCAGATATTACACAGCTCAGTGGAGCCTATGCGGCATCGTGGCTACCCTGGATTATGATTCCAATGGTTTTCTACATTCTTCCTTTCCCTGTATTCGCGATTGTTTTTCTTTGGATTGAGCGAGAGGGCAGTGAGGAGAATTTGATGAGCCAGGAAGCAATGGGCCAAGAAGTAAGGAGCCCAGAGGCGATGGGTCGAGATATTACCGCTTAAGTGGCATCAAGCCGATATCCGTTCAGTTTCTCAGGAGAAGTTCCCTATGCGTAAACTATTTTCAATTGTGCTGATAGCTTTGATCTGGATTAGCGCTGTACCGCCTGCTGTGGCAGATACCCATTTGGTCCTCTGCCAGGACTCGCCTGCATTTCAAGAGCGTATGCAAAGTGCACCCGAAAATTATTACTTTGAAACGCCCTATCAGTCCTATGCAGCCAACTTGCTCTGTGGGGCCGAAGGACTCCCTCACCTGCAGTTGCGCCTAGACCGGGCGATTGACATCGTGATTCCCTTTGCACTGTTCTTTTACGTCACCGGATTCATTGGCTGGTCGGGCCGCGCTTATTTGTTGAATAGTAATCAGGCATCCAAGCCAGAAGAGCCAGAAATTTTTATTGATCTTTCTTTGGCGATTCAATCGTTTGCGAAAGGGCTTTTATGGCCGCTGCTAGCGCTTAAAGAATTCTCGACTGGGGAGCTGACAGCTCCGGCCAGTGAAGTAACGGTCTCGCCACGATAGCAGATACCTGTCTATAGCGTTACCCGGATGCATTCGGGTAACGCGAGTCACTTGGCCTGTTGTTCTGCAAGGCTTCCACCAGAACAACAGGCCAAGTGAGAAACGCTATAGTTCCTGTTGCGATCCGCATTTTCAAAAAAACACTATCAAAAACACAACCGAGTGACTTAATTGGAGGATTTGGATGAAATACCTAATGAAATATTTAACCAGCGCGCCTATCATGGCTGCTGCTGCTTTAGTCTCTTTGTCAGTTGTATTGATTGAGCTTAATCACGTCTTTCCGGGGCTGCAATATGGCACTTACTTTCACGGTGCCCCTTAACCTATCAGCCCTTACCCAATCAACGTTCTCCATGAGCGTTGTCTGCTAATCCAAGCGTGTAGAGACATTAAGTTGTGTGTCTCTACACGCTTGTTTGATTGGGGATAAAAGCCTGCAAAGCAGGAACTGGTTAGCAACCAGCAGTTGAACTTTTATATATTTTAATGAGAGTTTAATAGAGATCGATAAAATTATTCTTAGGAAGAAATCTTTTTAGGCAGAAATCTTCAATAAAACCTTTCTCAAAGCAGAATCTCTAAAGCGCATTGTTGCCGTATGGGGAAACTCTTTCCTAATTCGCTCCGTTTAATCATTCTGAGAAAAACTAAAGAAAGCTCTAAAGTAAATTACCTTTTAATTAGGCCATAAATAATGAGGATTCTACTTGTAGAAGACGATGCGTCGGTTGCTGAAGTTCTTCAGAAAGTGTTGTCTAGCGAGCACTATGCAGTAGATGTTGCAAGCGATGGTGACATCGGTTGGCAAATGGTTATTACTTCTCACTATGACCTTATCATCCTAGACGTGGTGTTACCTAAGCTAGACGGTTTAGCGTTTTGTAGACGGCTGCGTGAACAAGCTTACAATACGCCGGTGCTATTGGTGACAGCGCTTGATGCTAGCCACAAGAAAATTGCGGGCCTCAACGCAGGCGCAGATGACTACATTACCAAGCCCTTTGAAATAGAAGAGCTGCTGGCGAGAGTTCGAGCCCTGCTCAGGCGCGTAAACACCTCTGTACTGCTCAAGCTGAAGTGGGGAGATTTGCGCTTAGAGCCCAATAGTCGGGAAGTTACGTATGGCGAGACGCGTCTAAACCTAACGCCTAAAGAGTACGCTCTACTAGAACTTTTTTTAAGAAACTCATCTCAGGTATTTAGCCGCCGAGCGATTTTAGATAGTCTCTGGAGCTATAGTGAGGCCCCCGGCGAAGAGACGGTGACTTCACATATCAAAGGACTCAGGCGAAAACTTTCTCAGGCAGGAGCGTCTGCTGATTTTATCGAAACTGTTTATGGCGTTGGCTACCGGTTGAACCCGCTGATCTTATCGGCATCTTCTGGTGCTCATGACGAAAAATCGGACGCTCATACTGAAACAGCGAAGGCAACAGCGCACCAGAACGCAGATCCGATCGCGAATAAGGACCGGCAGTACAAGACAAAGGCTGTGCTGGCCGCCCTTTGGAAGTCAGTCCAGTCTCAGCAGATTAAACGCCTGAATGTGTTGAAACAGATGCTTCAGCATTTTCACTCGACTCAGATACCGGATGATGTTAGGCAGGCTGGGTACCGCGCGGCGCACGGTCTGACAGGAGCGTTGGGTATTTTTGGTCTGAGAACAGGATCGGATACAGCGCGAGAAATTCAAGAGCTGCTGGCCGATGAAGCCGCTATTTCCTCGACTGTTTCGACCGCAGTGCGCGATCGCCTCGCAGGACTGATTAAGCAGCTCGAAGCGGCCATCAACCATGCCATTCAAGACTCAGCCCCTGTGCCACAAGACTCTGAGCTGCCGCTACTCGTACTGGTCGATCCTCAGCTTCACTTGACCTCTGCGCTGGTCAGTGCGCTTTGGGAAAGAGGTCTGGCCGTCAAAATACTGCCCAACTTTAAGGCATTTCAAAATTTGGCCGGTATCTTACAGCAGGTCCAGGAAAAGCCGCCCGCTGACAAACTATCTGCTCAAGAGACGTTCCCCGATGTGGCGCTACTCGATTTTTCGCTGCAGGCAGCTGATAGCGCTCAATTGCAGTGGTTATCGGCACTAGCAGATAAAATCCCCTCTCTGATGCTGGTAGTGTGTAGCTCCGATGGCTCGCTATCGAATCGGATTAAAGCCTCTCAATTAGGCAGCTATCCTTTCCTCTATAATCCAAATATCACAGCGGTAGTAGAGGGCGTTACCCTGTTGCGCTCCAACCTCAAAAAGCACACCTGCAAAATTCTGATGGTTGATGACGATCCTCAGGTTCTAGCTGCACTGCGCTCCCGCCTAGAGAGTCACGGTTTTGAAATTGTTACCTTGAGTAAGACCGTAGACTTTTGGAATACCCTACAGACAGCAGCGCCTGATTTGCTACTGTTGGATATCTTGATGCCCGAAGTTAGCGGCATTGAGCTGTGCCAAGCGGTGAGGCAGGCCCCTTCGTGGAGTCACTTACCGATTGTGTTTTTTACTGCCCAAAGTGACACACACATACAACAATCTGCATTTAGAGCCGGTGCGAATGACCTTGTAGAAAAGTCTTCACCGCATTCAGAGCTGCTCAGCCATCTTTACAGTCAAATTAGGCGATCGCACCTTCAGCAGGCTATTAGTGCGATCGCCAATAGCACCTCTACCCTTTCCCTATGACGACGACTACATACATATGACGGTAAAGCCATTTCAGGGAAAACCTTTAGGAAAACCCTTAGAACTCCAAGTTTTAGAACCTCGATTTGATGTTCTTGCGCCTTTGTCGATTGCCCTCAATCATTAAAAATTATTGAGAACTCGACGTTTCCCTGAAGCTACTGATATAAGGGGGGTTCGGAGGTGCCGTCGAATTCATATACACACGGTGGCCTATGACTGCCCCCCTTCCCATCAAAAACTTAGAAGATCTTCTACACCGGATGACTGATCGCATCCGACAGTCCCTCGAGCTGGCAGAAATCTTAGAAGCAACGGTTGATGAAATGCGTCGGTTCCTGAAAACTGATCGCGTTAAAGTATATCAGTTTCATGAAGATGGCAGTGGTGAAGTCGTCGCCGAATCTATCCGAAACCAGCAGCTTCCTTCGCTATTAGGACAGCACTTTCCCGCAGAGGACATTCCGCCAGAGGCCCGTAGTTTATTCTTAACAGCTCGGCAGCGCAGCATTGTGAATGTCGCAAAACAAGAGATTGGTATTAGCCCGCTTTTAAGTGAAGAAACAAAAGAAGATCTGTTTTCTCGCATCGCATTTCGCAGCGTCGATCCTTGCCATGTTGAATACCTAAAAGCAATGGGCGTGCAGGCGTCTCTGGTAGTGCCTATTCTTCACCACTACCAGCTATGGGGGCTGTTGGTTGCACACCACAGCATTCCTAAGCGGTTTGGCAACCGGGAGCTAGAAATAGTGCAGCTAATTGCGGACCAAGCGTCTGTGGCGATCGCTCACGCTAGCTTGCTACAGCTAACGCGCCTACAAGGGCGGCACGAATCCATTATTAATCAGACCGTCTCCCATCTACACTCCACAGCCAAAAATCCGATCAAACGCGCTTTAGGACAGATGGTAACGGCTCTCCAGTGCGCTGGCGGCAGAATCTATATTTCATCTGCAGAGACGTCAACGAATGCGCCCACAAATACTTCAATAAGTATTTCACCCAATGCGCCGACAGAGAGTCCAAGAGATAGCCCAGAACCTGATAATCTATTAGCCTTTCCAAACAGCAGGATACAGCCCTCAAAACGTCAGCCCTCAAATTTTCAGCTGATTACTCAGGGAACGCAACCCACACTGCCTCGAAATCTATCCCGACCGGAGCGTTTGAGCCGTCAACAATCTGATGACAGATCGGTGCTCCTAGAACGCTTGGTTGACTGGCCAAACTGGCTAAAGGCAGAATCTGCCCATCAGATCGTAGCGAATCTGTGGGCGATCTCTGATATTCGCGCCTCTAACATGCCTTCGGACATGAGGGCAGCCCTAGCCAGTGGCCAAATTCGAGGCATTCTAGTGGCTAAGCTGATTCATCAAAATCACTTTTTGGGCTATCTCAGCCTATTTCGCCACGCTATGGACATCGAGACGATCTGGGCAGGGCGGCTAGACGCCTCTGATCCGCGACAACAACTTCCCCGGCAATCATTTGCGGCCTGGAGAGAAGTCAAAAGGGAACAGGCTGATCCGTGGACCTCCCAAGAAATTGGGCTCGCGCAGGATTTGGCCGACCGGTTTGCCTCTGCGGTGTATCAAGCTCAGCTTTACCAAAAGATTCAGACGCTCAACGCGGACTTAGAGGCGCGGGTTGCACAGCGCACAGCGCAGCTCCAGGCAACCAATAAAGACCTCAAACGAGAGATTGCTGAGCGAGAACGTGCCCTCAAAGCCCTGCAAGATGCAAAGGATTCGTTAAAACGCATTAGCCATCAAAATGAACTGATTCTCAACGCTGCGGGAGAAGGCATTTACGGGATTGATCCCAAAGGGAAAATAGTCTTCATTAATCCGGCGGCCGCTAAAATACTGGGTCGCAACAACCGGTCAATGGTTGGCAAGTTTACCCACGATTTGATTCAGCATGCTAAGCCCGACGGCGAACCCTATAGCTGGAAGCAAAGCCCGATTTTTAATACGCTTAGGTATGGGAAAACCCACCACGTGACGGGCGACCTTTTCATCCGGCAAGACGGCCTCGGCTTTCCGGTAGAGTACGTCAGCACGTCCATTCAGGAAAAAGGGAAAATTATTGGAGCAGTGGTTATATTTCAAGATATTACCGAGCGGCAGGCCATAGAGTCGATGAGAGACCAATTTATTGCAGTCGTTAGCCATGAACTGAGAACACCGCTGACCTCGATTCGAGCAGCGTTGGGCCTCCTGTCTAAAAAAGGACTTGATATTCCAATGAACAAACGTCAGCGCATGATCGAGATTGCCTCTTCCAACACCAATCGATTGGTTCGACTGGTAAGTGATATTCTCGACATCGAGCGCATGAAGCTCGGCAAAATTACGCTAAATAAAAACCTTTGTGATTTGTCGGCAATTATGACTCAATCAGCCGACGAAATGCGCGCTATGGCAGATAAGCGCAATATCTCTCTGTCTATTTCTCCTTTGTCTGTTCAGCTATGGGCTGATCCTGACAGAATCATTCAGATGCTGACTAATTTGCTAAGCAATGCCATTAAGTTTTCGCCTGAAGACTCGATAGTGCGAGTAACCGCTCAACAGATTAGCCGCAATGATTTATTACAGATAGAAGAGACTCTGAGCGAGCAGGGAAAACTGGCCATAGAATCCGGGTTGGAAGTCGCAGAATCGCTGCTGCTCGTACAGGTGGCTGATCAGGGCAGAGGCATTCCTGAAAATCAATTAGAGATAGTCTTTAAGCAGTTTGAGCAGTTGAACACCTCAGACGCGGATCACCAGGGTGGAACCGGTTTAGGGCTGGCTATCTGTCGCCGGATCATTCAACAACATCAGGGAGAAATATGGGCTCAGAGTAAAGTGGGCGAGGGCAGTAATTTTTTCTTTACGCTGCCGCTTGTGGAGAAAACTCCCGAAGATATTCACTAGTTTTTATGTTGCACTCTGTTTGATTAGCGCTATATATAGGAAATCACAAGACCGATGGGACAAACAGTCATGACGACTAAGCGTATTCTTATTGTTGACGACGATGCTGATATTCGAGAAGCAACTCAGCTTTGTTTGGAGATTATGGGTGAGTGGGAGGTTCTAAAAGCCAGTAATGGATTGGATGGTATCGCGATCGCCCGCTCAGAGAAACCCGACGCCATCCTCCTCGATATGATGCTACCGGGCATGGACGGCTTAACCATATTGCAGAAGCTCAGAGAACACACTGAAACTCAAAAAATACCCATCATTATCCTAACAGCCAAAGCTCAATCCTATGAGCAAAAGACCTTTCGGAAGCTAAAAGTTGCCTCTGTTATCACCAAGCCCTACGATCCGCTGACTATTTCTGATCAGATTGACTCAGCGCTTGTTTGATCGGGTGGCACTCTTCACAACTTTTCCATTTTGATTTGTTCTAATCTTATAGTTCGCTAATTTCTCGCTTTATACCCAACTTTGAAGATCCTATTGTCAACGTCTTTAGCTACCAGTCACCTACCGTCAAATAAAATCGCCTCCTGCGGCGAGCAACCAATCATAATTGCCTTTACCCACCGACTTATCTAAAGTGGCAATCACCTTGTCGGCATTATCGTAAGGCCCTTGAAAATAAAACGGTTTCCCTTCTCTGCCAAACTCTATGGTTTGAAGTGAGTCGAGGCGATCGCCCAATACCGCCTTACCCTTCTCAAAATCCTGATGCGGCTCAAACCCTAACCCTCGAGCATAGTCTATCGCCCCATAGACAATCGCTTGTGCTTGCGCTAGAGAGATTTCCTCAGCGCCTTCAGAAAACTGTGCAAAAGAAGCCTCTGCGAGCAGACGGTGTGTGATCTTATCAGCCTTCTTATTTGTCACGTTTTTAACGCCCAAACAATAGTAATCTACCAAAAAAATCGATGAGGCAAACCGCCCACGATCCTGGCGAGTTACCATCACACAGCCCAGTCCCAAATTGCTAGACGACGCATGTTCTCTGCGCTCAGGAAACAACAGTGCCTCTACCATCGCGCTATTAGCCAGGCATAATTCTAGTTTTCCTTTTGGCTTACTTTTTCCCACTACTGCCGCCTGTTCTTGAATCGCCAGCTTCACCTCAGCGGGTCTCAGTCCTAGCTTTCTGGCAATTTGCTTAGGCGCGACTTGGCGATCACGCAATCTCTGAATCTCAGCCAGTTGCTCAGGCGTCATCACTCATCCCCTCTCGACAAATTTGAAAAATAACGATTCCTATGCGGTCAATATGCGATCGCAGACAAATGTTGTCCAGCTGCTCGTAATCAACAATATCAAAAAAATAAGGCAGCGGCGTTTCTTCATTCAGCTTCTCA
Organism: Phormidesmis sp.; assembly: GCA_049680585.1. Lineage (GTDB taxonomy): Bacteria > Cyanobacteriota > Cyanobacteriia > Phormidesmidales > Phormidesmidaceae > Phormidesmis. Next base: position 8,358 of record JBAUIB010000093.1, read on the forward strand.
GACAGCTGAATCACTGAGCGATAGGTGACCCCTTCCCCCTTAATCGCCAGATCAATATCTGAACCAGTTTGATAGTTACCCTTTGCCCGCGAACCGAACAGCACAACCTCTGCTATCTCGTCTATCTGGGCAATGGCTGAGATAATATGCTCAATGTCGCGTGCTTTCAGTCCATAAGGCATGAGTCTTCTATCGCCGTCCTCTAGCCTGGAGTCGTCAAGACTTTTTCGGTTTCACTATCTGCCGCCGCCATCGTCAGCGTCTGTGTTGCGAGTCCATCCAACACCGCCAAAAGCTCCCGCTCAAAAGAAACCTGAGCGCGGTTCGTGCGCCCTGCAATGTAAAGCTTTCCGCCTGTTTGCAACGCCCAGACCTGCGAGTGAGAAACATAGCTCATCATCACCCCCAGCATCAACAACCCAAAGCCCAAATACACCACCGGAATGCCCGGATCGGCCTTGATCTGCAAGCCAGTACTGCCGATAATCTCATCGACGAACAGCGTCACTCCATTTACCTGCGTAGAGCCACCTTCACGCACGGTAGAAACCAACTGACCGCGCATGTCATACACCAGCAGCGTCCCTTGCAAATCCTGAGCCACCACAGAAACGCCTTCACTCATATCCGGCTTAGTCGGCACCCAGGTGCCCCATACCCGACCACTCGGAACTTCCAGCGCCGCCATCGGCAGATTGAAAATCGGACTGTTGTTGATGCGCACTTTCGCGCCTGAGACCGCCCAGTCCGCCTGATAGAGCGTGACGTTCTTGTAGCGCAACGGCTGATTGACCCAAATGGTCTTACGTTTGACCTCTGCGCCGCCCTCATCCAGCACCGATAAATCTGAATAGAACTGCTCCACCCGGCCCTCGGGCGAGTAATCAATCCAAAAGCGGTTGACATGCACTGACCAGTCTTTGGGCACCTGCGAGGCTGACCAAGGCCCCGCTTCAAAGATGTTTTGAATTTTAAAGGTCTGACCGCCAGGCACCATTTCTTGGGCGAAAAATCCAGTCATCGCACCCAAAATTGCGCCGCTGAGAATCAGCAACATACTGGCATGCACCACAATTGGGCCAATTCGACCGATCAGACCCTTGTGAGCGTAGAGCATTTGTCCATCAACATCGCCCGTCTCGTTTTCGCGAGTCTTGTCATATAGCTTATAGCGGCGATCGCCCAACTCCTTCTTCAGCGCCGCCACCGATTCGCCATCTAGCTCAGTACTCAGCGCCATTTTGCCAAACTGACGCGGCTGACTGTAAAAATTCCAGGTACGTGAGAACCAGCGCAGAGCCGTAATCTGCCGGGTGAAGGTGCAAGCAGTGAGGCTCGCACCAAAGAGCACCAGAATAGTGAGAAACCACCAAGTACTGTAAACGTGATTGAGCCCAGCAATGAGAACGACTTTCCAGGTGAGAAAGCCAAACAG
>JBAUIB010000094.1:0-1629 GCA_049680585.1 Phormidesmis sp.
GAGCGTTAGCGGCTCTGATGGGACGGACTCGTTGCCGCTCTCATCAGTCGTTGTCACAGTCAGCGCAGGTGTACCTTCTGCCAGGGGTGCATCCGGCGTGACGCTGTAGTTGCCTTCGTCATCAACAACGGTAGTACCCACTTCAGTGCCGTCGGCATACAGCTTGACGATTTCACCAGGCGTGCCCGTGCCCGTCAGCGTTGGCGTCGTCTCACCAGTGATGTTGTCCCCGAGTTCGCCTGTGTCAGAAGCAGGATCTAGCGTTGGAGCTGCAGGTGCGGTTGGAGCCGTCTCATCAACCGTAAGCGTTAGCTGCTCTGATGGAGCTGACTCGTTACCGCCTGGGTCAGTGGTCGTGACAGTCAGCGCTGGCGTGCCTTCTGCCAGTGGTGCATCAGGCGTGACGCTGTAGTTGCCAGCATCATCGACGACGGCAGTGCCTACAGGGGCGTCATCAGCATAAAGAGTGACGGTCTCACCAGGTGTACCCGTACCCGTCACTGTCGGCGTGGTATCGCCAGTGATGTTGTCACCGAGTTCCCCTGTGTCAGAAGCTGGATCAAGCGTTGGAGTTGCAGGTGCACTCGGCGCAGTCTCATCAATCGTGAGTGTCAGCGGCTCTGAAGGAGCTGATTCGTTGCCACTTGGATCAGTAGTGGTGACGGTCAGCGCAGACGTACCTTCTGCCAGGGGTGCATCCGGCGTGACGCTGTAGTTGCCAGCATCATCAACGATGGCAGTGCCGACAGGGGCGTCATCAGCATAGAGAGTCACGGTCTCACCTGGCGTACCGGTACCAGTCAGCGTTGGTGTTGTCTCGCCTGTAACGTTGTCTCCCAGTTCACCCGTATCAGATGCAGGGTCTAGTGTTGGGGCTGCTGGCGCAGTGGGGGCAGTCTCATCAATCGTGAGCGTCAGTGGCTCAGATGGTGCAGACTCGTTGCCACTTGGGTCAGTAGTAGTCACTGTCAGCGCTGGCGTACCTTCTGCCAGCGGCGCATCTGGCGTGATGCTGTAGTTCCCTTCGTCATCGACGATGGCAGTGCCGACAGGGGCATCATCAGCATAGAGAGTCACTGTCTCACCTGGCGTACCGGTGCCGGTCAGCGTTGGTGTTGTCTCGCTAGTAACGTTATCCCCGAGTTCTCCTGTGTCAGAAGCTGGATCAAGCGTTGGAGTTGCTGGTGCAGTCGGCGCAGTCTCATCAATCGTGAGCGTTAGCGGCTCCGATGGGGCGGACTCGTTGCCACTGGGATCAGTGGTCGTCACGGTCAGCGCTGGTGTGCCTTCTGCCAGTGGTGCATCGGGCGTGACGCTGTAGTTGCCAGCATCATCAACGACGGTGCTACCCACTTCAGTGCCGTCGGCGTAGAGCTTGATGGTCTCGCCTGGTGCGCCCGTGCCCGTCACTGTCGGCGTCGTGTCGCCAGTGATGTTATCTCCGAGTTCTCCTGTGTCAGAGGTTGGGTCTAGCGTTGGAGTTGCAGGTGCAGTTGGGGCAGTCTCATCAATTGTGAGCGTTAGCGGCTCTGATGGGACGGACTCGTTGCCGCTCTCATCAGTCGTTGTCACAGTCAGCGCAGGTGTACCTTCTGCCAGGGGTGCATCCGGCGTGACGCTGTAGTTGCC
>JBAUIB010000095.1:0-4427 GCA_049680585.1 Phormidesmis sp.
GACCAAACCGTTCCAGATAAAATGATCAGTGCTACCTCTAAAGGGCATCTGTACTGTGTTTTCTGTTGTTTTGCCTTGCTTTAATGAATGTCGTCACGGCTATTTGCCGAAGATTTTAGAAAATCTCTCGCAGCAGGCGGGCGCTAAGCAGCTAATCGCGGTGGTCAGTCCTAGCACCGACGATACGCTAGTGGTGATCCAGCGATATCCGGCGGTGCAGGTGATTGAGACGGATGCGGTTAATCGGGCTCAGCGGCTGAATGTGGGGATTGAGGCGAGCCGGGGCGATCGCGTTTTATTGCATCATCCGGCGACGCTACTGCCTGAGAAAACGGCCCTGATACAGGCTGAGCAGGCACTGACAGAAGGCCCAAAAGAAGCGGTTTGGGGGGGCTTTGTCCATAGCTTTGATATGGCGCACTGGCTGCTGCGCTTTACGTCTTGGTATTCGACGGTGGTGCGATCGCAGCAGCGACGCATTCTCTATTTAGACCACTGCATTTTCGCGCAGCGGCAGGTGCTGATGGAGATTGGCGGTGTGCCGGATATGGATATTTTTGAAGATACGGCGTTGAGTTTGGCGCTGGCGGCCTATGGCAAACCGGCGATCGCCGCTGGCAAAGTAGTGACCTCAGGGCGACGATTTCGCGATCGCGGCATTTACCGGCAGGCGCTGCTCAATCAGCTACTTAAGGCGATGTATCACGCCAATCTAGATCCTCAGCGGCTGAACTGGCTTTATGAACGAAAAAGTCAGATTAATGTTGGGTATGCTAGCGCTTCTAGAAGCGGCAATTCAGACCGAGAAGCCTGACGAATCAGCCGGATGGCGCGACCTCATTCGCTATTTCATCGACTTTGCTCTATTCTGATCGAACTGCTTGATCGAACTGTGCTGATTTTGACCCCTTCAGGCGGCAAAATAAGGTAAAGACGCACCCTCTGAACTGATATGACACCTTCTCCCCTCCCAGAAAGAATACCGTCTCCCCTAGCCGCCACCGCGCTCAAGCTAGTGGGTTCGATCACCATTTTGGCGGCCCTGGTAGATTTTATAACGCTGCTGTTTCCGCCTGATTTTGGCAATCGTGCTTGGCAGCTAGCGACCACTACCCAGCTAGTAGATCGCGGCATTGTGCCACTCGTCGGCATTGCGCTACTGCTAACAGGTCACTGGATCGATAGCAGCTTGGGAAATGGGCCTCGCAGAACGAGTTTGGCCCTCGATAGCCGGTTCTGGACCTGTTTGCTCTCCTGCCTATTGGGGTTGATTTTCTTATCAGTGGCGGTGATCCATCCAAACAATGTGCGAATTCAGAGCCGGGAAGCCCTTGCTCAAGTTGATACAGAAGCGACCCAAGCCTCCTCTCAGCTCGAAGAACGGCTCAATGCGGATATTTCTCAGCGCCGCGCTCAAATTGACGCGCTTTTGACAGATGAGTCTCAGTTAGATGCAGCGATCGCCAGTGGCGATTTGGATGAAGCCCAGCGTGCGCAGATTGAACGCTTCCGCAACGACCCGGCGGCTCTCAACGAGTTTTTGAACTCTCAGGTTGGCGAAGCCCAGGCTCAGCTCAAAACCCGCATTGGCGAGCAAAAGCAAGAGGCGAGTAAGCGAGTTCGATCAGAAGCATGGAAAGCCATATTGCGCGTTACGCTCAGTAGTTTGCTGCTGACAGTTGGCTACACATACATTGGCTGGGCCGGACTGCGGCGATTGCTGGCGATGGTGAAATAAGGGAAGCGCAAATTAATAACCTCCCTGAGTGGTACATGTTTCTGAACCCACCCCTGCCCTGTGGGCATCCCCTCCGGTGGAGAGGAGACTGCATATGGCCTTAGGTCTCTGGGATTTGGTTCCCTCCGGGAACCGTTAGGGAGGGGTTTGCAGGCAGTATGCTGAATTGGGCCCCCTATATACAGGGATGTTATTTAACGGCAGCTCCCCAAGGAAACAGCGAACTGAGCAGATGAGAGCTGAGCGGAAATTAAAGACTGAGCGCAGGAGTTGAGGGCTGAGCGGAGTCGAAGCCCGGTCAGCTCAGAGCTGTCATCATGGCTTGCTGAGCTACCGCCTGATAGAGCGTTTTGAAGTGCTCGGCGATAATTTGGGCTTCTGTGGAGGCTAGCGGCAGCTCACCAATGACGTCTAGTACCGTTTGCTCGGCAGGGGTGATGACGACTAGCGAAGGGTCTAGCGACGCGTCGTACTGCCAGAATTTTTCGATGTCAACGGCGGGGCCGGTGAGTTTGGCGGCGAGCTGTGAGGGTGTGATGGGGTCTTCGACCGCCTTGGGCTGTTCGGAGGGCGTATCTGTAGGCGCTTTCTCAGTGGCTTCGGCTGTCTCTTCGGCTGTTTCGGCTTGGGCAATGATGGCTTGCTGGCGCTGCTGGCGAAGGGCGTCGAGGATTTGTTCTTTGGTGCGGCCTCGGAGCTGAAAGAGAACGAAGGGATCTTCGCGGAAGAAGTCGCCGAGCTGGTAGTAGACGGCTGCGATGTGCTTGCAGGGATTTTTGGGGTCGGGGCAGCTGCATTTGGAGTTGACGTCTGCCAGGGTGAAGGGAAAGAGGCTCAGGCCGTTGGAGGTGAAGACTTCTTCGATGTTGTCGGGCATTTCTCCGGCTAGAAGCTGAGCGGAGTAGAGGGCTTTTTGGCCCAGGGTGTCGATTACGTAGCCCCAGTCTTCATCGGTGAAGCGCTCAATCCAGATGGAGAGTTGGTAGGGTTCGGTGGCGGTGCCTTGAACTTGGGCGTGGACTTTTGAGTTTTTAAATTCGAGGCTGAGGATATGGCCTTGGCGGGCGTAGTTGCGGCCTCGCTCTAGCCGTTTTTTGAAGCGGTAGGAGTTGAGCAAGTCTACCCATTGCTGTACCCACCAGGCGTCTTCTGGGGTGATGGCGGGTTGAGGGGTGGTGTAGGTCATAGGGGGAATGTTGATGATATTGCTAGGCCCGTTCCACACTCATAATAAACAAGTGTTTGCGCGATCGCCCTAAATGTTCTCTCCAGATGCTTCTCTGTTATCTAAGCAGCGGGCGGGCGATCGCACTTCTGTATGGCACACAAACTACGCTACGACACCCTCACTCGCCTGGTCAGGATCGCCATTACCTCATTGGCTCTGCCGGTAGGGGTGGGCTGGCTCCAGTCGTTGACTTCGGCGTAGCCTAGCTGGTGGAGTTGGTGGATGGTGGTGCGTACTGATTGCACTGAGCCGAACAGCATATGGCGGACGGGTTCGGCATGAGAGCGATCGCTGTTGCCGCTACCATCTGGCGGTAATGAACAGAATGCGGCCAAAGGCGCGACTAAAGGAGAAGCAACAGAATTCGCAACAGAATCTGTGGACGCTGATGCGCCCGCAATGCAAGAGATAAACATGAGATCTGGTCTCCGAGTTCGTTTGGGTATTGGGGTTTAGGAAACCAGAACTCAAATCGTCCTTAGCTCGTCCGCAGAAGCTGTAGTGAAAATCGGGGTTGCTAAGGTACGCTTATCCTTAGCCCACGGGATTCTCGTGCAATCCTCTGGGTCAGCCGTCGGTAAGTGGTCTCAACACTTGCCGGTGGCGCTGAAGACAAATTGAGTTCTGAAGTACAGATCGTGATTGGCATCACAACCTTAGTTATTGACGATAGGCTGATTTTGGGCGCGAGTCAAGCGGTGGGAGAGGGCGATCGCGTTACGAATCTGTAAAGGGTGTGACTCGTAGGGTGAATCCGGGCAGTACGTCTTCGCCGGAAAGGGTATGTGGCAGGGGGTGAATTTCTGAGATTTGGCTTTGGCGATAGATTTCGACCTGCTGATCTTGAGGGTTGAACAGCCAGCCGAGGCGGACGCCGCTGTCGAGATATTCTTGCATTTTTGCTTGCAGGGCATTGAGGGCGTCGGTTCTAGAGCGCAGCTCAATCACAAAGTCGGGGGCGAGGGGGGGAAACTTTTGCCGCTGTTCGGGCGTGAGGGCTTGCCAGCGGGAGAGTTCGATCCAGGCAGCGTCGGGCGATCTGTCTGCGCCATTTGGCAATCTGAAGATGGTTGATGAGCTGAAAACCTCACCTAGCTTTGTTTTACGATTCCAAAGATACAGCTCACCGCCTAAGTGAAGTTCTTTGCTGCCGCTGTAGCCGCCGACGGGTGGCATTAAAATGAGATCTCCTTTAGCGTTACGTTCTACTTGGATATCTGGATTTTTCACGCAGAGCTGATAGAACTGCTCATCCGTGAGGTTTACCGTACGAAGATCTAGGGTAATTGGCAAGGTCAACATGGGCGCGAACTCACAGTACAGGATTTAATTGTAACAATACTCCGGACAGAATTACGAGACAAGCACCCCATGCTCACACAGCCCCTGGTAGTTGGGATGAGATTTAATCAAAGTCTCGTCTAATTCTAACTTGCGAATAAAGCGCTCAAGCAGATACTG
>JBAUIB010000096.1:0-8159 GCA_049680585.1 Phormidesmis sp.
CTCTAGACTAGGATACGAGACTATTCGCGCCTGCGTACGGCGAGCCCCCAAATCAGTGCTGCGAATGCATTTGGCCTAAGCTTCCTTTTTTTATGGAATCGCTAGAGACAACCCAACGACTCAAAGAGCTGATGCAGCGGGCAGGAATCGCCAGCTACAGAGCCTTGGCAGCTCAAGCTGGGGTTTCTCGCTGGCAGGTGCAGCAGCTACGCTCAGGCAAGATTGCAAAAATGCGGTTGGAGATGCTGGCTCAGCTCGCGATCGCCCTGCAAATTCCGCTTGACAAACTGATCAGCGAGTTTGGTCAACTAGAAGAAGCAGAAGTATCATCTATCCCAGCCGCGATCGCCCCAGATCCTAGCCAGGATCTCGGCCTAGAGCGTAGCAGTACTCAGCAGCTAGCTGCGCTCCAGCAAGAGTATCAGCGGCTCCAGGCCCAAGGGGCTCAGCAGATAGAAACGGCGCGATCGCAACTGCAAACAGACGCGCTGCAAACGCTAGAAAGCTGGCTAGTCCAGTGGCCCACCATCGCCAAACGCGCTCAAGAGCGTGAGGATCTGCCTGCCGCCAAAGTTTTACCATTCGTCAAGCCGGTAGAGCGGCTAATGGTGGAGTGGGGAGTCGAAGCGATTACCCCGGTCGATGCGCAAGTGCCTTACGATCCGCAGCGTCATCAGCTAATGGGTAGCTCCGTTAGCCCCGGCGAGCTTGTACAGGTTACGCACAGTGGCTACCAGCATCAGGGAAAATTGCTCCACCGCGCTAAGGTGAAGCCAGTTGAATCTGTTCGCTGATCTGTCTACTGAATCTGTCGCTGATAGAAAAGGGTCTTACCGCGATGAGTGCTATTAGCCGCCGACTGAACGCTGTCAACCCCCTATTTTCCAAGCTTCTGAGCATTTTTGTTTTGGGCGTGGCGATCGCTGTGCTGATCAGCGTACATCCATCCGCTTCAGCCGAATCAGCCTGCTACGTCAGCCCCGACGGATCGGGGACTCGCTCAGGCGAAAGGGCAAACAGCGCCTTAGCTTGGCAAAATGGGGAAGGCGTTAAAACCTGCTTAGCGCGCTCGGCTCCTGGCGGTACGATTTATGTCGCAGCGGGAGAATATGCGCTGAGCGATCGCATTGTTTGGGACAAAAGTGGCACGCCTGATCGCCCGATTCGCCTAGTGGGTAGTGGGCCAGAGGCGATTGCAGATACCTATGGCCAGTCGGTGCTAGCGGTGCGCGACCAGTGGCCGACCATACGCGGCGATCGCCCCTATCCCTACAGCCCTCAAACGGCGGGCGACGGCAGCGACTTCATTCAGCTTGGCGAAGGCGTCAGCCATGTCGAAATTTCAAATTTCAATCTGTTTGACTTTCATCGGGCGATCAATGCCGACTCGGCAGGCAATCAATCCATTCGCATCAAAAATCTGTATGCCGAAAATATCCGCCAGCTGATGTTCGTCGAAGCAGGCTGCGCTGAAACAAGCTGCAATCCGCTGATCACTGCTGCCGACTGGGATGTTTCTAATCTCTACGTGCTGGGCGTTTCTAAGCAAGTGGTCAGAACCGTCGGCCTGAGAGATTCGACCTTTCGCGATATTTACGCCGATGTGCGAGACAGCAATGGACAAATGCACTGGGACGACTGGCCGCTGTTGTTTCACTTCACCGGCCCCAGTGAGCAAATTTTAGTCGAGCGCACCCTCGCCAAAAATCCTGTGCAGCATACCGGCAAAGCCTACGACAACGGCGATTGCTACACCGCTGAAGAACACACCGCCAACATCACCTTTCGCGGGGCGCACTGCCTAGAAGCTTACGACTCGGCCTTTGATCTCAAAGGGGGGCCGCATTTTATTGAAGATGCGATCGCGCTGAAAGTGGGCAACCGGGCCTTTCGCGTGTGGGATGGCCCAGTTTCTATTCACAATGCGCTGGCCGCTTACGATGGCGATGGCGAATACACGCAGGCTGCTGAGGGAAGCAATGCGGCCATTTGGGTGAGCGGAGAGGCGATTGTCGATGGCTTTACCTCTATTAACAGCACGCGTCCTTTTATTATGGCGAAAGTGGGCGATCGCTGTGGGGCGCTCAACTTGTCCAACAGTCTGATGGTGCTAGATCAGGAGAATGCTGAAGGGCGATCGCTAGAGCCCGATTCAGAATGCGATCAGGCGTCATCTGTCGAAACCAATGTGCGCTATCAGACAAACAACATTCCGGCTCAAACATCTCTGTACGACAGATTAGTGAGCATCGGAGGGTCCCGTCAGCGAGGTTTTTTCAGCTTGCTTCAGAGATTGTTGCATGGCACTCAAAGAGGCTTCGTTTGGCCGAACGACTTGCCGTTAGACTGGTTTGATATTTAGCGTTTGACAAGCTACGTCAAGGTAATCAAATTGAGGATACTCCATGTATGTATTCTGCATTGGCCCCCGTCCCCAAGCTTGGGGCTCTGACGCAAGCTGTACGCAACCCTTTTGAAAATGAAGCCCTTCATATCGAGTCGGGGTGAATCTTTCCGAAGAGAGAGGAAGCTTCCAAAATCTCGCGGAATGATAGAGAGGCACTGTTTATAAAGAACCGGATTATAAAAAAACCGGAGTCCATACACTATGGCTGATATGACCACGCTAGCGACAAAGCTCGCTGACCTAAAGCTTTTTCAAAACACGCTGATTGAGCTTGAGCAAGGGTTAATAAGCGTTACCAATGATCAAGATATTCGTGAGCGGCTCGAAAAAATGATAGCCCAAGACCAAGAAAATCTTGGTGATATTGAAAAGGCAATGGCTAAGTTTGGCACTACCTCGTCCCCTCGTGACATCACTCAACAACATGCCAGCAAAGTCAAAGAAATGATGGGCGGCTCAGCGCTGACGGCCTATGATAAGTTCTTCCAGCTAGAGCTGCTCAAGCACCAGCAAACGATGACGGGTCTGGTATTGCACAAGGCGGCTCAGTCTTTAAGCGATGACTTGCAAGATGCAATGGAGCCGCTCAACAAGGTGAACTTTGAAAACCGGGCGCATCAGGAAGTGCTTAAAGGTGTGCTCTACTTCGTTGGCACCCGTGAACTGACGGGTAAAGAGCCAGATATGGGGCTTTGGGCCAGTGTTGAGCAAGGGATTGCTGCGCTTAAAGGCGCGGTAGGAAGCGCATCTAGCTCTAGCTGAGGCTTGCCATGAGGATAAAAGCTTAACCGGTTGATAACCATCCGTTAAATCATTTGACCGTATGATGACGCTGTCTATGGTTTAACGGATGTGTCAATCGCCATGCGTCCAACAGAATCGGTTGACTACACGACGCTATCCACACAGCAACAGCAACAGCGGCTGTTCGAGTTAGCTGCCGTATTTTTTCGACTAGGAACGGTCGCCTTTGGTGGACCGGCCGCTCACATCGCCATGATGGATGATGAGGTCGTTAAAAGGCGTCAGTGGATGAGCCGCGAAACGCTCCTGGATTTGATCGGGGTGACTAATCTGTTGCCGGGGCCGAACTCGACTGAGCTAGCTATTCACATTGGCTATGAGCGAGCCAAGTGGTGGGGCCTGTTTGTTGCTGGCGGCAGCTTTATTCTCCCGGCGATGGCGTTGGTTTGGATACTGGCAGCCGTCTATGTGCGCTACCAGGCGGTGCCTCAGGTCGGCTGGCTGCTGTATGGCATCAAACCAGTGATCATTGCGGTGGTGGTGCAGGCACTGTGGAAGCTGGGCAAAAAAGCGGCCAAAGATAGGCCAACGACGATTGCGGGTGTCATTGCGATCGCACTTTATTTCACTGGACTCAACGAAGTCATGCTGCTGCTGCTTGCGGGCCTCGGCGTGATGCTCGTCAAGAACTGGCCGTCTAAAAACACACCAGTGGGGGCCTTTTTGCTGCCGATATCGGGCATGTTGGCTCAAACTGGCACGGTGACAGCGACAGCGGCTTCGCTGGGCTGGGCAGGCGTTTTTTTGTTCTTTCTCAAAATTGGCTGTGTTCTCTATGGCAGTGGCTACGTGCTGCTGGCCTTTCTCCAGAGAGATTTGGTAGAGCAGCATCAGTGGCTGACCTCTCAACAGCTGCTAGATGCGATCGCCATCGGCCAGATCACCCCCGGCCCTGTCTTTACAACAGCCACCTTTGTCGGCTATTTACTCGCAGGTCACGCTGGGGCAATTGCAGGCACTATCGGCATCTTTTTACCGGCCTTTCTCCTGGTTGGCTTGGTTAATCCGTGGGTGCCTAAGCTGCGTCAGTCATCTTGGGCTAGCAGCTTTTTAGATGGAGTCAATGCCGGCGCGCTGGGGCTGATGGCAGGAGTGACCTATACGCTGGCCCAGGCGGCTGTTGTAGATGGGATGACGTTGGGATTAGCGATTCTCAGTGCGATCGCTGTGTTCCGCTTCAAAATAAATTCGGTTTGGCTAGTGCTCGCGGGTGGGTGCATGGGTCTACTTCTGTTTTCACAATAGGCCCCGATAGCGAATAAACAGCAGAATGGCAGCCCACGATCCCAGCGCAACTTTGATCGCCACTAACGTGTTTAACACCGGTATCCAGCCACCGCTGAGCAGCGTTCCTAGCTCTCGATGCGGCAGCTCTAAGCCAATCAAGCTGAGCACCGCAATAACAATGAAGATGAGAACTGACACTTTCTCCCAGATGGCCGCGTGCCAACGCTGGTAAACAGCTTCCATCCACGTGGTTGATGAGGTGATGGCCACCAATCCAATTGCTGTTCCGCCCGCAACACCCGCAGCAAAGCCACCACCTGGGCTCAAGTGCCCGCGAATCGCCAACTCAATGCCGACTAACGCCGCAATTGTCGCCCCCAAACGCGCTAATACAATTGAAGGATGATCGGTAAATTGATGGGGGGTTGGGGCGGGAGACTCGTCTGCGAGCAAAAAGCGGACGCCCATAATAGAAATCGTGAAGACAACCACTTCAAAAACGGTGTCATAGAGCCGATTTCTGAAAATGATACCCGAGACAGTGTTCGGGACGCCGCTATCTTGAACAACTCTTTCAACAACAGACCGTTCGGCTGAATTCATCGCAAAATCGGGTGCTAGATCAGGGAAGACCAGCATCTTCACAAACAGTGCTATTCCAGCTGTAATGTATAGCCACTTCATAACGGATTCTTCACAGGAGTGGACAGTTTGGCAGACTCAGCGGCTTGTTCAGTTGGGCCTAAGCTGACGTAAGTAAGTGGGCAGGCGATAGAACACTCGGCCTGTATTAGGTCGTAAAGCCGCTGGACTCGAATTTGAAGATGGTAGGAAGGCTCATTTGCGCTATCTAGCTCAGAGGGGACACAGGCCGCATGAATTTCGCGCGCGTTCAAGGCTGCGATCAAAGCAGGGCGATCAAGGTAAGTGCTTTGCTCTAGTCGCATGTGGTGCTTTTTCAACAAGGGCTGTAGGGCTGAGGACACCTGCTGAACGGAGCTGCGATCTGGGTCGGCAGAGGAGTCGGCGATAGCAGTTGAGCTATCTTGTGCGACTGACCCGTCTTGTACGACGACACCTAGTTTCATAATCAGTGACGAGCGGACGGCGACGGCGTAGAGGGTAATTGACAGCATCGTCCCGACGAGCGCTTCTGTCAGGGCGACATCGGCAGCACCAAAAAGGGTGTAGACCAGAGCCGCGATCGCGCCCAAAATGCCTCGAATCACTAGCGCATGATACGGATTGGTCTGCAATACCAGCAGCGCCGCCATCAGCGGCAGCAAGGCCGTAATCGCGACCATGTAAAAGTCTTGCGTGAGGCTAATTTCCATACTGACCTCCCTCACTAGAGCAGTACGCCAAGACGTAGCCCAAAACCGTGTTCCAAATCGCCAAGGAGATTAAAGCTAGCAGCAGCAGCGGCCACTCCTGGGGAATTTGAAACAGCAGTCCCAGGAGGATAGCCATCGATCCTAAGGTGTCGGATACGGATAGGCTGTGTAGCTTGAAGAGAACGGAGCGATCGCCGATTAGCGGCCATGTTCCCCAAAACCAAAAAACAATGCCAATGCCAAAACAGAAATTGCTAAAAAGATTGATTATCGTTTCATTCATATTCTTAACCGCCTAAGCCAACTGTCTAAACTAACCGTCTAAACCTAACTCTCCAAACTGAGCCGCCTCAAAATGTGAGCAAGCAACATCAACGAGGCATTTCCTAAGCTCAAAATAAGAACGCCCACCACCCCAATCATCCAGTCATCGCGCAGCACCGAAATCACCAGAATCATCATTGACGTTTTGGTCGAAATACTGGCAAAAGACAGCATTTTTTGCCACACATCCTCATCCTGACAGGCTTCGTAAATTGGAATCAGCAGCGCCAAAATCATTAAGATCAACAGGATATTCAATGTCGTTGCCTCCGTTTTACCCAGTGAACTTCATGCCAGCCTTCTTCGTGGTGCTTCACCACAATCGTTTTTGGCGTAAAGGTGATTAAAAAGATATCCAAAAAGAGTAATCCAGGTGTGCGGTGATGTTCACTGGGCTCTAGGATGATTTCTTCGCGAGTGTGGGGCCACAGGATCATCTCAAAGGCTTCAAAGTAAGCCTTGGGTATTGCCACCACGATTTTCCAAAAGATATGCAGCCAATCTTTTATGACTGCTGGCACTGTGTAGGATCGCTGCCCGAACTTAGGCAGCAGCAGCGAAATGCCCACCCCGATAATAATGTTCGCCAGACTCAAGTCAGCAGTCAGCAAAAACCAGATCGTCAGCCGTAGGAGTAAATCTCGATAGCCAATCATGCCAGCACCATCCAAAAGAGCAGGGTTAACATCAAACTCATTGCGCCGATTAGGTGATCAAACTGCTCTGCGGCGCGGGGTAGCTTGACCGACAGCTTCTTAAAGACCAGAAGGTACAGCAGCCATCCGGCAGCGATGGTGATCAGCGGCTTGAGAATATTGTCTAGACTATACGCCTCATAGTAAAAGCCATTGGCGAGCACCAAGCCGCCGAGTAAAACCACCATCGCCGCCCAAAATCCTGGGCCTACGCTTTTTTGAGCGGTTTGAGGTGCGCGCTCATGCGGCAGAAAGATGAACTTTGCAAAAGAGATAGCGGTGCCGAGCGCAGCGACGTTCATGCCGATCACTTGCCAGGGCACTAGGTTTTTGGTAGTCAGCACTTTAGCGCCGAAGCCAGAGAGTAACGGGAAGCCTGAGATTGAAAAGCTAGCGATCGCCAAAGCTATCCACAGCGACGTGGGAATTGGATTTTTCTTCAGCACTTTAATGTCTCGACTCGGCAAGCTACCCACAATCAAAAAAAGCGCAGACTTTACCAGGCCGTGAGTGAGCGCGTAAAAGCCACCGACAGCAGGCGCTGCGAGGATAAATCCTAGCTGAGAAACGGTGTGAAAGGCCAGAACACGCTTGGCATCTTGAGCAAATACCGCATAGCCCACGCCAAATAGCGCCGTTGCCACCCCAAAGCCTCGGACAATCGGATCGATATCAGGCATCATCAGCGCGAACCGCACCAGTGGGAAAACGCCTGTTTTGACGACAACGCCTGATAGCAGGGCCGAGACAGGGGTTTCAGATTCGCCGTGAGTGAGCGGCAGCCATAGCCCTGAGACAAAGATGCCCCCTTTGGTCAGCAGCGCTAGGAATATGAGAGCGATCGCCTCCGTTGGCGCATTGGTCAGCCCTGCAAAAGCAAACGACTGATTCGCCTGATACACCAGCACCGCGCCAATTAAGTAGAACAGCATGGCCGTATTACTGACAAACAGATACCGCAAGCCCACCCAAATAGAGCGATCCGTACGGGGATAGGCAATCAACAAGAACGCAGCAATGCCGATGACTTCTAGAGCAACATATAGGCTAATTAGATCCGCGCAGATAAACGCTGCGTTCACACTGCCATGCAACAGAATAGTCTGCGTGTAGAAGAACGCCCCTTTTCGCTGCTGCCAGCAGTACAGAATCACCGCCGCTGTCACAACTGCATTCGTCAAGATGAAGTAGCCGCTCAGATCGTCTATCAGCAAGCGAACCCCGAAGCTATCGACCAGCTGCAATACAACAGGGGCCGGATTTAGCACATGAGAGAACCCATAGCCCAGTGAGACAATCGCAACTGTCAGCGCCAGGAAGCGATCTAGCTTAGGCAACAGATAAATGCTGAATCCCACAAACAGCGGC
>JBAUIB010000097.1:0-2346 GCA_049680585.1 Phormidesmis sp.
AAGAAAGGCGATCGCATCGAGGTCACCTATGCAGACAAGCAGTTCGAGGTGATTGTCATTGACCCGGAGGGTCTGGGGCCTAGGCAACCCGCGTATGGGTTTGGTTTTCGCATGGCCGAAAAGTATATCGGCATCGATAACACGACGCTTTCTAGAAGGGTGCTGCAAACCGACGATGGAAATGCACTCAAAAACCCCTCTGGAAAGGCTTTTAGGGTGCTGCAAATCTCTGGATCAGATGGCAATGAATATAGCGTGATTGAGGCTAGCGATTGGTTTGACTTGGCTACTGATGTTCTCATCAATCCTGGTAAAACTCGCAAGCCAACTAAACAGAAAATAGCCGACTTTCTTAAATGGTTCGCCGTCAAAGGCTTCTATTTCAGCGCCAACATCGCGGCCAAAGGCGTAGCCACTGCCAAAGATGATAGAGCGCTCAACCGATGGCTGCAAAAACGTGAATCTGGCAAGTACACGAGGAAAGACTACACAGATACCCTGAGCGATGCCAGGGTGCCCGAAGTTGAATACGCTATCCGAACAAATGAGGTTTACATGGGCCTATTTGGACTGAAGGCCGCTGAGATGAAGCAGAAATGGCGTCTGATGGCTGGCGATCCTAAAATTGCTCGCAACTATATCAGTGAAGAGGAGGGGCTAGAGGCAGTGAAATTCTGTGAGCGTCTTGTAACCATGCTTTATTCTGACGATCTAGATGAGGCACATGCGGAGGCAATTCGCCTCACAGTGCGAAAGTTTAAGCTGCACCCTCAGTTTCCGTCAATCCGTTAATAGTTCTTATGTACTATATGTTTTATAGTATGGGTTTTCTACCGCTCCCTACAGCACTATGCGCGAGCTACAAAAGCCTGACTTCGAGACTAGCCTTGATGACGACCTGCGGGCGATCGCCTACAAAATGGCAGACAAGGGTATTCGGCGAATGGAAATTACTATGTTTGAAAACCAGCAAGTCACAATCATGCTTGCAAAGGACGCTGTTTCTCAGTTGAGAGACGATATCGCAGACGTCTGGCGTATAAAGCGATAGAGAAAGATCCCTATACGGATGATTGGCTGAGGCACTGGAGTTCTCTACCTTCTTTGCGATCACCCGCTAGTCTGCTTTCTTAGCAGCTTTGGGCTTACGCTCGAATGCCTGGATACTTGGCCCTTCTAGGACAAAGCCTTCGGGCGTCAGTTCGCCGATGCGTCCACTCACGGCAGCAACCCAGCTCTCGTATTGCTCATCGGCGGTGGTGAGTTTCTTCCAGACCTTCGGCTTCACTGTCACCGAAACTTCTCGGCCATCGCAGTCAATCATGAAGTGCTGCCAGCCGTTCTCGACGGTTTCTGGCGTTGGGAGTTCGCTGATTTTTATCGTTGCTTCTAGCTTGCCAGGAACGCTCATCACCGCTCATCAGTTGTGGATCGCTTCTAACATAGCGGTCAAAGGGCGAGAACGAAAGGGTTAGGCGAGGGTTTTAGATCAGTCGCTCAGCCTCATTGAAAAATGCAGCCGTAGAGCTGATCGGGTGACACGATGAAGAGACCATGCTACTCCATCTCTATGCTTAGAGCGAAAATGAACCATGCCGCAGTGGGATGGATGAGTGTAGATAGGTTATGGTTAACCCATATCAAACAGTTGCGCCTTTAAACTGACTGTAAACAAGCGCGTGCGGGAAGATTAAGGTTGATCGATGCCTGAATTACTCACCGAGACCATTAGCTTGACTGAATATCTGCTGCTGCCCTACGACGGCAAAAAGACGGAATTTGTTAACGGGCAGATTGTAGACATGGCAGAAGCTTCGCCACTGCATGTGGTCATTATCAAAATCTTACAAAAGCTGCTAGATACACACATTGAGGAAATCCGCGCAAATTTGGAAACCTATACGGGTGTCGGCGTAGAGATTCCTCGAACAGACCGTGAGAACAACATCAGGGATCCTGACCTAATTGTTTGCTCTCAAGAGCAATGGCTGGCGATGCTCCACCTAACCAAGGCCATTTTCGCATCGGGAAACCCACCAGCTTTGGCAGTGGAAGTGGCCAGCCCTGGTAATACTGAGCGTGACACCGTAGATAAGCGCTTAGAGTACGCCTTGGCGAAAGTGCCTGAGTATTGGATTATCAATCCCGTAGATAGCTATGTGTTGGTGCTGGCACTAGATGCTCACACCAACGGCTACAACGAGGTAGGCGAGTATAGGGGGATTGAACCTATCCACTCTTTACTGTTTCCTAATATCAAGGTTTCAGCTGAAACCTTATTAAACCCAATCAAAAGCCGGGAAAGCTTTTAGATTCCATTCTTTTGCCTTCAAACACTTCAAACAC
>JBAUIB010000098.1:0-1535 GCA_049680585.1 Phormidesmis sp.
ACTGGAGTCAGCCAATCCCGACGGGGCGAGCCAATGAGATGATGTCGATTTTGACGAAGAAGGTGAGGGTGGATTAGGGGCTGACAGGCTAGGCGTGATCGCGCCGCCTTCCGAAGGAATCGTGCTGGCTCGCCGTCGTATGTAGGCATCGCTTTCTTCAATGTACTCAGACCTACCATAGTCAAAAGGAAAAATGAACAAAAAGTACGTTTTAGGAATGTCGTCTATTCGGCGAGTTAAGCGTCGAGAGGTGTTGGGCTTTATCGGCTCAGCAGTAGTCTTCTCGCTAGTAGGATGCCAGCGAGAAGACTCTACGGCTGACGTGTCAGCAGCCGGTTCTTCAGCTCAGCCGGTCGCTGCTAGCACAACAACAAAAGAGACAGCAGCGGTGGATTTGCCAAGCTGTATTGTGAGTCCTCAGCAGACAGAAGGCCCCTACTTTGTTGATGCAGGGCTGGACCGCTCCGACATTCGCTCTGATCCCTCAGATGGCTCAGTCAAAGAGGGTGTGCCTGTGCGTTTAGTGCTGAGAGTGTTTCAAGTGAGCGCTGGCAACTGCACTCCGCTGGAAGGTGCGGTTGTAGACCTGTGGCACTGTGATGCTGAGGGCGTTTATTCAGATGTGAGAGATCGCGGGTTTACTACAGTGGGTCAAAAGTTTTTACGAGGTTCTCAAATCACCCACTCGGATGGAACGGTTGAGTTTATAACGATCTACCCTGGTTGGTATCCCGGTAGAGCTGTTCATGCTCACTTCAAGGTTCGCAATAGTACTGCTCCTGAAGGATACGAGTTTACCTCGCAGCTTTACTTTGATGATGCGCTGAGCGATCAGGTGTATGCCCAGGTGCCTTACAGCAGTAGAGGAAAGCAAGATATGAGGAATGAGCGCGATCGCATTTATCAAGATGGCGGTGAGCAGCTAACCCTTCAGCTAACCCCGGAAGGCGCAGGCTACAGGGGTACTTTTAATATTGGGCTGCAAATGTCCTAGAACCCGAGAGCGGTGGAAATGCGATCGCTCCAGCATTGGCGCTAATCATCACCGCGACGTCAGAGATTTTACAAATTCGCCCATTCCAGTGTTGTCGTTGCCTGATCCGAATTACTCATCCGTGAGTGGCGGATAGTCTATATTCTGCTAGGATCTTTAGCATTAGGTGATCGCTAACATTCCTTTTACTAACCACAACGACGATGACACTACATGAACTTCAACAGCAAGCATTGAAGCTTCCTTGCGAGGATCGTCAGCAGCTGGTTACAGTGTTGATGCGATCGCTACAGCCTCAATCGTTTCAGGCACAATCGCCTCAGCTCCAATCTCAAGCAGCTACGATTAAGCAAAAGGGGTTGGCGGCAAGCTTAGTGGGCCTTGCTAAAACAGACGCGCCCGCTCCGAGTGATGAAGAAGTGCGGAACATGCTAGATGAGCATCTGGTTCAGAAGTATTTGTAATGAAGGTTTTGTTTGATACCAACGTTTTGCTAGATGCGTTGTTAGCCCGCCAGCCCTTTGTCGCAGACGCTGCTTTT
>JBAUIB010000099.1:0-32985 GCA_049680585.1 Phormidesmis sp.
CCCCAAGTCCGCACAATGGAGATCGCCTTGAGAAGGGAAGCTTACCTAAGCAGCCCAATACAAGAGCCTAAAAGCCTCTCAAGGGCCTGTAGTTCAATTGGTTAGAGCACCGCCCTGTCACGGCGGAAGTTGCGGGTTCGAATCCCGTCAGGCCCGTTTAAGCACTGTAATTGTGAAAAATTATTCTGCGCTAGTTGCTTGCTGAAGGGCTGCTTCGCTATTGGCTTTGTAGGCTTTCAGGCGATCTTGAGCGATCGCATATTGCTCATTGTCTGTCGGGACTTCGCTCATTAGGTCTGACGCTTCTTGCCAGCGAGCTGCGAGCGCTAGCCACTCAGCCGCCGAACTCGCCGCCTGCCCATCGATTGCCGCCTGCTCTGCAATTCTGACAGCTTCGACAAAGGCGTTGCTTGTAGCATCCACTGGGGCGTCAGATTGCTCGGTTATAACTGCCTCTGCTGCCGGAGCCGACGATTCGGGGCGAACCGCTGGCTCAGCGGTGTTTTCAGAAGATCTCTCTTCTGGCAGCTCGGTGTTCTCTGGCAGGGTTGAATCTGCAACGGGTCGAATGCGGACTAGGTTGCCTTTGACGATCCAGCCTATGCCAAGCAGCAAGAGGGCTAGGCCAACTGCGCCAAAGATTTTGATGGCCAGCGGCGTTGATGTTCGCTCAGGCGCACTGATATCTTTGAAAATAGGGCCAGCAGGCTTGAGGTGGCGATCGCGAATCCACCGCCGAATAAAGAAGGGCTGCTTTAGGGTGATAATTTCTGACCACAGCAGCGCCTTTTCAGGATCACGGTTAATTTCTTCTAGCCATAGCAGCTGCTCTTCTTTGACAATGCGGCTGTTGATTTTGACTTTTTTTATTCGCTGCGGGTTGATGTTTTCTAAAATTTGGCGAACGCGCTCCACCACTGCCGATTTTTCTAGCTGCTCGGCCGTAGCGGCTTCACAGAGGAGCTGTAGCATATTATCAGAGACCACCGCCCGAGTTCGAATGCCTTCATCGGCCAAACGTTCGTTCAAAATTTGAATGATGGCGGCAACGCTGCCTTGACGGGCTTGGCCAAAGGCTTCATTAGCTGGATTGATCATGCTAGCTCCTTACACTCAGCCCACAGCAGCGAAAACGGATGGTTGCATCCAAGGCTCAAACTGTAGACGCTGGGTAAACCAAATGTCCAGTGGATCTAAACCCAGTAGCTCTAAACGTATAGAGAATACCTGAAATCGGGGCAACTGTTTGGGCACGCGCTGGTTATTCGAGCTGCGCTGATTCAATCGGAAGGCTAGTGCAATGTGAGGTGTCATTGAAGCGGCAAATCCGCCAGTATTCTGGATTGAAGCGGTTATGCGAAAGCGATTGTGGCCAGTCTGAGGCTGCGAGGTTCGCGGGTTCTTTGGCGGGCATTTCGGCCAGCTGAAATTCGAATAGGGCAGTATGGGGAATAGAGATTTTCCAGGTGCGATCGCATCCCATCACCACAGAAATTAACTGCTGCAAGATGCCTTCGTGAGACACTGCCCAAATCACATCTCCCGGATGATGGCTGCTCAAAGTATGACTGAGCCATTGCTGCGCGCGCATACGCGCAGCCAGCAAAGATTCTGCCTCAGGCACAGGCTGCCAGTCTAAGGTAGACAGCAGCCGGGCGCACAGCTGTGGGTATCGGGCCTGCGCTTGGTCCCAGGTAAGACCTTGAAAAATGCCCTGATGGACTTCTTGCAATGCTTCAGCGGGTTGAATCGTGAGGAGATGCTGGGCTGAGCGTAGTGCATCCAATATGCTATCCGCGGTTTGAGTGGCTCGTCGCAGCGGACTGCTGTAGAGATGGGTGGGCAGGCGATCGCTTTGGATTAAGGATTGGCTGAGCCGCCGGGCTTGCCAGTGACCTGCTGGTGAAAGTGAACTTGAGCGCTGCCCCTCCATTTGCCCTTGGAGATTGCCCAGGGACTGAGCATGGCGCATAAGCATAAGCGTCAGCATCACAGCAGAGTCATAAGTTAAACGTTTACAATATCGATTAAGTTGAGGTGATAGTTCAACGTTGCCCTATTATTTTAGATTTAAAGCTTTGTCTGTGAGTCATTCTGTGAGCCATTTCTCATGCTGCTAAAATCCACAACTCGCCACGTCTTAATCTATGCGGCTACCGTTGAAAATAACGAGCTGATACCCAGTGAAAACGAGCTGACGCTGGATGTCGATCCGGAAAATGAATTTGTCTGGACGGATGAAAGCCTGCAAAAGGTGTACCGAGAGTTTGATCGTTTGGTCGATGACTACGACTCAGAGTCGCTGAGTGACTACAACTTGCGACGGATTGGGTCGGATTTGGAGCACTTTGTCCGCGCCCTGTTACAGTCGGGAGATATCAGCTACAACTTGGAGAGCCGAGTGTTGAATTACAGCATGGGGTTACCTCGCGTGGTAGAGGGCACTGACCCGGTAAAAGCGGGTGATCCGGCTACGTCGTAACCTTGCCTTTTGTTACTCCTTGTATTGCCCTAAGGGAGGCCCGCCGTTCAGTGACTAAGTTCAGTGATTAACTGCCCCAATCCTAGCTGCCAAACCGTTAATCCTGAAGGGGCGAGCGTCTGTCAGGCTTGTCAGTCGGTGCTGCCACACTTTTATCTGTGGGGCGTCGGTGATCTGGTCGCGCACCTCAAGCCAGGTCAGCTGCTCAATCAGCGCTATGTACTCAAGCGCGATCACACCTTTCTCGACACTAAGCCCGGTCTGGTTCCAGAATCCCCGCCAGATCTTCCCAGCTTTGTGTTGCCCTACCTGCACCTGTCTGCCTATCCGGTTCATACCCCGCGTCCTTATGCCGTCATGCAGACGCCGGATGCGGACTATGTGCTGATGCTGGAGTCAAGTGCGCTAGCGATCGCTGCTCAGCCAGAGGCTCAAGTCCCTGAGCTATTGCCGCTATTGACTGAGTGCTGGCCAGACGCGCCGCCCCTTAGACAGCTGAGCTGGCTGTGGCAGATTGCCCAGCTTTGGGATGCGTTTCAAGCAGAGCAGGTCGCGGCCACCTTATTGGAAGCGCATTTACTGCGGGTAGATGGCTCCGTACTGCGGCTACTCGAGCTGGCCTCATCTCAAACGCCGACACTCGCTGATCTAGGACGGTTCTGGCAGCCTTTGGCCCAGACGGCCCATTCAGCCGTCAAACCTTTTTTGCGCGCTCTTTGTGAGCATTTGTTGCAGCAGCTGCCGGCTGAACAGGTGGCTGAGCGGCTAAGTGAGGCGATCGCCATTTGCGGCCAAGATCAGGCCGTGACCTATGACTTAGCGGTATACACTGACCAAGGCCCAACCCGCAAGCGCAATGAAGATGCCTGCTACCCGCCAGGCGGTACCCGCCAAACCGTAAGCGCTCAACAGACCCAGAGCGCGCCTCAGCTTTTGATTGTGTGTGACGGCATCGGTGGGCATCAGGGCGGTGATGTGGCCTCTAAGCTGGCGATTGCCACTATTGAATCGCAGCTCCAGCCTATTTTGGCGAATGAACGTCCAAACTTGAGCGCAACCGAGCTGATGTTTGCGATAGAAGCCGCTATCTGCGTTGCGAATGACGAGATTTCTGCCCAGAATGACCATGCTCAGCGGCAGGCTCGAGATCGAATGGGGACAACCCTGGTACTGGCGCTGGTTGTGGGCGCAGATGTCTACATTGCGCATTTGGGGGATAGCCGGGCCTATCGCATTAGCCAGTATAACTGTCAGCAGGTGACGCTAGATGATGATGTCGCCTCCCGGCAGGTGCGTTTGGGGGGCAGCCTGTACCGTGAGGTCCTGCACCAGCCGGGTTCGGGTTCGTTGATCCAGGCGTTGGGTATGGGCTCTTCCCAAACGCTGAGGCCGACGGTACAGCGCTTTGTGCTCGATGAAAGCTGTGTGTTTTTGCTGTGCTCGGATGGCTTGAGTGACAGCGATCGCGTCGAGCAGTTTTGGCAGTCGGTGCTCCGTCCGCTGGTGGTTTCACAGGCATCTACGGCTGATGTGGGTAAGCGCCTAGTGGATTTGGCCAATAAGTACAACGGTCATGACAATGTCACTGTGGGGCTGCTGAACGCCCGTGTCGTCCGTTCGTCTGAGCAAATCGTGCCAGAGCAGGCTGCAAGCGCTGGCCTGACGACAGCGGTGTCTGCCGGTGGCTCAGAGGATTTGAGCGCGCATCAGGGGCGATCACCTAATTCTCGTCCGCAAACTCGTCTCATGGCCCCTGTCTCGGCCTCCGCAGATGCTGCCGCTTCTGATGCCGCCCCTACAGATGCGGCCATTCATGAAGCTACCGTACAGTCGCCTGTCCAGACAAAGCCGGTTCCGAAGGCATCAGAGTCGCATCAAAAGCCTTTCAGGGCCGCTCTCTTGCTATTGACGCTCGCTGCGCTGGGAAGTCTGCTTTACTTCCTTTTTCCGGGTTTGAGCTGGCGCTTCAAATCTCCCGTCGCTAGCAGGGAAGCAGCGCCCGATTCAACCGTGTCCGTGCCAGTGCCCGCTTCACCTCCTCCAATTGCTTCTACAGGCGGTACTTCTTCCGGTACAGCGATGGCGATCGCCGATCTAAAGGTCGGGGCTTACGCCCGTATTCTTCATGCCAATATTCCAGGAGTTACCAGTCGTATCCCTGGCTCGGTCGATTCAGCAGGTGCCAGTCCATCGTCAGGCAGTTCAGGAGCTAATCCGGGCAGCAACCCAGGAACCAATCTGGGCAGTAATTCGGGCGGTAGTTCTAGCGGCGAACAATCGCTCGAAGCGCCTGTCAGCAAAAGCTCGCAGCTAACGCTCTATCCCAATCCGAACGTCGCCAGTAGCGTAGATGCCAATGCGATCACTGCCGTCATTCCGACGGGCGGCATCGTCAAAGTCCTGAGCAAGCAAACGGCTGATGATCGCTCTAAGTGGGTACAGCTCAAGCTTTGCTCTATTCCTTCTGGCGCTACCCTAGGCGATATTCCGGCTGAGACAGACTCTGCGCAGCCAGCTAGCCCGATAGCTTCGCCAAATCAGCCACTTAATCAGCCCGAATCAGTGGCCACCGATCAGCCGCTAATTTTGGATGTGGGCAGCGAAGGCTGGGCAATTGAATCTAAAGTCGCGGCTGCTTCAGAGCGTATTAAAGACTTGCAGCCCAGCCAAGAGGGCGATTGTAGTAGCTGATGTCTTCTCAAGCGCCTTTGTGTTTATGGTTAGCGGTCGATAATCTGCTAGAGCAGCGCGATCGCTTTGCCATTTGGGTACTGAGAGCCCCACATCCTAGCGGACATGTTCACTATGACTGCCAGTGGAGTCCCCAATTGGCCCATGCCTGGCAGAGCTGGCAATCCATTTTTTCGCTGCGGGGACTGCCTCAGGTGCCTCACATTCCGTCGGCCTACATTCCTCAGTTTGTCCTCGAAGACATTGCTGAGATGCCTGATGATCCGGCTACTGGTCAGCCTGCAAGCTATAGCAGCCGGTATATGCAGCATTTGGGCGTGAGTCTGTGGGAATGGCTGTTTAGCGGGCCGGTCAAAAGCAGCTTTGAAAGAGCTCAAGGCATTGCTATCGGTCAAGCGCAGCCGCTTCGCCTCCGGCTAGAAATTCGCGATCCAGAGCTGATTGCCTTGCCTTGGGAAATTATGCAGCCCAAGTTAGGTAGCCGGGCGCTGTCGCTGAATCGAAGGATTCTGTTGAGCCGCACCAGCAGTGATGTCGATCAGCTAGCGCCCGTCACACTAGACAAATCGCTCAAGATTTTGCTGGTAATCGGTAAAGACACACCTGGTGAGACGGACGGTGAGGCAGCGCGCCAATCGGCATCAGCGGCGGCATCTGATTCTCATCGCAGCCCTGCTGGCGGTAACAGCCGCGATACTGACGATGGCATCTTACAGCTAGGGCAAGAGGCCGTCTTACTCAAAAAAATACTAGAGCAAAGCAGCGACTTGAGTATGCGACCTACTGCCAGACGGCGCGTAGATGTGCTACTTCAACCAAGTGCAGCGGATCTGAGTCGGGCGCTAGAATCGGGCGCTTACAATGTGTTTTTCTATTCGGGGCATGGGATGCCAGGGCCGGATGGGGGACTGCTATTTCTGTCTGATGCAAGCTTGAGTGGGACGGAGCTAGCTCAGGTGCTGGTTCGTGCCCAAGTCAGATTAGCGGTGTTCAATACCTGCTGGGGAGCGCAGCCTGAACAGACTCAGCAAAGGGCCTTGCCCCGCAGCAGTCTAGCTGAAGTGCTGCTTCATCATGGACTGCCTGCGGTAGTCGCGATGCGCGATTCTATTGCAGATGAGGAAGCCATTAGTTTTATCCAGGTGTTTACTCAAGCGCTGGCGGAGCGTAAGCCTGTAGACGAAGCGGTCGCGATCGCCCGTCAGCATTTGCTGACCCTCTATCACTTCAATCAACCTGCTTGGACCCTGCCGGTTCTCTACATGCACCCTGACTTCGACGGGGCACTGCTGTACTCAGAAGAAACCACTCAAATCAATACGCATACGGCTTTTGTCCCTCGCCGCCAGCAGGCGGTGCTACGCGATTTAGACGATCCTCAAAAGGTCTGGCCGATCTATAGCGATATTTTGCGCATTGGCCGCAAACCCGATGCGAACGATCTAGTCATTGCTGATGCGTGGGTCTCCAGCAGCCACGCCGAAATCTTTCACCGGCGAATTGCCTCTCGCCATTCTGAAGGCGAGCTAGAAACCGCTTACTTCCTGCGCGATAACTCTCGCTACGGTACTTTTTATTTGCAAGATGGTAGCTGGCGAGGGGTGCATCGTCGGGAAATCACCCTCTTGCCAGGGACACAGATTCGCTTTGGTAGTCAGTCGGATGGGCAGTGCCTAGAGTTTGTATTAGAAGATCGCGGCACTCAATGAGCTAGGAACTCCAGATGAGTGAGAAAGCTAGCTGATGAAAAGTAGGTCGAGCAAAATTTAGGTTGATAAAAAGAGGGCAGAATTTGCGAAATGGCTCACGCGGTGGCTGTATTCCTCTGCTGTCACAGTCTATAATCCTGCCCAGATTCGGTTAAACGCATGACTATGGTTGATCACGCATTCTCTACCGGTGAGTCCGGCGATTCGGCGATGTCCTTCGCTCAAGCTGAGATCCTAAGGGCTATTTTGGAGAATGAACCTTTGCCCTGGCTACCCGAAGAACTCGCTGAGATCACCCCGGTAAGCGAGCAAAAGGAAGATGTGCTTGAAGCGGCAGGTCGCGCCCTAAACATTTCTGACGAAGCGGCGGCTCAAGGCTGGCAGCAGCTATCGGCCCAGCTCGCTCAAAGCTGGAATAAGGCTGCTGGCCCATCTTGCCCGCAGACATTACAGCAAAAGCTACAGCACAAGTTCGCGGGGCGACTGCCCGCTGCGATCATTACCGGCATCGGTGAAAAGGCTCAGCAGATGGCTCACAATAGCCAAGCTAGCGATAAAATCGGCAGCCAAATCGGTGGTCAAGTGAGTGGTCAAATCGCTGGTAAAGCTGTGCTCGATCAGATGGTGGCCTGCGTGCAATCTGTCCTCACTCACTTAAGCGAAGCCGATTTACGCGTGATGGCTCGACCGATGGCATTGGCAATGCGAGGCAATAGCAGCGAAGAGTTTGTAGAAGCCACGATTCAGTCAGTGCGACCTGCTCAGTGGGAGGTGCTATCCCCGATAGAGCAAGCTCGTTTGAGTTTGGCTGTGGCCCGCTATGCAATGGCTCAAATTGAAGAGCGCAACGGAATGGACGAGTCGCTGGGCGGATGAAAATAGCTAGCGATTGGGCGTAACCGACTCAATTTGTTCAATGAAATAGTCTTCGCGCAGGCTCAGTTGATTGGCAATGACCAATGCCTTCTCGAAGGCTTTGAGCGCCTCTAACGAGTTACCCTGGCGGCGATAGATTTGCCCCATGCTGTCATAGGCATTCATGACACCGTAGGCGTTATATGCCTGTTGCTCTACAGGCACTAGCAGACTATAGGCCCCCAGCGCTTCGTCGGTGAGTGCCAGGCTTCGGTAGAGCGTGCCTAGATCTTGGAGGACTTGGGCAGAGAAGCTGAACTGCTCAAACCGCTGTGCGGCGCTGTAGGCAGCGCGGTAGTACTCGATAGCACTTCGATGCTGATTGAGGATGCGGTAGTTTTGGGCGATCGCTAGCAGCAGTTCCGGCAATTTTTCGACCTGCCCCTGCGCCTGATAAAGCGCTATTAAGTCTGTTTGGGCGCGCACCGCATTTACAAGTGAGTCAGCCTGCTGATAGCTGTAGGTCAGCTGCTCAAGATACGCCGTTTCCTGGATTTGATTGCCCTGGTCTTTGGCGTCTTTCAGCAGTGCCAAATAGACATCAGCAGCGTCGGCAAACTGAAACCATCTCAAATGCAGCTCAGCTAGTTCTTGCTGCTGGGCGGTTGGATCGCCGCCTTGCGCTAAGGTTAGCTGAATTAACTGCTGATACACCTCAACGGCAGAGTCGATATCTCTTAAGGTAGAGAACGTTTGAGCGATCGCTGCTAGCACTGCCACATCCGATTCAACCCCGCCGCTGACGAGTACCTGCTCAGGTTTATCAGCTAGCACGTCAGGTGATTCTTCTCCCAACGCTGCGGGCGTCGCTGGTGATCGATCATCTGGCAGATCTTGATTGAGCGCGGCCTGCACAGTTTGCCAAATTTCTCGGGTCCGCAGCGTGAGCAGCTGTACCTCTACTGACCGCTGCTGATTCCAAGCTGGCCCAGCGACTCGCCTGATCGCTTGAAACTCTGCTACAGGGCCAAAGACCCGGCGCAATCGCAATTCTCTGAGCCATAGGGCAAACGCCTCGTCATCATTCCCTATGGCTAAGTTTTCCTGAGCGCTTTGATTAAGCTCATCCAAGCTATCTGCTACCGCACTCAGCTCCAACGGGCTCAACGGCCTGTCCACTGACGGCATGGGCAGCAGCGGATCGCGCGGCTTCTGACTCAGCGGATCTGACAGAAAATATTGCCTTTGGCTAGGACTCAGCTGCTGGGCATAGGCGGTATTAATTCCCAGGAAACCTGGAACAGCAAAGGGCGCATTCCCAATTAGGGTGACGCCGAAGACCACACTCGACAGCGCGCTCAGCGTCAGAGCTTGGCGTAACGAAGAATACACAGTTTTTCGCAGAACGTTATATTTTGTGAGGAGCGAAGGAATGGCTGTGGCCGCGGCCTCCAATTGCGGTAGGCTTGTAATCTTGCGTTCACCATAGCAAACGCCCGCTTTAGTATGTCTTCTAACGTTGCCACTCGGACCGTGCGGATCGGTTCTCGCAAAAGCCAGTTAGCACTGGTCCAAACCCACTGGGTGCAGGCCGAATTGAGCCTAGCTTTTCCAGATATCACCTTCGAAGTCTCTACGATGGAGACCCAGGGAGACAAAATCTTGGACGTGGCCCTCTCAAAAATTGGCGACAAGGGCCTATTTACGCAAGAGCTAGAAGATGACATGCTCAGCGGCGATATCGATTTTGCTGTGCACTCGCTCAAAGACTTGCCCACGAACCTACCTGATGGGCTTCAGCTAGGCTGCGTGACTGAGCGCGAAGATCCCGCTGATGCGATGGTGGTGCATAAAAAACATCAGGACAAACAGCTCGATACGCTGCCCGCAGATGCGGTGATTGGCACTTCTTCTCTGCGGCGCTTAGCGCAGCTTCGCCATCACTTTCCCCATTTCAAATTCAAAGATATTCGTGGCAATGTAAATACCCGCTTGCGCAAGTTAGATGACGGTGAATACGACGCGATCATTTTGGCAGCGGCAGGGTTAAATCGTTTGGAGATGAGCGATCGCATTCACCAAATCTTGCCTGCTAATATTTCCTTACATGCCGTTGGTCAGGGCGCCTTGGGCATCGAGTGTCGCACCGCTGACGAGGATATTCTCTCTCTTCTACAGGTGCTAGAACATGAGCCGACCGCCCAGCGCTGCTATGCCGAGCGCGCCTTTCTGCGTGAGCTAGAAGGCGGTTGCCAAGTTCCGATTGGCGTCAATACCGTGATTGATAAGGGTGCGCTCACCTTGAGTGGCATCGTCGCTAGTTTAGATGGCCAGCAGATGATCAAAGACACTGTGACTGGCGATGCTACCAGCGCAGAGCAAATGGGCGTTGATCTCGCTCAGCGGCTGCGCGACCAAGGCGCTCAAGAAATCTTAGATGAGATCAATGCTCAAAACCGTGTCTAGCTGACCTTTAGCGTTCAACCGAATGTTGTCTATCAGCTGCTGCAGTGACCCTGCAGATATTGCTCTGCGGGCGACCTGTAGACATTGACCTCTGGTAGATGTGATCGGCTCGATTTGCGGCTATAAGTAAAAGGCTAATTACCCAAAGAGCTTCAACGAAAAAGCTTTATAAAGACGTATGAGAGTTCCGCCTGAGATTTCCTACCGAGGTGTTGATAAGACCGACGCCTTAGAAACCCTGATTGCCGAAAAAATTGACAAGCTAGAGCAGTTTTACACCCAAATCAGTAGCTGTCATGTCGCTATAGAAAAAGTTCATGACCACCCCGAAAGCGGCTCACCCTACAGAGTTCGACTAGATATCACGGTGCCTGAAGACCGAGAAATCGTCGTGGACAAAAGCCCCGATAAAGGTGTGCAGTATCGTCCCTTGGAAGCCATCATCCGAGAGACATTTGACATCGCAAATCGGCAGCTAAAAGAGCTCAACGAGCAACAGCACAACCACAAAAAGACGCATGTCCCCGGTCAGCGTGAGATAATGCTCGATGAGCTAGAAGAAGACGTGCAAGTGCAAGCCCCTCCGGCGGATACGACGGCCGATACAGCTGCTGAATAGAGCATTGCTTTCACCGTATCTCGCTCGATATCAGGCGATCGCTAAACCCTACACCCCTCGTCCCATTTATGATTCTGCGCGAATCTCTTTGGTGATGGGGGGTGTCACTATAAACTTAAACATAGAGGCAGTGTTTTTACTTAGAGCTCAATCATGAAAATTTTATTTGTGGCTGCTGAAGCTGCGCCACTAGCAAAAGTGGGTGGAATGGGAGATGTCGTAGGTACGCTGCCTGCTGTCTTGCGTTCAATGGGCCACGACGTGCGCGTGTTTATGCCCTATTACAACCTGATGGCCGACCAGCTAGACTACCCTGGCGATCCCGTCTGGTGGGGGAAAGCGATGTTTAACTCGTTCGCGGTATTTGAATCTAGACTGCCGGAAACAGATGTACCGCTGTATCTCTTTGGTCATCCCTGTTTCGACAATGGCATGATCTATGGGGGAGACGACGAGGATTGGCGCTTTACCTTTTTTGCCAACGGTGCGGCTGAGTTTGCTTGGAATTATTGGAAGCCTAACATCATTCACTGCCATGACTGGCACACAGGTATGCTGCCGGTGTGGAATCATGAGATTTCTGATATCGGCACAGTCTTTACGATTCACAACTTGGCCTATCAAGGGCCGTGGCGCTGGAAACTAGAGCGCATCACTTGGTGTCCGTGGTTTATGCAAGGGCACAACACGATGGCCGCCGCGCTGCAATATGCGGATCGGGTGAATACGGTCTCACCGACCTACGCTGAGCAGATCAAAACACCTGAGTATGGAGAGAAGCTAGAAGGATTGCTGTCGTTTATCAGCGGTAAGCTGAGCGGCATCGTCAACGGCATCGACCTCGATTCGTTTGATCCGGCAACAGATAAAAAAGTTGAGCACAACTATACCGTAAATACGCTAGATAAGCGCGCCAAAAACAAAGGCGCCTTGCAAAAAGAGATGGGACTGGTCGAAAATCCTGAAGGCTTTTTGATCGGCATGGTGAGCCGACTGGTCGAGCAAAAGGGAATAGACCTAATTTTGCAGACGATGGATCGCTATTTGGCATATTCAGATGCGCAGTTTGTCGTCTTAGGGACAGGCGATCGCCAGTATGAAACCCAGCTATGGGAACTTGCTGCTCGCTACCCTGGTCGGGCGAGTGCCTACTTAATGTATAGCGATTCGCTGGCTCACCGCATTTATGCAGGCTGCGATGCCTTTTTGATGCCATCGCGCTTTGAGCCCTGCGGCATTAGCCAAATGATTGCAATGCGCTATGGCTGCGTGCCGATCGTTCGCCGCACGGGCGGCCTGGTAGATACCGTTAGTCATAATGATCCGATCAATCAAGCAGGTACCGGCTACTGCTTTGATCGATATGAGCCATTAGATCTGTTTACGTCAATGGTGCGAGCCTCAGAGGCATATCGCTTCAAGCCTCAGTGGGAGGCTCTGCAAAAGCGCGCAATGGGCACGAGCTTTAGCTGGGAAAACTCAGCGGTAGAATACATTAAGCTCTATAGCCAAGTGATGGGCGTGCCCGCCGAAGACCAGCTGCCTGTGAAGTACGGCGGCACTGTCGAAATCTAGGGCTCTATTCAGAACGTTTTATTCGATACTGACGCCCCGAATCGTTTTGGCCTTGGCTTTGGCGGCTACAGGGGCGCGCTCAATAGTTTGTGATCGCACCCGATGCTGCTGAAAGTGCTTTTGCCATTCGGTAGGCGCATTGAGCGTTTCGCCCCCGTGTGGCGTCAACCGCTGCCGAACCTGACACAGGACGGGGGTATTCACGCAGGCTCCGGAGATAATCACCTGTCCTTTTGTCAGCGCTGGCAGCTCTTTGAGCAGATCTCTGCCAGCCGCTTCTACCCCATATTTCAAACTGTCTTGATCGACTGGATTGACGATTCGCATCAAAAACTGGCTCATGCACTGGCTGAGCACGTCCGAATCTAGCTTTCCGGGCCGCTGCGTAATCAACCCCACCCCCAAGCCAAACTTCCGGCCCTCACTAAGAATCGTTCGCAGAATCGCTTTACACCGTGAAGGCTCTTTTGCGGGTGCAAACCGATGCGCCTCTTCTACCAGTGTAAATACCGGGTAGGGCAAGTAATTCTCATCGCCCTCATCAATTTTGTCTTTTTCGGTATTGATTCGAGCCAAATAACTCTGCCGCAGCACCGCCGCACAAATCACCTGCTGCTCCTCTTGACTGATTTCATTCATTTGCAGCACAGTCACCCGCCCCGGCTCAAACAAATCTTTGGGCGCTAGGTGGCTCGTTTGATGAAAGTAAGGCGAATTGGCAAAGCGCTCTAGCTTCCAGGCGATCGCGGGTGCGGAAGATCCAATTTTTAAGTTACCTTCGTCATCTTCTGCGGTATCCGCCTCGTTGACCGCAGCGATCAAATCATCTACGTTCCAGCGATACTCACCTCTTTTATGGCGGTGAAGAATTCTAAAGGCTTTATTGAGTATGGACTGCTGGCGATCGCTCATCTCTGGCAATAGCGTCAGCACATCGTAATAGTCCAGCGATGAGATGCGAATGGTAATATCATCCGGCGTTAAAATTCGCACATCGGGCGCGTAGCCATCTTCCCCTTGAAATCTGGGGTGACCGCGCATATCGGCTAGCGTGCCATACTCCCCATGCGGATCAAAAATCAGCACCGCCGCCCGGTTGTAGGGCTGTAAAAATTCCTCAATCAGTACCCCGGCGGTGTAGCTTTTGCCGGAGCCCGTACCTGCCAAAATCGCCATGTGAGTGCTCACCAGCTCTTTCACATCAAGCGCCACTGGCACCGCACCGCTAGGCCGCAGCAGCAGCGACCCGACCTGCGCAGAGCCCACTTCACCCGGCTGCTTTTTATTCACGACCCGCAGCAGCGTTTCATCATCGACAATTGAGACCTTTGCCCCCGGATCGGGCGTCAGACGAGGGTTAATAAAGCCTAGCGCCGGATTAAAGTAGCCGATGACATCTACCGTCACCTCATAGATCTCGGGGCTAGGGTGAGAAAAGCCAACCAGAGCAGCGATCGCCTCTGGACTAATTTCGGTATCGGCAAAAATGCGGTCTGGTAAATGGTCGCTCAGCCGTCGATCCGAAATCTTACCCAAAATCTGCAGCATTTCACCATTACCGGCTGCGCCGTCAGCCTGAGCGCCGGGTGCAGACACCTGATAGTACACAAACTCGCCAATTTTTACCTGACGATTATCAGCCGTAATGAAGAGATACTGGTTGCCATCTTCCCCCGGTCCTTTGACGGTGCCAATAACGCAGGCGCGAGTATTCGAAGCTTTAATCATGGCAGCCGCTTATGCAAGATGTTCTTTTGATGTTTATAGCAGGTCCGACAGGGGTCTGCGCGCTTCACCCATACAAATTTACTATTCACTGTGCCTTGGCGAGCTTGGTCATCATCGCTAAGAAACCGTTAGCCGGACGTTTCGGTCGCGATCTGTCACGAGGTATTCGTTTTGCCAGGAAATATTGTTATTCTTAACTGATGGCTGCTGGTATAAATCGGCTAGAATATCTGGCTTGAAAGAGATTTCAGTGCCAAATCCACCTCTTTACTGTAGAGAGATCTTCATAGATCGATTAAAGTGTCATCCGTGCGGCAGAATCTTCTTGCCTTTGGCCGATAGATTCAGTAGAGAAGTAATGGGGTTGGCTAAGTAGTCATCCTTAGGGGCTGCCGAAGAATGCTGGCAGTCCAGCTAAATTACCGAATGCTATTCGGCACATAAGTGAGAATAATAGAGTTTAATAACGCAGATTTTTAAGATCTTTGGAAATGCCTGTGATTTATAACGCGCGATCACCCAAAGAAGGG
Source organism: Phormidesmis sp. (assembly GCA_049680585.1). Taxonomy (GTDB): domain Bacteria; phylum Cyanobacteriota; class Cyanobacteriia; order Phormidesmidales; family Phormidesmidaceae; genus Phormidesmis. Next base: position 14,656 of record JBAUIB010000099.1, read on the forward strand.
CCTATTCACCCAGGACATTCACTCGGGGTGGAGCCAAATGCGCCTATACAGACCGGTAATCAAGCTAGCGATATCGCGATTAGCGCCGACAATCCATACGTCAAAATTTCGGCTGAAAAGCGGCCTAACCGAGAGCAGCGAATCTTAGCATCGGTGATTATTCCACAGCCCATTGAGCAGGTATGGCAGGTCATTACTGACTACGATCATCTTGCCGACTTCGTGCCTAATTTGACCTCCAGCAAGCGACTACCTGACGCAGAAGGCCGTATTCGCCTAGAGCAAATCGGCGCTCAGTGCTTTTTAAAAGTCAAGTTCTGTGCCCGTGTCGTTTTAGAAATGACCGAAAGCTTCCCCAATGAACTAGGCTTCACCATGAAGGAAGGCGACTTCAAGTCCTTCTCAGGTGCTTGGAAGCTTCAGCCGACAGGGGATGCGCAGAGAACTCATCTGTCATATGATCTGCTAGTCAAGCCCCCTCGCGCTATGCCAGCTGCCCTGATTGAGCGCCATCTCTGCAATAATCTCATGGCCAATCTGCTCGCTATTCGGCAGCGGGCTGTAGAGCTAGCGGCTTAGTCCAAATACCGGCTGAGCCAAGAACACGCAATAAGAAGACTTTCAGACAATAAAAAATGACCTAAGCGCTTGTTTTGCTTAGGTCATTTTTTCATACCCCCAGGGGAATTCGAATCCCCGTCGCCTCCGTGAAAGGGAGGTGTCCTAGGCCTCTAGACGATGGGGGCGTATGTGTTTTGAACCTTTATAAGATTAACTGCTATCTGCGCGTTGTGTCAAACCTTCAAAGGACTTTTTTTGCTTATCTTTTTGCTAAAACTTTACGCTGAAAGCCCTAGCAGGCAAAGGCGCTAGCTGTCAAGAAAAGACCAAAGCGATCGCTCACTGTGAACCTTGCCAAACCCTAGATTAAAGCTCTGAAAAAGCTGTAGCAGAGCTGACTCAAATTAGACGGTTAGAGTTGCGCAAACGAATCAGCTGTCTTCTCATTTGGGGAGACGCCTGCTCTATATCTTGTAGCTGATGGATAGTAACTTGGCTATCAAGTGCTTCCAAATACTCATCGCTTCCGTAGGCAAATGCGTCTATCAAAGTCTCCACTAGCTCTTCTTTGTTTGTCATAATCAGCCGCTCTTCAATAATGCGAAACTTGAGGCGCACTTCACACTCATAGATGTCGATATTACTATCTGGTAAGGATCGATTTGTTGAACTGTCCATATCTTAACGTTGAGTTCCGCAGGCTAAGTAAAGCTAAAGAATTTGGTGTAACCTTGAAACTCGGCTACCTGGCCTCTTACCAGATTCTGTTAAATCGTTGCAAAGTTAGACCATCTGAGTAATTATTGAATTCCCCTAATCTCTTTTCCGGTAACACCTGAAGAAGTTGATATGAGAAGCTTTCTCCTGATTCACTAGAATGCTTATCTCAATGTATTCGGTGACGTATTCGGTGAAAAAGATGACTTACAAGTTGGTTTGTTGATGTTTTTATACTTGACTCTTCCCACTTCCTACGGACAGCGTTTTGAACTGTCTTGTCTGAGGTATAGAAACTGCGAAAAAAGGCCAAGAAAGCATTGTCTTTTACCTCAGCTAAAGGACTCGAAACGTTTAAGCCAATAATTATACAGATAAAAAGTTTAATTTATTGATTTAGTTAAAATCGCCCAAAAGTATTGGACATTTGAAACATTTAATGCGGCTACTTTCTGTGGCTAGGATAATGCCTGTAACAAAGGGGCTTCCTGCTGACAAGTAATGAGTCGAGCCCTGCTCATATCGTCAAGAGATACGTACATTAAGCAGGTCGTTTTTGTAAAGATATTGTAAGGCCATCCTGCGTCTTTCTGCATTCTGAGCGAACCTTTGGGTGATGGATCTTTTGGGCGATCGCTCCCGACGCGCTGGACTCTCTCATGCACCTTCCGGCAGTTGCTATAGAATGATAGGCATTGGCAAGGGTTAGCGTAAGCGAGAGGCAGTGTGTCCCCCAAAAATCCTGAACAGCCCGAAATAGAGCCTTTGAGCAGACCTCAGCTATTGGTTGCGATGGCGGCGACTGCGCTTATTCTGCTGTTGATTGCACGGATATGGCTATTTTTTGAGCCATTGCGCTTTCCTCTCGAGTTGAGGTGGCAAGATGCGGGTATTGGGCTCGGCTTGGGATTTACGATTTCCGCAATCAGCGCACTGGTGTATAAGGCATGGCCTGCTTATCGTCGGAGCGCCGACTTTTATCTGTCATTTGTGCTGAGACCGCTGATTCCATCCGACGCGATTTGGATTGGGCTATTGCCTGGGATGAGTGAAGAGCTCCTATTTCGGGGTGTGATGTTACCTGCGATTGGCCTCAATCCGACAGGACTGGTGATCTCTAGCCTATGCTTTGGTGTATTACATATGTCTAGCCAACAGCAGTGGTCCTATGCGGTTTGGGCGAGTGCCATCGGCCTGATGTTGGGCACTAGCGCGCTGCTCACCGGTAATTTACTGGTGCCGATTGTGGCTCATGTGATGACTAACTTTGTCTCTAGCCTCGTTTGGCAGCTAAACCGACGGCGCGTTCAAAAGATGCCTTAAACGCTTGAACTGATTGCCAACTGAACCAACTGCTCTGAACTAGCGACTGACTGAGGCGGCTATTTGCGGGTATGGCTGCGCGGTTTCAGCGGCTAGGGTAACTTGCTCAAGGGCCTCAGCCACCACTTGAGCCCCGGCCCCTGGTTTGCAAGCGCGCTCAGTAATATAACGCTTCCAAATGCGACTGCCTGGCTGAGCATGGAACAGATGCATCATATGGCGGGTGATACTGTTGAGCTTCAGCCCATGACTGGTCCAGTGCTCGATATAGGGCAGCATGGCTTGCACAATCTGGTGACGGCTGCGGGGCGCGGTAGGTTCACCAAAAATTGCGTGATCGGCGCGAGCAAACAGGTAGGGATTGTCATAGGCCGCGCGGCCGATCATGACTGCATCTACCCAGTCTAGCTGTACCTTTGCCTGCTCTAGCGTTTTAAAGCCACCATTGATCTCTATCTGTAAATGAGGAAAGTCTTGCTTAAGACGATGAACATCGCTGTAGCGCAGCGGCGGTACGGTGCGGTTGTCCTTGGGGCTGAGCCCTTGCAGCCAAGCCTTGCGGGCATGAACGCTAAAGCGCCCACAGCCAGCCTCCGAGACAACGGCTACAAAGTTCGCCATGTCTTCGTAGCGATCTAGATTGTCGATGCCGATACGGTGCTTAACGCTAACGGGTAGTGTAGAGGCTGCTCTGATCGCAGCTACGCACTCAGCAACCCGTTCAGGCTGAGCCATCAGACAGGCTCCAAAATTACCGTTTTGAACGCGATCGCTCGGACAGCCTACATTCAAATTGAGCTCACTATAGCCAAAGGCTTCGGCGGTTTGAGCGCAGTAAGCCAACAGCTTAGGATCATCCCCGCCCACTTGAAGCACCAGCGGATTTTCGATAGGCGAAAAGGCCAGCAGCTTTTCTTGATTGCCGTATCGAATGGCCATACTGGTCACCATCTCGGTATACAGCAGGGTGCGCGATGTCATCTGCCGCATGAAATAGCGGTAGTGACGATCCGTGCGATCCATCATGGGCGCAATGCTAAGCGGCAGCATGATATCTCCTCAACGTTTTTCCGTAGCCTCGATAAAATTTTGCGCCTGCTGAGGCTGACCCCATAGCACGCGCTCATGCTTATAGATCACCATTCCAGGGAGCGCGCCTTTCGGCTTGTAGACGTTCTTGGGTTCGGTGTAGATCACAGGCACCTGATCAGCCTGGCGGGCTCGGCTGTAGTAGGCGGCAAAGCTAGCGGCCAACTGCAGCGTATCATCGCTGGGAACCTCTCCTGCATCTAGTCTGAGGAGCACATGGCTACCGGGAATTTCCTGAGCGTGAAGCCACAGATCGTAGTCGCTGGCCTGCTTGAAGGTGAGCTGCTCATTTTGGCTGTTGTTGCGACCGATGAGCAGATCTAGGCCCTGAGGCGTTGTGTAGCGGCGGAAGCTGGCAAGTTCGTGCCCTCCAGACGATTGGCCAGTGGGGCGGCCAGATTGCTGGCTACGCCTTCCAGACAACTTGCCAGTATTTTCTCCAGATTGGTAGCCAGTGGCGTCGCGTAAGTATCCCTGCACGATTAGTTCGCTTTGGGTCTCTTCGAGCGATCGCAAGTCAGCCTCGCTCTGGTAGGCACTGACCTGTCGCAGTGAATCTTCCACCTGCTCTAGATAGTGAATCTCCTTCTCAACAGCTGATAGCAAGGGTAATACAGCCGTCCGAGCTCGCCTGAGTTTTTGGTGCTGCTTGTACAGCGCTTGAGCATTTTGAACCGCATTCTTTTCAGGATTTAAAGGGAGCACTACGGGCTTACCCGTAGCGAAGTCACTGAGCTCAATGGCAGACATGCCTGGGCGCCATTGGTGCAGATTAGCCATGAGCAAGTCGCCTCTGAGGCGGTAGCTCTCTGCCTCGTCGGACTGCTGAAGCCGTCTCTTGAACGTATCGGCCTTTTGCTGAAGCTTGGCTAACAGCGTTTTTAGCCGTTGACTGATCCGGTTATGCAGACGGCGAAATTCTTCTTGATTGAACTGATGACGGTAGTATTTGTCGAGCAGGATCTGGACATTGTCGGCAGGTTGGGCAATGCCGATGCCTAGAACGGTATAGCTGCTCGCTGCGCTGATGGATTGCTTTCGGCTAATGGACTGGCTGCCTAGCATTTGCCAGCCTGGCGTAAAAGTTTCCTGCTCTAGACACATAAGCCAATAGTGCCAGCTTTGAAACAAGCGCTGCCAGTCCGCTTGGATTAAATCGCTAGTGAGGGCATCGGCTGGGAGATCCGCTTTAAAAATAAGCTGGCTGGCGACGGATGAGCTGACGCCACTGTAAGCGGTGACCATCATTTTTTTGAGTTTGCCAGGGATGAGCGCGATGCGATCGCGCCAATCGTCAAATGCTTCGCTTAATCTCGGTAGTTTGCCGCGGATGGCCGGTGGATGGACGTAGGGCCTGCCGGTTTGAATCGGACGTACGCTCGACTGCTGCTCGCTGACCTGATGGGCGGCGGTCACAATCTGATTATCAGCGGCGGTCAAGATAACGTTGCTATACTTTCCCATAACCTCAATATAAAGATGCCATAGGGCTGTCTCATCTGGACGGCGGGCAAATTGAAGATCGAGTACTCTTTCCCAGGGGGATAGCAGGCTGATTTGTGTAAGGGCCAAGCCCCCTAACTGATGCTTGAGCTGTTGTGAGAAGGTAAAGGTGTCGGGGCGCTTAGGTGGTGGCTCTGCGATATGCAGGCGAGCTGCTTGAGGATGCCATGAAACGGCCAGCCAGCCTTTTTTTTCTAGGGTGCGTAGGGCAATGAAGAGGGTATAGCGATCGCGCTGATACACCTGTTCACACCTCGCGGGCAGCCAGTCCTTACGGAGGTCAGTGCTCGCTGCCGCTAAAGTTGTAAAATCGACCGGTTGCACAGAATACCTCTGAGAAGAATGCTGACCCAACGCTGGAGAAAGCGATGTTTAAATAGAAACCTTTAAAGCAGAAACGATGAAGTTCTAAATCCAGAAAAATACTCGGAATCTTCTATAAGACGATCTACATAAATTAAGGTACAAGTTAATTTAGTTCAGTTGTTGTTGCCGATATTTAATATATATAAAGACGTAAAAGAATAATTTTTTCGCTAGCATTGTACGAATTAGGTATCGATGGATGAGGTGTCGATTTAATTGACTCATGCAAACAATTCAAAGACATAATGCTATCTAGCCGCAGGGCAGCTCTACTGTGGCTTACGCGCTTGGAAAACGTTGGCCCTTCACTTGCTCGCCTCCTAATTTCTCAGGTTTCGGGTGCGCTGACGAGTTTTTCAGCGAATTTGACAGCCAGTCTGGGAATGCTCAAAAAAGCAGTGTCAATTGCGTTCATTTGCCGTGTTTACTTAGCCGCATTCACTTATCAGAGCTTACCTCTCTCCAAATTTTAGTTTATTAAAGATATGAAGCTTATTAATATCGGATTTGGGAACATTGTTTCTGCAAACCGAGTCGTCGCTATTGTCAGTCCTGAGTCTGCTCCTATTAAGCGCATCATTTCGGAAGCTCGTGATCGCGGGCATCTTGTTGATGCTACCTATGGCCGACGAACTCGGGCTGTAATTATCACCGACTCAGGGCATATTGTGCTCTCGGCGATCCAGCCAGAAACCGTTGCCCATCGTTTTGTTGCCCACAAAGACGGCAATCAAAAAGAGCCTGTTAATGGCGATTGATCGAATGAGCCGCCTCTTGAGTTATCTCGCAAATGATTCTGGAGTATAAGCGTTATGGTGGAGGATGTGGAGAGCGTTAGACAAATGCGTTTCTACTATCCTTTGCCACCCCATCTTGATTGAATGACTGCTTCTTCTCGGCCCGCTCAGCTCGATAAAATTGTCAAAAGGTTTGCCCGCATCAGTGAGCCTAAGCGGCGCTATGAGCAGCTGTTGTGGTACGCCAAAAAGCTGGACGCCTTTCCGGCCGACGACAAAACGCCTGAAAATAAGGTGCAAGGTTGCGTTTCTCAAGTTTATATTACCGCTAGCTTAGAGCAGGGGAAAGTCACCTTTCAGGGCGATTCCGATGCTCAAATCACGAAGGGCCTACTGGCCATGTTGATAGAAGCGCTAGGCGGGTTATCCCCAGCCGATATCGTTCAGCTCAGCCCTGATTTTATTCAGGAAACTCAGTTAGATGTCAGCCTTACCCCCTCGCGGGCAAATGGATTCTACAATATTTTCAAGACGATGCAGCAAAAGGCCCTGCGCCTAGTGAGCCAGACGGATTGACCTAGTAAAAGCATCTATGTTCTGAAACAGCTGTTCAATGTGACCAAGGCGGGTGTAAGGATTGAGCAGAACGGCCTTGAGCCAACGCTGATCTCGATAGGCTGGCAGTGAGAGAAATGTCGATGAGGCAGGTTGCGCGTTTAGCAAATGATGCTGTAGCTGTTTATTGAGGCTATCCCAGCGATTTTCGTCTATCCAGTCAGGCGCTAGCCGAAAGCACACGAGGTTCATCTGGGGCTGACTGGCTAACTGTAAGGCAGGCCGCGCCTGAATGGCTTGGACAAATTGTGCCGTGAGCTGATAGCTGTAGTGAATCATGTTGGCGTAGCCGTCAGTGCCGATGTGCTGTAAAGACAGCCATAGCTTCAAAATATCGGGATGGCGAGTGCCTTGCAGCGTCAGCTCCCCGAGGTTGGACCATTGGCTATCGTCGCTCATGTAAGGTGCTGACATCCGAAAATGCTGATAGAGCACCTCAATGCGCTTAAACAGGACGGTAGCGCAGGTTTTGGCAACATAGAGCCATTTTTGCGGATTGAAGGTAACTGAATCGGCTTGTTCAATCCCGGCCAGTGAGTGTCGATGCTCAGGTGAGAAGGCGAGGGCTCCACCGTAGGCGGCATCTACATGAAACCAAAGCTGATGAGACTGGGCGATACGAGCCATTTCAGCAATTGGATCGATATTGCCGGTGACGGTTGTCCCGGCGGTGGCGACGATAGCGAAGGGAGTTTGTCCGGCTTGCTGCGCTTGGGTGAGTTTGTCTTTAAGATCGCCAATATCGACTTGAGAGTTTGCGTTTGTACGGATGGCGATCGCCGCGCGCGATCCGAGCCCCATAATCATGGCGGCTTTTTGAATGGACGTGTGGGCGACTTGCGAGACCAAGATTACCGGCTGCTGAGAGAGACCGACAAGTCCTGCTTCTGCCACATTGAGCTTGACATTACGAGCCACCGTTAATGCCTGTAAATTAGCCAAACTGCCGCCGCTGGCCATCACCCCGCCCGACTCAGGCCCCAATCCAAATTGAACGGCGATCTGGCGCATGACCAAAGGCTCTAGCCGTGAGAAAACAGGCGACATCTCTACGCTGAGCATGTTGTTATTCAGTGCGGCTACTAGCAGATCGCCAATGAGCGACAGTGTGGTCGGGATGGAGTCCATGTGACCGATGTAGCCCGGATGGGCCGCATTCATAGAATGGCGCAATTGCGATCGCACCTGCTCTAACAGCACGCCCACATCCACAGATTGCTGAGGAATCTGCGCCCACTGCTCAAGCTGCTGCGTATCAATGGCGGGGGGAAGCGGCGATCGCGCTGCTGCTTGCGTCATCTCTTCAAGTAAGAGGGTCACCACCTGCTGTAGCAGTGCCTCAATCTCGGCGCGGTTATTTCCGCTAGGATCAATAAAAGCAGTTAACGGTAAAGCACTCAATGGCAGAGGACTCACAGGCAATTACCAATAAACGGCTCGTGAAAAAATTGTATATCAGCGGAGTTTTGCAGTGAGTGCCGCTTCTCGGGTTCCGGCCTTGTCATGGGGATGCCTAGCGGCCCTCGCTTGGGGGCTGACTGGAACTTTTATTAAGCTGTTGCCAGACTTCACGACGCTTGAAGTTCTATCGATTCGAATCCTAGTCGCCTTGGTGATAACGCTCGCTATTTTTCTGATTCGGCCATCGCTATGCTCGCAGTCGCTAATAGTGCTCCGTCGGCCAATCGGCATTTTGCTCGCTAGTCTGATGGTGTTTTACTATCTGTTTGCCGTTCGTGCTTTTCAGCTCGCGCCTGTTGGCGATGTCGCGCTGATTGTGGGACTGTCTCCCATCCTTGGCCTTACTGTCAAAGCCGTCAGCGGAAAAGCACTGCTGCGCTTAGAAATATTGGGCGCATCGATAGCTTTTGTCGGGCTGACACTGTTTGTTTTGCCAAAGCTTCACGGGGTTTCTGGCAGTGTCTCCGGCGAACATACAGCTTCGCAGTCCGGCTATCTCGCCGGACTGCTGTTTGCGTTTCTAGCGGCCTGTGTCTCGCTGGGATACGCAGCCCTCTTCAAATACTATTCGGTGAATAGAGCTGCGCTGAATCCGATTGCCGTTTCCTGCACAACGTTTGCGATTGGCTCGGCAGTGATTGCTCCGGTAGTGATCGCTACCTCACCTAGCTTGCTGACTAAGGTTATGCGGCCTGAGGCTCTGCCGATTGCCTTAAGCCTGGGCTTCATATCGACCGTTGTTCCAACTTTTTGCTACAGCTACGCAGCCAAACACTTGCCGCCTGTCTTGACCACCTCACTCAACTTACTAGTGCCAATTTTTGCGGCTGTGCTGGCATTTTTTCTGCTAAAAGAAACCATGCCGCCGCTTAGCATCCTTGGCGCAGGGTTGACGATTATTGGCATTATTCTGCTGTCGGTCGCGACGCCGAAAATGCCCGCCCAATCGGAATGATGACCATTGCTGTAGGCGCTCTTTACCAGTGAATCCCGCATTCGGTTTTTTCTGTGCCGCGCCAGCGACCGGCCCGCTCATCTTCGCCAGTGACTGTGGGCGTTGTCAGCGGCTGGTCGCCAATGCTGGTGTAGCCCTGGTCGTACAGCGAATTGTAGAGCACGTCATGCTCAAAGGTGTAGGCCCAAATATCTCGCTGCGTCCAATTAGCCAGCGGGTTGATCTTGAGCCGTCCGCTGCTGTCACGCTCGAAAATAGGCAGCTCTCGACGCGTGTCGGATTGATCTCGGCGACGCCCGGTAATCCATGCAGTGGCTTGCAATTCATCTAGCGCCCGCTGTAGCGGCTCTACTTTAGTGATGTCGTAGAAGCGATCCACATCCTCTGCCCACAGTCTGTCGCCATAGCGCTCAATAAAGGCTGACTGACTTTCTAGGCCCGCTGCTTTGTAGATGTATAGATCTAGATCGTAAGCAGCCTTGGCCTTATCTGCTGTTGCTAGCGTCTCAGGAAATAAATGAAAGGTATCCAAAAAGATGACAGGTACCCTTTGGCCCATTTCCTTATACAGCATGTGAGTGGCGGCCAGCATGCTGAAGGATGTGGTTTGGACTAAGCCTTGTGGAATATGACGGACACACCAGGCCAAAATTTCTTGAGGAGTTGCCTGCTCAAACTGCTGATTGAGCGCATCCAAATCGAGCTGACGAATGAACTGTATGAGCTCGCCTTCAACGATTTTCTGAGTGTTGATATCTGGTGGGTGGATGCCTTGGGCCGCGATTGCAGTAGGGGCCTCTATGCACTGAACCATGAGAATTACCGGATGATGAACATCCAGAGATAAATGTTTGTCCGATGACATCCCCTATACTACTTCAATAAACCCACATATTCCGGTCGGAATACCGGTCATTGATTTTTTTCTCGCGTGACCCCAAGCACCGCATCGATTTGCTTTAATCAGACATCCAGCCATAGGGAGAGGCCGATCTTATGAAGACGCTTATTTTGTACAGCAAACCGGGGTGCCATCTCTGTGAAGGGCTCCAGGAAAAGTTGGAGACCTTGCCAGTTCAGCTAGAAATTCGAGATATCACCACCAACGAGCAGTGGTTTCAAACGTATCAGTATGAAGTGCCGGTCCTCTGTCATCTTGCCGAATGGTCAGGCGATTCGGCTGCGCCTCGCTCAGAGCAGCGCTTACCTCGCCTGTCTCCACGCGCCTCTGTAGCTCAGGTGGCGCGGATGATACAGACACATTTAGGGTCCTTTGAGGCATAATCTCAGCCAACGCTTATAGTTGTAGCTGTTAATTGACAGTAAAGGTAGCCAGCGCTATTGCTGTTTCTAGAGCCTTGGAGCTGCTCTAAAGTTTTGAAGCGTCCTAAAAATTAAACTGTCCTAGAAATTTAAGGTGGGGAGAGCTCGCATGCGGCTAAAAGAACTTTTCGCGGAATTGCAGTTGGCAGGGTTTACCGTCCCTGACTCTTTAGCTAGCCATCCCAACTGGGAGCAGGAAGTGACCGGTCTGTCAGCCAATTCTCAGGCGATCGCGCCTGGCAACCTATTTATTGGCATGCCAGGAACTCGGGTAGATGGGGGTGAGTTTTGGCCGAGTGCAATCGGCAAAGGTGCGATCGCCGCGCTCATCTCTCCTCAATCCCTACTGGCCAAACCTCAATTGGATAATGCAGCCCTCGTGCTGACCACGACAGAAGTCCGTCAAGCTTGCGGCGTGATCGCCGCTAAATTTTACAGTCAGCCGGCTCAGGCGATGAAGATGGTAGGCGTCACAGGCACCAATGGTAAAACAACGACCACCCATCTGATTGAATACTTTCTCAACCAGGCGCAGCAAAAAACCGCTATTCTCGGGACCCTCTACACCCGCTGGCCCGGCTACGAAAAAACAGCCGTTCATACCACCCCTTTCCCCATTGATTTACAGCGCGAGCTAGCCAGCGCCCACCAAGCTAGCTGCCAAAACGCCGTCATGGAAATTAGCTCCCATGCCCTAGCGCAGCACCGGGCCTGGAGCATTCCTTTTGAGGTTGCTGTTTTTACCAACCTCACCCAAGACCACCTCGACTATCACAAAGACCTCAATGACTACTTTGAAGCAAAGGCCCTGCTGTTTGGGCCTGACTATTTAAAGGGCCGCGCCATCATTAACCAAAAAGATGCCTACGGGCAGCGGCTAATTTCTCGGTTAGCACCCAGTCAGGTATGGACTTATAGCATTGACGATACCCACGCCGATCTCTATACCGCTGATCTCACGTATGAACCTACTGGCGTGAGTGGCATGATCTGCACACCGTTAGGTAAGCAGTCGTTTTCGTCTCCCCTCGTAGGCCAGTTCAATCTAGAAAATCTGCTGGCAGCGGTTGGATCAGCGCTTCATTTAGGCGTTTCCTTAGCGCAGGTGGTGACAGTGCTTCCCGGCTTCTCTGGCGTACCGGGGCGGATGGAGCGGGTGCAGCTTCAAGCTGAACAAACAGCTCAAAAGGATCAAGATATCAGTGTGATTGTGGACTATGCGCATACTCCCGACAGTTTAGAGAATGCGCTAAAGGCCGCACGACCCTTTATTTCAGGGCAGTTGATCTGTGTGTTTGGCTGTGGCGGCGATCGCGATCGCACCAAGCGTCCAAAGATGGGCCGGATTGCCTACGAACAGTCAGATCGTGCCATTGTCACCTCTGACAACCCCCGCACCGAAGACCCTGAGCAAATTCTCAAAGATGTGGTGGCCGGTATTGATGGAGAACTCGACGAGCAGCAGATTATTTGCGATCGCGCCCAAGCCATTCGCAGTGCTATTCTCCAAGCTCAGCCCGGAGACGGCATCGTCATTGCCGGTAAAGGCCACGAAGACTATCAAATTCTAGGCACCGAAAAAATTCACTTCGATGATCGCGAACAGTCAAGGGCCGCGCTCAGTGAGCGATTGGCAGCTTGCTGAGCTGGCAAAGTTGAGCAATTACGGCTATACAGATTGGCTAGTTACTTTGCCCACAGAACACTTTGCCTACAGAACACTTTATCTACAGAATTTAGAGTTCTTAGAGTGACTGATATATCAAGCAAAGTGGCCAAAACTGTAAGAGGAAATGCCGAACTCACCGCTAGACTTAGCGACTATCTAGACATAAGCTGGGCATATTTAGGTAGATCAGTCACCAAGGTTTTGATTTAGAGGCCCTTGGACGCTGATAGGAGTTCCGTAGCGTTACGTAATACTGCTAGCTTCTTTAATTGCTTTTGGAGACTATTTATTACTCGCTCATGCTACTAGAAACCTTTAAAGGTGTGGTGTGATCTGATGAATAGCCGCGCCCATGTACCGGAATTTTCTGTCGGATCCCTAATACCAATCTGCTATGTCGCCATTATCTTTACAGGCCCATTTAGTCAGTTCCCAACCGCAGCCATCCGCTGTTTTGGTCGATCCTCGAGGATTTAAAACGGCTATACAGTCGCTGACTAACTTTTTGATCAGCTACAAGATTCCGGCAACGCTGTGGCTCAAACTCCCTAAAGACGATGCTTGGTGGACGGATATTTGGCAGTATGGTCGGCAGGCTGCAGGCTGCACTATCTACACCCTAGGCGAACAGATTGGCGATCCGCCTGACGGCCTGGCTGCAAGCTTACGTCCTATTCCCATTGGGCAAGACAACGAACTTAAACGAGAGTATTTATGTTTGGCCGTCGCCGATGATTTTGTCGGGTCACTGCTAGCTGCCCGCCTTCCAAGTAACGTCCCCACCTCTGACAAGCGGACACTGGAGCTTTACTGTTCGACCTCTGGTCGCACGGTTGCTGCGCTATCGAACGGACTTAAAGCCATTGTTGAAAATGCGCTCGATAGGGAGGTTGAAAACCCGCTAGACGTCCCGGCGGTAAAGGGCGCTAGCAAAACAGATCAGCGCTCCATCGCAGCGGCGGCGGTGTTGAGTCAGTGGGAGCGCTGCTTTCCACTTGATTTACCCAGCCGCAATACTCAACTCCTGACCGATGCCTTTGTGACCTGGCAGCTCCGGTTCCAAGAAGATTTGCGATCGCAGTTAGTCACCTATCGGAATGCGACCAGAGACGATGCCAGTGAAGTGCTCTATTCCCTCTCCCCCGATTTCCTGGCTCAGGCGGGTCAAGAACTTCAGTCCCCGCTGACGACCATTAAAACGGCGCTGACGCTGCTGGGTTCCCCCACACTGAAACTCTCTCAGAGACAGCTATATTTAGATATGATCGCGGCTCAGTGTAAGCATCAAAAATTATTGATTGACAGCATCATCAATCTGCTTCAGGTTCAAACCGCTGCCGTTACGCCACCGCAGTCCTTACAGCTCGCAGAGATCATCCCCGGTATCGTCAGCACCTATCAGCCCATTGCTGAAGAACGAGGAATTATGCTGGCCTATACTGTCTTGCCCAACTTATCAGAGGTGCTGGGTATCGAAGCCGAACTCAAGCAGGTGTTAATCCAGCTGATTAAAAACGGCATTCAAATGACGCCTAAGGGCGGGCGGGTTTGGGTTGCGGTCACGTCGCAATACGACGACTTTGTGACACTCAGCGTACAGGACTCCGGCAGCGGCATCAGTAAAACGGACACTGCCAAACTCTTTGAAGCCTTTTATCGCAGCCCTTCGAATGGCGGGGACCACGCTGGGGCCGGGCTGGGGCTGACTTTAGTCCAGCAATTGATTAAGCGCATGGGTGGGAGCGTGTCGGTAGACAGCATGCCGGGGCAGGGCACCACGTTCAAAATTATGCTGCCAGTGGTCCATCGCATTGCACCCATTGAACCTCGCAGCAGCGATCAGCCTCCCATCACCGATCAGCCTCCCATCACCGCTGGCGGCATGCCTTCTAGTCATAGCTTTTCGAGGCGTTCACAGTCTCTCAGTGCCCGTTAGATTGGCCAACTTACGAATCCTCATTTTCATCAACGAGAGTTTCTATTAAAAGTGACGCCTGCTGCTGCTTGGATCGCAAAAACTGATCGCATTGCTGCAGCGCCTCTACGGCTTCCGTAAATTGATCAAAGACCTCAGATAAGGGGAGTTCGCCGGTTTCTAGCTGGTGGGTGATCGATTCAATTTGAGACAGCGTTTCTTCGTAGTTCCAGTTCTCGGGAAGAGCCGGCTGCTTTTTGGTGCGGGGCATGGCGGTAGGAATGAGTGTTGCAATGGGCATCGAGAGATCATCGGAACGGATGGTTATGGGCGCTCGGATGGTTGATGATTGCTTTCTGTGACGATTGCCTTTAGCTGTCCATCGCCTAGCTGAATGTCGAGTTCGGTTCCTGGGCTGAGTTGAGCGGCAGAGGTTGTGATTTGCCCTTTTTCTCTGATCAGGGCGTAGCCTCGTTGGAGGACAGCGGCTGGATCGAGCGTAGTGAGCTTTGTTTGGAGCTGTTGGTGCTGATGCTGGGCGAGCTGGAGTCTTTGGCTAAGGTGGGTGATTAACCGTTGGCGCTGCCAGCTAATATCTCTTTGGTGCTGGGCTATCTGACGATCTAGCCGCAGACGCTGTAGGCCAGATTGGAGCGATCGCACCTCTTCTTTAGCACGCTGTAGCCGAGAGGACACTACCTGAGTCACTCGCTGTAAATACTGCACCTGCTCATTGTAGAGACTATCCAGGCTAGGTACAGCCTGTTCAGCGGCGGCGGTCGGTGTGTGAGCGCAGACATCTGCAACCAAATCGGCCAGCGATTCATCCCGCTCATGGCCAATGCCAGTAATAACAGGGATGGGAGACTGGGCGATCGCTAACACTACCCGTTCATCGTTAAAGCAGGCTAAGTCTTCGGTGGCCCCCCCGCCTCTGGCAACGAGCAGTAGATCGGCCCGGCCGTCTTGGCCAACGCGGGCGATCGCCGCTGCAATCGAAGCCGGGGCTTGTGGCCCTTGCACCGTAGCAGGTGAGAGCAACACGGTGATACTGGAATTACGCTGATGCAGCGTGCGCTGAATGTCTCCCCAGGCCGCCGCTTGGGGGGAAGTGACCACGGCTATCGTCTGAGGATAGGTCGGCAACGGGCACTTGTTCGCAGGATCAAATAGACCTTCTGCGGCAAGGCGCGATCGCAGCTGCTGGTAGCGCAGAGCCTGTAAGCCTTCCCCCGCAGGCAGCACCTGCCATACCATTAGCTGATAGGAGCCGCGCTTGGGGTACAGGCGAATTTGCCCCAGCACGGTTACCTGCTCTCCGACTTCGGGCATGGCACTGAGGCGGGAGAGTTGCGATCGCCATACCACACAGTTTACCGTCGCCGAGCCATCAGGCTCTTGCAGTGTGAAAAAGCAGCCTTGGCGATGGTTGTGAGCGCTGGAGACTTCACCCGTCACCCAAATCTTTCGCAGCTGCGGATTTTCTTCCAACAGCAGCTTGAGATAGTCCGTTAACCCCGCCACCCCAATCGCCAAATCAGTAGGGTGTGAGACGGCCTGTTCAAAAGGGCGTTTTACCATTCAGGTGAATTGCTAGCGTAGTATTCATCAATAGTAAATGAGACGGAAGCGACTGCAGATAATTGCTGGCCGCACCTGTTCGGTAAAATCTGACTCCGGCGTCATTGAAAAAGCCTGGACTAGAGAGAGCCCAGGCTTGAGAGAACCGATATAATAAGATTCTCTATAAATCTATTAAATGACTGAATGAAACTCTACTGGATGAAAACCTGTTGAATGATTGAAAATGCCTATCGCAATAGTGAAAGCCCATTTTCTCCACATTCGAGAAATCAGACTCAAAAAGTCAAACTTCAGAAATCGGTTTTCTAGCTCAGTGGGTTTTGCTGTAAAGCTCACTGAGCACGTAAAATCTCAGCTAAAAAGCTTAACCGATCACTTCACATTCGACTGGCTTCACTTGATACTTGATCAAATTGGCCAACTCTTGAAGCTGACTAATCGCTTCAGCGCCTTCTAGCTTCATTAGCTCACGGTCATCACGCATCTCAGTCCAGGTAATTCCATAGTCGGAGACCAAGAATCGAATGAGATGATCCCCTCCCAGGCTCACCATAAAGGAAGCGCTATTAAGCTCATCCCCACAGGTGTAGCAGGAGGCCAAGTAGCCTCTTTTCTCTAGCACAACGGCCAACGCTTTGAGGTTCAAAACCAGGTCTTGAACAAACTGGCGGTGCTGGTCTGCGAGTCTAACAAACATTATCTTTCCTCTACACCATCTTTCGATTTTACATAATTTACTTAATTTTCTCTTAACAAGTTACACATAAGGCAACTCACATTCAGGAAGGTCGCCTAAACGACACTTACTGACACCACTGACAAAAGGGTTTGACGACTATGACGTTTTACAACAAAAATAATCAATGGATACCGCAGGATACCCAGAGAGTCTTTAAAGCTGTCAGCCTTGAAAACCAACCTTGAAAGTATCAGCGTCGCGGATACTAAACTGTAGCGAATTTACCTGACCCAATCGATTGCTAGAGCAGGGATTCGGTGACTTCATCAAGGCCGTCACGACATCAGTGGAATGTTTGGCATTCGTGAAGCGGTATTTGGTTTGAAAAGAGTTGCGCTAACTGCCCTTTTGTTCTAGCGCACCCTAGAAGGGAATAACGAAGCAGTTACTCTAGGGATCAAAAATGTAACAAAAGTTTACAAAGGAGGTTGTCTGGGTGCCTATGCTTAGCGGCAAAGGTCTTGATATTAGCTAGGACCTTTTTGTTTTATTCGGTTTATTCGGTAGATCGAACGCGATGCTGGCATCAGGTTAATTGGTCACAGTCCACCAGCCAAAGCCAGGGCCAATGAAGCGGATAGTTAGCCAAGCTCCGATCATCAAAATAATGCCGGCCCAGGCCCCTCGAGTGGTCCAAGCGACAAATTGAGCGGCCATCTCTTTGCTGATGGGCAATCCGGGAATAACGGACTCTGGTTTGCCGTAGTCGTCTCCCAATGCCTCTTGTCGGCGCTTAGATTCTCCCATGTTCTTGGCCTAACGTATGAATTGATATCTAGTTATTGTATTCATCATAATGGGCTGATAGCAGGCGCATGGGTCGCTACTAGCCTAAATTATCATTTGTTTAGAGATTGAGTGTTTGACCGCTAGCTCTTGGCTCGGAGAAAAGTAAGCTGAAAGGGCTGATTTCTAGGGATCTATTGCGCCAGTAGCAGAGGCTTTAAACCAGGTCGCATCTAAGTAGCTGCTCCGCGCTGCTGGACTGAGCGCAGCGAGTATATGAGCGCCGTAGCTGCGATGGTTGACTCGGTTATCTAACAGTGCGATCACGCCTTGCTGCGATCGCACTGGCGCAACCGCATGCTGCAATTCACTCAGGGCTGTCGGCAGCAAATAGGCTTTAAACCAATCTTGACGCCGCCGCTTGTAGCTCGCAACCCGGCCAGCTACCAGCGGATTTTCCAATGAGGGGATCGGCAGCGTGGTGATGATTAGCAGGCATGGAACCTCAAATGCTGTCTGATGCTCGCGCCAATACTCCCAGCCAGTAATCAAAATGCCCTGATGCCCAACGGGTGCTTCTACCTGTACTCTAGAGCCAAACTCTGCGGCCAACACCGCTGCTAACTGTGCTCTGAGCGGAACGTCTCCGACTACGATGACAGTTGGCCCTTGCCTCGCAGCGTGATCTGACAAGATAACGTCCGTCTCACTTTTTACCCCTAGCAGTCGCCGAATTTCTTGCAGTGCGGCGTTTTGAAAGTGGCTAGTATTTGGCATCGGTAGATGATCCGGCAGATAAAGCTGCACCAGGTCGTTATGGCGATCAGGGCCGAAGCGCAGGCAGGTCATCTCTCCTAGCCCTAGGCGATCGCGGTAAGGCTTGGCTTGAGAATCCGCATCCAAAGCAGCGCCTATTAGCACTACCGGCTGCTGCGCCCAGACCGGTGCCAAGCGCTCTCGAATATCTGTTGGCCCGCAGCGCAGCACGACGCTACCTAGCTCACGATTTAAATAACTCCAGGCTAGGCTATCGGGATGTGTGAACTG
>JBAUIB010000100.1:0-17835 GCA_049680585.1 Phormidesmis sp.
AGGGTAGATTGAACATTTGTAAGTTGACGACAACAGCGATCGCAGCTAGTAATACCAGCATCGCCAAACCAGTGAAGCGCTCAACAAAAACGACGGCAGCCGAGTCAGCATAGCGGCCCGTGTATCGTCCTAGCTCATTCACGCGAATGACATCGCCACCAATACTACTAGGCAATACCATGTTGAAAAAACGACCAACGACGTAGTAGGCACACAGTCGCCACAGGCTTACATCCAGATCGCAGGCACGGGCTAAGCAATACCACTTAACAGAACTGACAAAGTCTACTAAAGGAACAAAAAGAAGAGAGAGCAGAATCAGGGAAAGATTAGCATGAGAGAATGTGTCAAATAGATTTTGCCAACCTTGAACGGTCAGCAGTCCCGCCTTGTGAAGAACATATACGAGTAGCGCTGTCGTTACTGCAATACGGATGAAATGCAGACCTGACTTTCTTTTCATAACAGTTTCTCCACTGGCTTCTCCAGGGATTTAAGGAAGCAGCTAGATGACAGTAGATCGAAATTGGCTTAAACCCCATACCAAAGACGCGCAATCTGTACATCTTTATGTATGGGGCCTAGAGAAAACCTACAGCCTATACAGGAGTGGCACAGGGCTTTTTATCATGAGGAATGACAATGTAAGTCTTCTCTACATCCTCCATTTCAGAGCGTATACGAGACTCGCTCCAGCCAAGCTCCTTGGCCATCAGCTCAGCGCACACTCGCAGGGCGGCTTCGCCTGGGTATTCCAAGCTACCTAAGTCAGTGCGTCGTAAAACAGCATCGACCAGGCTGTTAGCCATTTCATCGCGAACCGCATGAATAATTTCAGCTTTGAGAATGGGGCTATCAGGCACAAACTCAGCCCATTCAGGATTTTCCTCTATATAGGCCAAAACCTCCCGATACTGAGACCCGTAAGTTTCGATTAGATGCACTACCACATCTTTACTAAACCGCTCAGCCTCGGCTTGTATTGCTTGCTGTTTGAATTTGTCTAAATACTCAATGTCGCCGCCCCATAGAGGCACTTTTGCAGTCGTACAGGCTCGTGATTTACCGATCTTTCTACAAGCGATATTGATAGATTTTTCGGCAACGTCCCGCGCAGTCGTGTACTTTACGCCCGCAACACTGATCAAGCCTTCAAGCTGATCCTCTTTCGCATGATCTAGGATTTCGTAGTGCTTCTTAGGAGCCGCTGACTGGGGTTCGTCTGCAGGCACGATTCCCCATAAGATGTTGCGAACATCCTTGCGAGTTAGTTTCGCGGCTGGATAGCCTTCGTTAATGAGATCAATATACGTTTGGATCTCTTCTTCTGTGATCGTGATCTTAGCGGGATCTTCCTTATCACAGGCCAAGTGCAGCGAGCCGATCATGCAAAGGCCACGCCAGGGAATTGCAAACATGAGGCTCGACTTTTTGTCGACGACCGCCTGACGATCGTCGTACATGGGTCTAATCCCAAACGTTAGCGCATGCTCTTCGGTGAATGCGCGGGTGATTAGTGTAAATGCTTTAGATGCATGAACAGGATTTTTCTTGAATGACTTAGCTAGGTTCAAGTTCTTAACAATCCACGGCCCAGAAGCGTTAACGACGGCTTTTGCATTGATAGCAAAGGTTTCACCGCTGATAAGATCTTTTGCCTGGACGCCAGTAATGCGCTTGCCGTCTTTGAGAAAGTCCGTTACCTCGACTTTGTTGGCAATGCTAGCGCCTTTATCGGCTGCCCCGCGCACATAGGAGAGCAGTAACCGTTCAGTATTATGCATCTGGCCTTCGTACCAAACGGCTCCCCCCGTCAAGTTTTTGCGCTCAATATCGGGTGCAATCTTCAAGACTTCTTCTTTTGAAATCATGAAAGAGTCAGGAATTTTGCGAGCAGGGTCTTTGAACCACTGCCTGTCAAGGCTAAACATATCGTAGGTTTTGATGTAGATCGCCATTGTTTCTCGACCCTTGATACCATGTCCGTAGATCGGCATCAGGTAGGGCTGAGAGTGAATCAGGTGGGGCGCTCTTTGATGGATAAGATTGCGCTCACGGATGGACTCCCGCATACGTTTGAAGTCTACGTGCTGCAAGTAGCGCAGTCCGCTGTGAGCAATCTTAGAACTGTTAGAAGATGTCGCCCAGCCAAAATCATTGCGCTCTAGCAAAGCGACTTTTAGCCCCCGCAAGGTCGCATCCCAAGCACAGGCTGCACCGTTAATACCTCCTCCGACTACCACCAGGTCATAGTCTTGGTTAACTAAAGCTTGGATATCTCGTTTCATGATTCACCTCAAAAGTTATGGTTAGCTGACCGTTGCCTGGCAGCTGTTCAGTTTTCTATTTCTAGGCAGTCTTTAAAGGCTGCTTATATGCAAAATTGTTGTACGCAGAAGAATTTCTATACAGAGCGCGCTATAGGGCTTTACACCTTTTTGTGAAGCCACCGATGTCCCTATGAAGGAACCGCTTCCGGCATTTTTTCTTCTGGCGTTTTTTCTTCTGGCATTTTTTTATAATCGACTACTTTAGCCGGTATTCCCATTGCAATAGCGTTGACAGGAATGTCTTTAGTGACAACAGCAGCAGCGCCGATGATGGCATTATCACCAATAGTGACACCATCTAAGACAACGCCCTTTGCCCCTATCCAGCAGTTGCTACCGACCAGCGTGGGACCATCAGAGTAGCTGCTTTGATCAGCCAACGGAACGGGTGATCGGTAATCATACCGGCCACCGCTCATAATATAGTTATAAGCGGCAATCAAGGTTCCTTGACCGATAACCAGTCGTCGCTTCGAATAGACTTCACAATTAGGACCAATATTTGCCTTAGCTTGAACTTCAATGTCGCCGTTCTTGCAATAGAGGATAGTGTTGCGGCCAATAAATACACCATCTCCGATGCTGATGCCCGTGTTGGTTTCCCCTTTAGCATCAAGTACACAGTTGTCATCGACGATGACATTGCTACCGATCTTGATTTTATGGGGATGACGGAGGGTCACGCCTCGCCCAAAGACAACATTTTTGCCGACTTCTCCCAAAATGGTCGGGTACAGCTTGCTTCTGAGAAGTAGCCCTAGCGCGCCTGGTGTGCCGTTGCACAAAAGGTTGATCAGCTCAAACTTGACTAAACTACCGATGTCAGTTTTGCCAATAGTCAGGCCCGCATACTGCTTCCACTTAGGCACTTTGCCCTTACTAAACTCTCTGACTTTAAAATTGCTCGATTCCATGACTAATAGCGCTCTATAAAGCTATACGACTGAGATAATGAAGGAAAAGATTGGGGAGAACTCTATTCGGGAACAAGCCTTGGCGTTACAAAGAAACCCACTTTTCCTCCAGATACCATTGGGCTAGCTCCTTCAGTCCTTCTTTATCGGAGTGGCTTGGCGTGAAGCCTAGTAGGTTTCTGATTTTTGAAGTATTGAACGAGCGATCTTTGGTGTAAAAAGCCAGCCGCCTTCTGTAGATGGGCGGTTCCATGCCAAGCGGGCGAAAGATCATCTCGCACAAATCTGCTATGGCAAACAGGGGTGTAGCAGGTAGTGAGATGAATTTGATGGGGACTGAATAATAGTCGCTGATGAGCGAAACCATCTCTCTAAAGGTAATTGCCTGCTTGCTGCCGCAGATGAAGGTCTCTCCGATCGCGTTGGGATGGATAGCGGTCACCAACAGGCAATCTGTCAGATCATCTACGTGAATAAAGTGCAACAAATTACTGCCATTGCCAATCGCAGGCACCCACCCCTTGCTGACCATCTTGTAAATTTTCAGTAGCCTTTTTTCGCCAGGTCCGTAGATCCCCGCTGGGCGAACAATCGCAACCGGCAGGTTATTGTCTTTGCCAAATTGCTTGATCCACTGTTCGCCTTCTAGCTTGCTTTCCTGATAAACGTCTCCAGGATCGGTGCGGTAGGTTTCATCGGCGGGTGGGTTGGCGATATGGCCGTGGACGCCAATGGTGGAAACATGCACGAAGCGTCTGAAATCCGGTTGCTCAAGGGCCGCTTTTGCGAGTAGCTGTGTGCTTAAGACGTGGACATTGTAATAGCCTTGGTCAGGAGATTTGGCTTCGCGAAACGGGGTCACCATATGGAAGATGTAGTTGACGCCCTTCATCGCTTGGTCGATGAGCGCTTTGTCGAAGACGTCTCCTCGAACCCACTCTATGGGCAACCCCTCAAACTGCTGAATGTTTGAGCTGGGCCGGGCGATCGCAATCACCTCAACCCCTTGCTTAACCAATTTGCGAACGAGCAGAGAACCCGTAAAGCCAGTGGCACCAGTGACAAGCGCGCAGCTGCCAGCGGGTAAATCGGTAGCCGCATTTGCCGTTTCTGGTTGAACGCTTTGGTTGGTCACAGTTCTATGCCTCCTGTTTGATGAGTTTGAGAATAACGGGGGAGCCCAAGAGCCTGGAGAGTCCGAGTCCTCGAGCGCTACCTTCCAAAAGGGTAGAAAGAGCAGGTTGGCGCATGATGCGGTGTAGGACCATTGGCCAGAAAAACTGAGCGTAGCGATCGCCGACGATCAGCCTTAAGTTACGCGCATAGCTGATCAGTTCGCCTTCGTTGTAGCAGGTGTAGGGCCGAGTGTTGCCTTCCATGCCTTTTTTCAGTGAAAACAGCAGCGGCGTGATGTAATTGATGCTGCGAAATGTTGGATAGTCAACGAGCACCGCCTGCTTAGCTACGCGAGCCAATTCGCTCAAAAAAGGCTGCCATTGCTCGACGTGCGCTAAAAAGCGATAGCTAATAACGACATCAAACGCATTGTCTTCGTAAGGTAGCGCTAGCACATTGCCCACTTGAAACTGACACTGCCCAGATTCTACTAAAGGGCGAATTCTTTTTTCACAGCTTTCATTGCTCCCTAGAACGGTCACCGAATGGCCAGCTTCTATCAGCTGCGGGGTAAGCTGGCCGTGCCCGCCGCCAACTTCTAGCACACTGGCTTGGGGATAGTCTTTGAGCATGGCCAATGTTGCCTCAGATTGCACATGCAAAAGCCAAGCACCCGTTGGCCCAGTGAACCTGGAAGCGTAGTCATCCGAAGACGTTTCGATATCGGCAGTTTCTGGAAAATTTTCGGTAGAAATCATGAGCCGTTGCAGTAGGAAAACAAAATAAACGAACTATCCTGTTGAAAAATCATCAGCTCAGCCGGAGCAAAGACTGATTTTGAACAAATTGCCAAGGGGACTGCAATCTTCCATACGCTTGAATACAGGATTCAGAACTGCGCAGAATTTGCTTTAAACTCTCTCCTGGCTGGCTCCAGTCGAAATGTCCCTCAATCGCAAAGCCAAAGCTACCAGGGCGTGACACTTCTGAGGGCAGCGGTAGCGGATCGCTACCCGGCAATGGGATCAGATTTTGGCAGTAGGCAGGCAGCGGCCAAAAGTTGGGTCTGCCACCATTGTCTCCGGCAAATAGAGACTGACCAGCGACCTGTAGCTGTGCCTGGACGAGCTTTCCCCGTTTCCCTATCCACTTGCCGACGCCCCAGGGCAGAACAGATAGGCTGTCGGCAGTGATTGCCCGCTCTAACGTCTCCTCCAAACTCAGTCCATCTGGGATATCAGCTGTCGTCACTAGCGCCAGCACCTCAATTTTTTCTTGAGTCACTGCCTGTCGTCCGGCGATGACCAGCAGCGTGTCGCCTGAGGTATGAGTAAAGCGTAATGAGGTTGCTTCTTCGGTTGGCGACACGGTCCAGTCGCTCAGCCGCTGATTGATTTGTGCCTGCTGACTTATCAAATCTGCAAAGGCATAGACTCCGCTGACCTCTGCCAGCATCAAGGCTCCAACAATAGGCTGGTTAAGATCGAGCTGCTGGGCCTGGGCTTGAAAGTTGGTTCGCGCCGCCGTCAGGAAATCTGCTAGATCAAAACAAGGATGTAGGTGGACATGGGCGTCAACGAGTAAAGCGGTTTGATTGGGGGGCATGGTAAATGTAGTGCTGATGGATAAATGATTAGATAGCAGACACGCTTTAGGAGTAGATTTGGGACGTATTTTTCTTAAAGAATTTGCATCCAGACAGCAGAAAGACTGAGTAAACCACTTCTGCGCCGATAAAGACCAGGTGGCTGAGATCCCATAGCCCTCTGGAGTGATGAACGGGCGGAAAGAGAGGCAGTGGCGATTGAAAGGCTTGAGCACTCAAAGGCCAGAGCAGCGGTATGCCCGTGCCGCCAGAGGTAAACAAGTCGAGCAGCAAATGCGAAGCGTAAAGGCCAAAGGTGAGTATGAAAACTGCTCTGTAGCTAATCTGCTCGCGGTAGCGATGGACTATCCAGGATAAAAGCCCGCTGATGATGAACGCCAGCAGCAGGCTATGAGAAGGGCCGCGATGAAACCGTATCCCGGTGACAATCTGCGGTACAAAGTCTAGATCGGGTAAGTTAGCGACCACGACGCTGTAGACAACGACTGGCAGCGCGAGCGATCGCTGATGGTTAGGTCGTTGACCAGGTAACTGAGGTCGCGAATACTCTTTGACTTTAACCCTGACAAAGGGCAACCGGGTAAAAACGTAGCCTGAGACTGAGTGGAAGATAGGAGAGGGCATATAGCAATTGCGTGTTGTCGATGACACCTGATGCGGTGAAAGGGTTTGCAAAGAAAAGCTACACTGGGCAAGGCGGTCGCACTGATGATTGCGCAGGGCAGCGTTGATCGAAGCATTGCTGAACCTGCTGAACTTCGGCCTGTTTTTTCTCTAAGCTCCAGTCCAAAGCCTCTGCCATGACGTCGCTGCATAGCTGTAGTGCCTCGCTTCCAGGATGCCCAACGGCTCCTAGCTCAGTGCGACGAAAGAT
Organism: Phormidesmis sp.; assembly: GCA_049680585.1. Taxonomy (GTDB): domain Bacteria; phylum Cyanobacteriota; class Cyanobacteriia; order Phormidesmidales; family Phormidesmidaceae; genus Phormidesmis. The sequence goes on from JBAUIB010000100.1 coordinate 6,841, forward strand.
AACGTCGCTGAGGGTCTGAGGCATGGTGTGCGCTAAGCTATATCTGACTTCTGCGGCGAGAACATCCTGGTTGCTGACGGGCACAGAAGTGCCCTTTAGCGATGGTTGTACGCACTGAAGTACGCTTTCGTAGTCAGAGCCATAGTTGTACACGAGCTGCCGTAGTGCTTTTGCTGGAATTTGCTCGCGGTAAGTCGTCATCGCAGTTTCCATGAACCGATCAAAGCGTTCGATACGCCCCCCCTGTAGACGCTCCTGATTAGACAGCGGAGCTTTATGGGACAGCGGTAGCGGCTTATGCGAAGTTCCACCTGCACGAACAGCCCAATCAACGGCGCGGCGAGCGAGATCATAGGCAGTGGTGTACTTCACTCCCGTCATCGATAGCAGCCCCTCAAATCCATCGCTGCGATGATCTGTTAGCTGAAACTGCTTGGTTAGCTGAACTTCGCCCGTTTTTTCAGAAATGCCGTAGCTTGGGAGCAGTCCGGAGTGAACCCACTGCACATCATCTGGCGTTAGGTTAAAGGTCGGATAGGCTTTGTTGATATCCGCTAAAAAGCTTTTGATCTCTGTAGAGGTCGCACTCGGCGGTTTTGTCTGCTCTGTGTCGGGGCCGTACCAGGTGCCGACAAGTGAGTGATCGCGCCAAGGTGCAATAAAGAAAAGGCGACTGCCAGGGGCACGGCCCGTGATCCCGACAGCGCACTTTTGCTGAGGCCCAAAGAGCGATCGCGTGACCAAATTCATTGCCTTGGCTAGCGGTTGAGGTGGCTTGGCATTTCCGGTTGCCTGGGCAATGAGTGCGTCAATCCAGGGGCCGCTGGCATTCACAACGGTTTTGGCTTGAATGGTGAAGCGATCGCCCGTGAGCTGATCTTCGACATTGGCCGCGACCACGCGATCGCCCTCCTTACAGAAATCAATCGCGCTCACATAGTTGGCGATCTGTGCGCCTCGGCTAGCCGCCGAGCGGAGGAAGGCCAGCACTAGCTGCTCCGAGTTATACATTTGGGCATCGTAGAAGCGAGCCGCACCTGTGAGCCCCTCGGCGGCCAAATCGGGCAACTGCTCTAGGCAGGCGTCTCTAGAGAGCATTTCGCCTGCTGGAATATGCTTTTGCGGATCGCTCAGCGATAGATTGCGATCGCAGCTGATCAGATCATTGAGCTTGAGGGCGATCGCCATCGCTTCTTTGCCCTTGATGCTGTGACCATAAGTGGGCACCAGCACCGGCATCGGATGTACCAGATGAGGGGCGATTCGCATCATTGTTTGGCGAGCCCGGATCGACTGGCGCATCCGCCGAAAATCAGCCGTCTGTAGGTAGCGCAAACCGCCGTGAATGACTTTGAGACTATTTGCAGATGTCCCCGAAGCAAAATCCGAGCGCTCGACTAGGGCAATCGAGAGTCCTCTCAAGCTTGCTTCCCACGCAACGCAAGCACCGTGAATTCCGCCGCCGATGACCAGCAGGTCAAATGATTGATTAGCTAGAGCGGGTAGGTTTCGTTGCATGTTGGGTAGTTCTCTCCTGTAGTGAAAGCAGGCAAATGAAGACGGTAGACATTGAAGACGGTTAGGCGATCGCCGAAGGCATTGAGTCTCTGGCAAGATCAGCTTCCAGCCAGTCATAGAGACCTGTGAGCTTACGCGAGAACGCTTCGTAGGTATGCTCTTTTTCGATGTAAGCCTGTGCAGCTTTCCCTAAGCCAGCTCTGAGGTCAGGTTGGCAGACTAAGCGCACAATTCCTTCCGCAAAGTCAGTTGGATTAGGCTCGACTAGCCAAGCCATTTGGGAGTTGAGCACTTGGGTATGCGTCGTCAGATTGGTTGCCAGCAGAGCCTTGCCGCTATCTAAATAGGAGTAAAGCTTCATAGGCGTATTGTTGCCCTGAGTGCGAGGCGAAACCACAACATCTGACTGCTCCAAATACTGCTTGAGCTGTCCAATTGGCCGAGGCCCGACGAAGTGAACGTTGGCTTCAATACCGTAGTCGGCAACTTGCTCCTGATAGCGCTGGATGTCATCCGGGTTGCCACCGATAGCGATTAGATGAGCTGTCGGCACGCTAGGCAGGGCATGAGCAAAGCTCTCTAAGAGGAGATCGATACCTTGATAGCGCTCCAGGTTCCCTACGTACATCAGGAGTACGCCTTCAATGTGAAATTTCTCTTTGAGATCTTCTTGGGAATCTTTTATAGAATGATGCGCAGTATTGTTCATGGCTTTAAGCGGTAGGGCCAGCGTTGTAGTTGAGCAGTGAAATATCAGGGATAACAACAACTTTACGAGGATTGTATTGTTGAATTTCGACAGCTAAAGCCTGACAGACGGGGATAACTGCTCGAGAATTTTTCACAGCTAGACCTTCGAAAGCCTGAAGCACCTTTTCAAATATCTTCAGCTTTGGAGACTTATCTATGAGCTGCTGGACCAGCGAGGAGTCCATGTCATAGACGTAAGGAATACCAAACAACTTCTTCAGCAGCAGCGCAATAAAAACGGCTTCTTCTCCGGCATGAATAAGGTCGTATTGCTTGGTTCTCACTAGCTTGATAGCCTGCATGAGTAAGAACACATCGCAAATGATTTTCTTGAGCGAAAAACCAGGACGGATATCTTGAACGATTTTATGAGCAGGCGTTCGATAGATCTTGACATGAGGATAGTGAACATCACTACCCTCTGGAAATGTGATGAGATCTACATACTCTCCCCGTTCAGATAGCACCCTCAAGACCAGATCTGCTGCAATCGGTGTTCCCCTAGGTTGGTAGAAGGGATGAGGTGCCAACATTAAAATATTCATATAGAAGCGCCACTGATTTTAAAACTGCTGATGCGGTAGATCAATGTAAGCCAGCCCGTAAGCAAAGGGTAGAATTACTGACTTGACAAGTGTCTTAATATATAAGTGATTTTGGTTGATGTGAGGTCGGGAAATCCTCCGAGTTTATGCAATGTTCATTCTCACGACTCATTGATTAAATTGCCTATAAATACTGAGTTCAAGGATCGGGTTTGTGACTATGCCGGCGAGTTTGCAAAGGTTGCTTATTTGCGGGGAAATAGCAAGGTCTGCAAATAGTAGAACGGGCTGACAAAACTCCCCATAAAAAACTCCATCTCGCAGGCAGCCACGAGATCCGTCTGGATTTGGTTGCGGTACTTCAGCCAGTGCAAAACGACGCGGCGCAGATTGCTGAAGATCAGCTTGGTGAAGATCAGCGGCCGCTGCCACGCTTCAGCGTTGACCATTCTGAGCGGGCAAATGCACAGACCGCAGCCTCGACTGAGGGCCGTGAGATAGCCGCGCTCTAGCCTTTTTTTGGGAATTTGATGGGCAACGTGCATAGCAGGGTTGTACCAAATCTCCCAGCCTGCTTTGTGCATATAGAGGAGCGGCTCGTAGTCATCGCCTTGAACCATAGAGCCGTTGGCCCTGCCGCCTAGCTTGGGGCGATCAGGTACGTTTTCCTCCCAGGCTTGCTTACGGACAACCCAGGCGGCAGAAGGCGGTAGATTTAGGGTGTCAGGGTCGTAGCGGTGAGGCGTCGATCCCCTTTCTCGGATAGCTAGAAATGACTGGATTCTATTGAAGTTTTGCGGCGGATCTATTTCAAAGGCACCGTGAATTTGCCCACCGTAAGCGCCTACATGTGGGTGACTCTGGCTAAACGCGTATGCTGATGCAATCCAGTCTGGGTCGGGAATGACATCATCGTCGAGAAAGCCGACCCAGTCGCTGTGGGCAACTTCCATCGCTTTGACGCGAGCAAAGGCAGCCCCTTGCTGCCGAGCAAAGGCATAGTGTAGTGAAGGTGAGGTCTCTGACCATTCTGCTTGGCAGCGCCGAACTACATCAGCGGTGTCGTCTGTACTGTTGTTATCGACAACGAGCACAGCCCAAGAGAACTGATCGGTGCCGGTTTGCAATCGCAAGTTTTCTAAAAGCTGGGGCAGTCGCTGCGCACCGTTGTAGGTAGGAATTGCGACGGTAAAGTCAACCATGTTTGCAGGTAATTGTAGAACGAGTGATGGACGAGAGTACTTTATCTAAAGCGGCTGTGGCTGGCCGATTTGATAGCCTTGAGCATAGGAAATGCCCTTCTCCTGAGCGGCTTGTAGGAGAGATGATGATTCGATGCCAGTGGCAATTATCTGCGTCGATTGGGTTTGCGCAGTTTCATACAGCTGAGCCCATAGACGACGACGACTAGGCTCCATTTTCTGTAATGTCGAGGCCGCAATCTTAATGTAGTCAAAAGGTAGCTGCCTGATGAGATCAATCGTTGCTTGGCTTAGGCTGGCATCCTCTAGCGTGAGCTGACAACCGAGATGATGCAGGGCCGTGGCCAGCGAGCGGGATTGCTCAGGAAATGCGATCGCCGAAGCCGCTGAAATTTCAAAGCAAAACAGATGAGGAGATAGATCGGCTTGGGACAGCTTATCGCTGATGAACTGCACCAGGCTTTGATCTGTGAGGCTGTCTTGAGAGAGATTGATTGAATAGAGCGACCCTTCTTTAATAGACTCGGTCTCTGAGGGAATGAGTAAATGGGGCGTTGCTTGGATTTTCTCAGTCAGGTGACGAATAACCCACCGGTCAACTGTGCGCATTAGGCCATAGCGCTGGGCGGTAGATAAAAACTGACTGGCAATCGCGCGCTCATCGGACTTGTGACACAGTCGCAGCAGCAGTTCTTTTTGATGACAAGAGGGTGTGATCGGCAGTGACGCGGCGCGATTTTCTGTTTTGTCGTCGGTGGTTGGGCTGGGCTCTTCACCCGTACCCGGCTCAGATTCTGAGCCAGTGCCTGGGCCTAGCACAACCACTGGCTGCTGATAGAGGATAAAACGATCTTGCTCAAAGGCTTGGGCAATTTGCTCTAGCCAGTATTGCTGGTCGATATGCTGTCTGTCTCTAGAGTTTTGTAAGCTGTCTTGAAAGACTTTTTTGAGGAGAAAGAAAGGGCTTGCTAGCGTGCTGGTGAGCAGTTCGCGATCGCAGCTATCAACTGTCCCTAGCTGCGACGTTTGACCGTAGCGCCACCAGTGAAGCAGGAGTTTATAAACGTCATTAGCAATATAGGCGGGTATGGCGAGGGGCCTTTTCCACGGCTTAATCCCCAGCATGCGAATGTAGGCTCGGCTGAGGCCCACGCAGCGCAGGAGCGTAACCAGATAGTCTTTTTCTATACGGCTATCGGGAATGTGGTGATACACCACCATATCGGGATTGTACCAAACCTGCCAACCGGACTTTTGGATGTGGAGAATCGCTTCTAGATCTTCGCTAGCCAATCCGGCACTTTTCCCTTTGTTATTGAGAAACAGGCGTTTGGGAACTGCCTGGAGCCAAGCGTCTTTGCGCACCACTAGACCAGCGGCTGGTGGCAACATCTTGGTCGCAGGCTCGTAGAGGTGTGGGCGATCGCCGCGCTCAATAATAGCTAAAAAACACTTGATGGATTCGAGATCGTGGGGTAGATCGCTTTCAAATTTGCCGTGGATTTGGCTACCGAAAACGCCTGCTTGTGGGTGAGTGCAGGCAAACTGATACGCTTCAGCGATCCAGTCCTCGGTCGGCACATTATCGTCGTCGAGAAAGGCAATTAGCTGACCATTAGCTGCTTCGACCGCGCGCTGGCGGGCAAAGGCTGCGCCCTGCTGCGCGGCAAACTTGTAGCGCAGCGGAAACTCAGTGGGCCAGTTGGCTTGGTACTGGCGAACGATGGTGCGGGTATCGTCACTGCTGTTGTTATCACAAACGATGATTTCCCAGCGGATAGGGTCAGTGCTGGTTTGCGATCGCAGCTGCTCTAATAGCAGGGGCAGTCTAGCGGCACCGTTGTAAGTCGGAATAGCAACCGTGATATCTAGCACTGGACTTTGTCTGGCAGCGGGTGACTTTAGAGACTGTTTTCTATCGCTGATATCTGGCGGCTGAGTGGGCTCAGCAGAGACTTTTCCAGCCGTTGGCTGAGAATGGGTGGCAAGAGTGCCTGCGCTGGAGCGACTTGGCCGATCAGACTGTGACATGCGTTTACCGAAAGATGCCAGTACAAAAATGGACGATCCGTTTGTCGGTAGAAGCACTACCTATACAAATTGGAACATGGCGAATTTAGAAGAACCAATGAATAGGTTGGATCTTTAAGCAGTCTTCACCGTTTTCTCGTCTGACAAGCACATGCAGCGACCATTGATTTAGAAAGCTGCACATTGAAAAATCGCTTATTCTAGCTTGTCACCACTGATGATGAAGATGGGATCGACCGAGACAAATATCTGTCGGTTACCACGGGTTTCAAGGCGGTTGACGGCTGGCTGGGCTACTTCGATATTGCGCATGTGCAGGGCAGCGAACGTTTCTGAGGCGGTGTAAAGAGCTTCTAGATTACTGGCTGTTACTACAATACGGCCATCCAGCGGTAGTTTCTGCCAGGCTGCTTTGAGGGTGGATTGAAGGGGAGCACCTTCGACCAAGATACAGTTGGGCTGGCCTGCGATCTGGTCTAGACAGTCGGGCGCGCTGCCAGAGATGACATCGACATTACTCACACTGAAGCGATCGCAGTTCATCTTGATTAGCCCTGCAACTTCCTCATCGCGTTCAACGGCGGTGACTTTACCCTGTGGGCACAAAAGTGCGGCTTCTATTGCCACGGTGCCTGTACCCGCCCCGATATCCCAGAGATGAGCATCGGCCTTAAGACGCAGATAGCCCATGACCAGCAGGCGCACGTCTCGCTTGGTGAGGGGAATGCCGGGTAGCTGCTGAAAGAGTCGATCTGGAATGCCGGGAGTCACGTAGGGCCAGAGTTCAGACATACAGTAAAAGCCAGAATACAGGCGGAATTGGGTAGGAGCGCTATCTCGTAAGCAAATCGTATCAGGACGAATGATTTAGGGCTTTACCACTTGGATCGTTTTTAGGTGTGGGTCGCGGCAACCCGTGAGAATGCCACCAGCGTTGAGGATTTGTTGGAGATAGGCGATCGCTTCGCTAGAAATCGGTTCTCCGGGTAGCAGGGTGGGGATGCCGGGGGGATAGGGACAGATGGTTTCACCGCAGCGTTGGCCAATGGCCTGGGCAATCGGCAGGGATACCTTCTGGGCAAAGAAGGCTTGGCGAGGAGAGAGGGTGCTTAGGGAAATAGGGCAGGGGCGTAGAGGCGCGGTTTTGATCAGATTAGTGGCTGCCATCGGCTCAGTAGAAGCGTGCTGTTTGCAGAGAGATTCGAAGCCGCTGATGAGCTGGGTGATGTCGTCTGAGGTGTTGCCCAGGGAGATGATGAACGTGAGCTGGCGCAGGGTGGGCAGTTCTGCGGTGACGCTGAAGCGCTGATGCAGGATATCGTCGACGGCGAATCCGGTAAGACCCAGACCAGAGACATCAATGGTCAGACGGGTGCGATCGCCTACAATTTTTGTCTGATGCTGCAAGTTAGTCGATAGCACAGATGGCTGTAAGGCTTTGAGTTTTGGCAATTGCTTGAGCGATTTATAAGCCTGATCGGCCAGAGACAGCGTACGACTCATGAGGGCAAAGCCATCGGTTGCCATCTGATACCGGGCCGCGTCGAGCGATCCTAAAAGCAAGTAGCTGGGACTGGTGGATTGGGTGAGCTGAAGGGATTGGGTGAGCTGATGGCGATCTATTCGGCTGCCTTGGGCGTGCAGTAGAGCGGATTGGGTGAAGGCACTGAGGACCTTGTGTGCAGACTGAATGGCGATATCTGCGCCGGAGGCTAGGGCTGAAGCGGGTAGCTCAGGGTGAAAGGCGAAGTGAGGGGCGTGGGCTTCGTCAACAAGCAAAGGGATATCGTAGCTGTGGGTGAGGTGAGCGATCGCCTTGACATCTGAGCAAATCCCTTGATATGTGGGCGAAACGAGTAAGACGGCTTTAGCGTCGGGATGAGCGCTTAGAGCGATCGCAATTTCACGCTGGGCTAGGCCGAGGGGTAAATCCCAGTGGCGGCTGTACGGAGGCGATACATAGATTGGAATCGCACCTGAGAGAATCAGGCCCGAAATAGCAGAGCTATGGACATTACGTGGCAAAATCAGCTTGTCGCCGGGGCCGCAAGTTGCCAGGATAGCCGCTTCGATCCCGCACGTAGAGCCATTTGCCAGAAACCAGGTTTGCTCAGCGCCAAAGGCTTCTGCGGCAAGTCTCTGGGCCTGAAGAATGACCCCTTCAGGAGCGAAGAGATTATCTAGCTCTGGCAGTTCCGGCAGGTCGGCTTGAAAGGCGGCTGTGCCAAAAAGCTGCTGGTGCCGGTTAGAAATGCCTTGGCCGCGCTTGTGCCCAGGGGTGTGAAAGGGCGCATTAGCTCGGTTAGCACAGCGCTTTAGCGCATCGACGAGGGGCGTCTGCGATTGATCGAGCGGATGCTTTGCCACAGGCGGCGTTACCTCAGGCCGGATTACAGCGTACTTCGATCATGAAACCGTCAGGATCATAGAAGTAGATGCCTTGGCCAGTCGGGCGTGTAATCGGGCCATTGAAATCAATATTGGCTTGGCGCAGTAGCCTCATAGCCTGCGCGAACTGCTGGGGATCAATGTCGAAGGCGAGGTGGTTGGCACGGGTGAAGCCTTTTTCGGGATTGGGGTCCGGCGGCGTTAGCTCTGGTTCCCAAAAGAGATCGAGTATTGTCCCGTTGGGGGTTCTGAAATTTGTCACTTTGCCTGCCGCAACCAGCTCTATTAGAGTCGTCGGCACTTCATCGCCCCTGAGCCGGTGCAGACCGAGAATATCGCCGTAGAAGTTGCAGGCGGCTTGCATATCCTGCACGTTTAAAGCGATGTGATGCACGCTGCGCAGCATTCCGGGTACGAGGCCGCTGGCTGCTGTGGTATCTGCTGGAGAGGATAGCGAGGTCATGATCAATTCTAAGGTTGAAGGCTAGATTGACGGTTTATGAGAGAAGTTGATGTTTCAAGAGCGATCGCACTAATGCCGCCCATAGAGCAGCCTGATAATTTTCAGAGATAATAAGTAAGCGCTTTACAATTTTCTTACACATATTTCTCACACATAATATTAACGCTGCTATGAAAAGCCTGTTCTTAGATCGTTTGCAAAGTCCGGATCGCCCAGTCCTTGTTTTTGACGGCGCGATGGGAACCTCGTTGCAGATGCAGACGCTTACAGCAGAAGACTTTGGCGGCACAGAATACGAAGGCTGCAATGAATACTTAGTTGAGACCAAACCCGAAGCGGTAGACAAAGTGCATCGCAGCTTTTTAGAGGCGGGCGCAGATGTAATCGAAACCGATACCTTCGGGGGAACCTCTCTGGTACTGGCTGAGTATGACTTGGCGGGTCGCGCTTACGAACTCAATAAAAAAGCCGCCGTGCTAGCGAGAAAAGCGGCTGATGACTATTTCACTCCCGAAAAGCCTCGTTTTGTAGCGGGATCTATTGGCCCCGGCACCAAACTACCCACCTTGGGCCATGTGGACTTTGACACGTTGAAAAATGCCTACCTTGAGCAGGTAGAGGGCTTGTTTGACGGTGGCGTCGATTTGATATTGGTCGAGACCTGTCAGGATGTGCTGCAAATCAAAGCAGCGCTAAGTGCGATTGAAGAAGTCTTTGAGCGTAAGCAGGCCCGCTTGCCTCTGATGGTTTCAGTGACGGTAGAACAGCAGGGCACAATGCTCGTCGGCTCAGAGATTAGCGCGGCACTAACCATACTGGAGCCTTATCCTATCGACATTATGGGGCTGAACTGTGCCACTGGCCCAACGGAGATGAAGGAACACATCAAGTATCTCTCAGAGAATTCGCCTTTTATCGTCTCCTGCATTCCTAACGCCGGACTGCCAGAAAACGTCGGTGGCCAGGCGCATTATCGGCTAACGCCAATGGAATTGAGAATGCAGCTAATGCACTTTGTCGAAGATCTAGGGGTGCAGATTGTTGGTGGCTGCTGCGGAACGCGCAGTGAGCATATTGCGCAATTAGCTGAGCTGTCGAAAGAGCTGACACCAAAAACGAGGGTTGTGGGCGAGCGATCGCAGCTCCCCCCCTATGGCGAACTGCCCTATGTTCCGTCTGCAGCTTCCATCTATAGCCCGCAGCCTTACGAGCAAGACAACTCCTTCTTAATCGTTGGCGAGCGCCTAAACGCTAGCGGCTCCAAAAAGTGCCGTGAAATGCTCAACGCTGAAGACTGGGACGGCCTCGTCGCGTTGGCCAAATCTCAAGTGAAAGAAGGCGCCCATATCTTAGATGTGAACGTAGACTATGTGGGCCGCGACGGAGAGCGGGATATGCGCGAGCTGGTATCACGGCTAGTGACTAATATCACCCTGCCGCTGATGCTCGACTCGACTGAGTGGGAAAAGATGGAGGCGGGCCTGAAGGTTGCAGGCGGTAAATGCATTCTCAATTCTACAAACTACGAAGACGGTGACGAACGCTTCTTCAAGGTGCTTGAGATTGCTAAGCGCTATGGCGCAGGGGTAGTGATTGGCTGCATTGACGAAGATGGAATGGCTCGCACTGCCGAGAAGAAGCTGAAAATTGCCCAGCGGGCCTATCGCGATGCGTTGGAATATGGCTTTCCGCCCTATGAGCTGTTTTTTGACACGCTGGTGCTGCCGATTTCCACTGGAATCGAAGAAGATCGGGTCAATGCGAAAGAGACGATCGCCGCGATTCGCCTCATTCGCGAAAACCTGCCGGGCTGTCACATTATGCTAGGCGTTTCTAACGCATCGTTTGGCTTGAATCCGGCCTCTAGAGTCGTTTTGAACTCCGTGTTTTTAAACGAGGCAATGGCGGTCGGCATGGACGGGGCGATTGTCAGCGCCAGCAAGATTTTGCCCCTGGCAAAAATCGACCCTGAGCACCAAAAGATCTGCCGTGACTTGATCTATGACAACCGCGAGTTTGACGGGGACGTGTGCACCTACGATCCGTTGGGTGAGCTGACCACTCTATTTGCAGGCAAGAGCACTAAGCAGCTCAGAAC
>JBAUIB010000101.1:0-13400 GCA_049680585.1 Phormidesmis sp.
TCGTAAAATCGATCAGCTCGTCAAAGAGATCTTTGATGAGGTGCAGGTAGAAACGTTCTACGCTGACAATCTGCCAAAAATCGAGGGCTATTTCTATCGGGGGGTGGGAATCAAGCGAACTTAAGGCGGCAATTAGGCTCCGGCTCCGGGCAACACCGCTTTAGAAATGACGCCATGCACGCCCCAAGTCCCATCGACTACCTGCGTTATCCCAAACTCTACTGCCACCGACATCAGCGAAATCGCCTCATCCTCCGATAGCCCCTGCGTCGTCATCAGAAAATGACGCATCTTCCGAAACGCGTCACGCATCGCGCCGTCTACAGAAGAGTTCGCAAAGATCTCTGCCTGCGCGTTCTCGCCCAGCTCCGTGAGGTAGTCGGCATAGCTAAACCCATGCACAACATACTCATCCGCTGTTTCTAGCAAGGGATAGTCCAACTCTTCAAGAATCGTGCCCTCAAGTTCTGCCTGCTTGTGAACAGTGACTCTAATATCGCCCGTTAGCGAAGTTTCTATCGCTGTTCCGGCCAATTCCGAGTCTCCCTGAGCCGCATGCGGATCGCCCAGTGACAGCAGCCCACCCTCCACAGCCACCGGGTAATACATCGTTGCCCCTGTGCCAATTCGCCAGTTGTCGATATTCCCCCCAAAGTAGCTAGGCGGAATAGAGTTGATCAAGTCGGCTTCATTCGCCGCCAGCCCCATCGTGCCAAAGTGCGGACGAATGGGGACCCGCACCCCTTCTAATATTTCAAAATCCTTCTCAATCGTGTCGTGATCGACCGGCACCCCTGGATAGTCAATCGTCTCGTGAACCACGCCATAAGGATCGGTTTGCGCTGTCCAGCGATAGTTGTACACAGCGATCGCCCAGTCCTGCTCGCCCGTTGTATCCACCTCGTAAATGGTGATTACTTCGCGCGGGTTCGGTTCTTCGAGCATGTCGTTGTAGTGGTAGCCCCACCAGGCCGCCGCATTGCTGCCAAATGTTTTTCCTTCATATTCGGGGTTCGCACTGGGCCGAGGGGCGACGTCCAGTATCTCCACCTCCATCACATCTCCCGGTTCAGCCCCATTCACATAAATCGGTCCGGTTAAAATGTGCACGCCATAACCAGCGCCTGCACCGGCCTCAGCATCCATTGGCCCCGCGCCGCGCCGATCAACCCCTTTCGCATCTTCACTCCAGGCAAACACACTCTCTGCTCCTGGGTCGCCGATCACCATGCGCTCGGCATCGTCATTGGCGTGATGAGTCAAGGTTTCCACCGTTACCGTATCGCCAGAGTCTATCACTAGCTTAGGTTCTAGCGTTTGGCTGAAGTATCCCCAGTGCACGGTCTCTGCCGTCGCGGGTAAGAGATGGTCCGTATGCTCAGCAGCCAATACTCGCCCCTGAGTGAACCATAAGCTGTTGATCGTGAGGGCGATCGCAATCCCCAATCCCAACAGTCCGTATACCCATCGCCGCGAGGCTCTCCAAACCATCCCCAAACTCCTTTATGTAGTGAAACCAAACACTCAAGCTGCTAAAAGCCTCTAACACTCAATCTCTCAACCCAGAGCAGCCGAGGACAAAAATGCCATGCCGACGCCCGCCAACGTAAAGCCAGCAAACCGAAGATTCAAAGGCACAGCGCTCATGGACGGTTTTACGATTGACGATTTCACAACGCTGCGGCCAACCGTGAAGAATAGGAGTGCGATCGCCATCTGAACCGTTGCAAACCCAGCTAGGTAAGCCACCATCGGAGACGCCTCTGCGCCAAAAATAGCTTCACCATAGGCATAACCATGAAAGATGCCTGCCAATGCGCCTAACAGCACAACTATCCGTAGACTCAGCCGCTGACCCATCGCCAAAATCACGCCGAAGATCGCTACCGAAGCTGAAATAACAATTTCTGGTGATGGCAGGCTGAAAAGCTGCAAATGCAGGCCGGTCCCTACAACAGAGGCGATGACAAATGCCAAAGGAATTAAAAATCCCCGTGGCTTCGTTGCCGCGATTAGTCCGGCTGCGATGACAAATGCCAGATGATCCAGCCCAATCACCGGATGGCCGACACCCGATAAAAAGCCTTCAAACATATTCGCCGGAAGATCGCCCCCGAAGGGATGGTGGGCCAGCGCAGGCTGAGCTAAAGAGAGAATAGCGATAACGGCAAGTAAGCCAAAGCCTACCCGCTTTACGCGCACCAAAAGAGAAGATTTCGTCAGAAAAGCAGCGTAACGACCGCCAGAAAATTGAGAGAAAGTTGGGTGTGCCATAGAGAGGTCTGAGAAAAGTAACAAAGCTAGCTAGAGGTAACAGAACAAAGCTGTGGATGCCGATTGAGCGCTCTCTACCACTTCTTGTAGGGCAAGAACTTTCCGCACATGATTATCTTCACGCGATCGCCCTTCGGATCTTCTTCTCTTTCCACATCAATCGAAAAATCAATCGCGCTCATAATGCCATCGCCAAACTGCTCATGGACCACCGCCTTCACCGGCATGCCATACACCTGCATAATCTCGTAAAAGCGGTAGATTAGCGGATCTGTGGGGACCAGTGGATCGAGGCCACCTTTTACCGGGCACTCCGTCAACGCCTCAGCGTATTCAGGCCCTAGCCCGATCAGCTCCACCATTTTGCTCGCCTCTTCTTCAGAAGCGCTGGCCTGCCGGTAAAACACAGAGGCAATCCAGACCTCGTCGTAACCGAGTTTCTCTTCTAAATCGGCAAAGCTCAGACCTTTCTCTTTTTTTGCAGCCAGTAGTTCGGACGTGATTTCTGAAATAGCCATACTACAAATTCCTCAATAAAAATTGGTAAGAAATAAAAAATGGGTAAGAAAATAGAGTGAATAATCAACGTAGTCGAGAGGCTTCTACCGCCTGCGTCTCTCGAAACAAATGGCTCTCCATTTCAGCTTTGAGTCGGTGGTAGGCTGGATGCTGATCGATGGTCTCCCGATTGCGAGGCCGATCAAACGGCACCTCTAAAATTTCATCCACCCGCGCCGCCGGTCCACGCGTCATCATCACAATCCGATCAGACAGCAGCAGGGCTTCCTCAATACTGTGCGTAATCATAATCACCGTCTTGCGCTGCTGCTCCCAAATCCGCTCAACCTCACTCTGCAAAAAGCCTCTAGTCAACGCATCCAAGGCACCAAATGGCTCATCCATCAGCAAAATCTGCGGATTAATCGCTAGCGCCCGGGCAATGCCTACCCGCTGCCGCATCCCCCCAGACAGCTCATGGGGATGTTTCTTTTCAGCGCCTTCTAGCCCCACGAGCTGAATCTGTTCTTTAATGTTCCGCGTCATCTGCTTAGGCGCTAGCTTCGGATATACCGTCTCCACGGCAAAGCGAATATTTTCCTCCACCGTCATCCAAGGCATAAGGGCATAGTTTTGAAATACCATGCCTCGATCAGGGCCAGGGCCAAGAATTGGCTGATCGTTGAGTAAAATCTCTCCGCTGGAAATATCAGAGAGCCCCGCAATCATATTGAGCAGCGTGGACTTACCGCAGCCCGACGGCCCGATGATGGAGACAAACGTATTGGGCTCAATGTCGAACGTAATGTCTTCAATCGCTGTGAAATCGCGACTGGTCTTTTTCGTCAGCTTACTAAGCAAATCTTGCTTACCCGAAAAGACTTTCGTCACATTGCGGATAGAGAGCTGAGCTAGCGACGGCATGGACCCGACAGATGGGCCAGTATTCACAGAATTCACAGCGGTAATACTCACGTTTTACGACCAAACTCAACAAATTTTTCTAGGGCAGCAAAGATATTATCCAAAATCAATCCCACCAAACCGATGATGAAAATAGCGACCAAAATATTCGGAATATAGAGGTTGTTCCACTCATTCCAAATAAAGTAGCCTAGCCCTGTGCCCAAAAGCATCTCAGCCGCCACAATCACCAGCCAGGCGATCCCCATACTAATGCGCAATCCCGATACAATGTTCGGCAGCGCCGCTGGAATAATCACCTTAAAAATGGTTCTCAGCTTAGAAGCGCCCAGCGTTCTAGACACATCTAGAAACTGAGGATCGACATTCGCAACCCCGAAGGCCGTATTTGTCAATGTCGGCCAGATGCTGGAGATCATAATGATGAACACGCCTGTTTGCTCAGAGTCTCTAAAGATGTAGAGGCCAAGCGGTAACCAGGCCAAAGGAGAGACCGGCTTGAGAATTTGCACGTAGGGGTTGAACGCTTTGTACGCAACTGGTGAAATGCCGATTAAAATGCCCAGCGGTACCGCAATCAAAGAGGCTAGGGTGTAGCCAATGGCAACTCGGCGCAGGCTAATCAGCAAGTTCCAGCCAATGCCCAAATCGTTAGGGCCGTTGTCAAAAAAAGGATGGGTGGACCACCACCAAAGCTCTTTGAGCGTAGCTGAAGCCGTCGGCATCCCCTTCGCAAATAGCTTTAGGTTGGCACCGATTTCCCAGAAGCCTAGAAACAAGGCGAGGGAAATGAGAAAGAGTGCGATCGCCTTTGTGTTTTCATTCAGCCAAGGAGACTTTTCCTCGTGGTTATTAACAGCACCTATCGTTGGTTTGCTCAGGGTCATCTCTGCTCCACCTCAAGACTAAACTGCTAGAACTGCACGCCTAGAACCACACGCCTAGAACTACATGTCTAGAACTACACACCATACTTCTCAATTTGTTCCTCGACATAGGCACCAGGCGCTTGCGGATCAAACGAGTCGAACTCAAGCGTTTCTTCCCGATAAATCTCTGAAGGCGGATTGAGACCTACTTCTTCAGCCAGTTCTCTCGCTAGGTCAGTTAGGAAAATATCTTTACCGACCGTGTCGTAGCTATCGTCTGTAATCTCCTCGGTTGCCTTACCATCGCCTTGCAGATCCCAGCGCACAAGCTGTGAAGAAATCCAGTTGGCAAAGCTCTGCCAGGGATAAGG
This sequence comes from Phormidesmis sp., assembly GCA_049680585.1. GTDB lineage: Bacteria > Cyanobacteriota > Cyanobacteriia > Phormidesmidales > Phormidesmidaceae > Phormidesmis. Next base: position 4,937 of record JBAUIB010000101.1, read on the forward strand.
GTCGAAGTCAATTCGATCTGGCACATCCATCGTGTTGCCTTGGCCATCTTCAAAGCTGCCAGTGAGTACGGCCTCAACCACCTCAACCGGCTGATTGAGAAAGGCCCGCTCTGAAATCGCTGCTGCAATCTCTTTGCGATTGGCCGGATCGCTGGCATAGCCTGCCGCTTCAATAATGGATTTATTCAGCGCCCTAAAGGTATTTGGGTTGGCATCTATCCACTGATCGCTGGCCGCAAATGCGCAGCAGGGATGACCCGGCCATAAATCTTTGGTCAGCTTGAAGATAAAGCCAGCTTCTTCGTATACGGCCCGCTGGTTGAACGGATCGGGCATGAGGTAGGCGTCGATATCCCCAGCAATGAGCTGGGCAATACTATCCGGGGGTGGAACGGGGCGGATTTTGACATCTACATCGGGGTCGATGCCACCGGTTGCCAGGTAGTAGCGCAGCAGCAGGTTATGCATGGAATAGGGGAACGGCACGCCGATGGTGAAGCCTTTGAAATCTGCTGGACCGTTGATTTTTCCTAGGTACTTGTTGGCGACGGTGATGGCCTGACCGTTGATGTTTTCGATGCTGGCTAGCTTGACGCCAAAGGCGGCTGAGCCCAGTCCTAGCGTCATCGCAATCGGCATCGGTGCGAGCATGTGATAGGCGTCGAGTTCTCCAGCGATCGCACTATCTCTGACCGCGCCCCAGCTTGGCATTTTCACTACTTCTGCATTGAGCCCATACTTTTGATAAAAGCCCAGCGGTTCTGACATGATGATGGGCGTCGCACAGGTAATGGGAATAAACCCAATCTTGAGATCTGTTTTCTCTAAGCTAGAAACATCTACTGGTGCAGCGCTATCTGCAGTATCAGCAGGGACATCTTCTTGCTTGGCGCAGTTGGTTAGCGTCACCATCGCCGCCCCAATCGCTAAGTTCCGCAAAAACTCTCGGCGGCTAAACGCGCTGTGACGTCTGGTATCAGCAAAAAACGCACCGGCTTGAGGACCAAAGGCCGCTGAAAATGCGTTTTCCAATCCGCCCGCTTCTCTGGCTAAGGCCAACACTAACTTCTCTCGCTTCGGGTCGCCTTTGCCAGCAGCCTTCAGCATCAGCGCCTTTCTCAGCTCATAGGCATTGACCTTATCGCCTGCATACATCTGCTGGTCTTTGTAGAGGCCCATGCGGACAAGGTCGCCGACCATGTCTTCTGGCTCGCTGGGCATTGTTTGGAGAAACTCCCAGTGGTCTCGGCTGAGGTGAGCGCCACCACAGATAATGCAGGCCATCTCAAAGTCGGAAAGGTTACCGCGATCGCTCGTAAGGTTATTCCAGTTTGAGCCACCCGGCTGAGTTGTTGACGATGTCGAAACCATGTGTTGCTCACCTAAAGCGTATTGAATGAAACAAGTCTATGTATGGAAAAAGGCATCTTGAAAGGCAATTTCAGTAAATGTACCAAGCTGAAGAGAGGATCAGATCGGACTATCTTTCGAGAAATTAGGACTTTTCAGTAGGACTCTTTTACCGGCAGCGTTATTTTGTTGTCGTTGTTACCATTTTTGTTGTTTGCGATTATCTCCAGATTCAACTCCCAAATTCACCGCCAGCTTCACCGCGCCACTTTTTGGGCGTTACCCCGTGGAGCTGTCGAAACTGCCGGGTAAAGTAGCCAGCATCGGTATAGCCTGAGGTTTCTGCAATTTTCTTGATAGACTGGGCCGTTTCTTTCAAGAGCTGTCTAGCCTGCACCATGCGCCGTTCGATAATCCAATTTTTCACCGTTCGCCCTGTGTAGCTTTGAGAAAGGTTGGTTAAGTAGGCTGGAGAATAGCCTGCGGCTTTGGCGACATCGCTGAGGTGAATAGGCTGCTGGTAGTGGTTTTCGATGAATCTGAAGACGGCTTCAAGCTTGGGACAGTTGGGAAAGATCGTGGAGACTTTTGGCTCTGCGGGCGGCTGCAAGCTTTGCAAAGGAGATGACTGAGCGTAATCATGCTGGAGGGTCTCTCGACGGGTGAGACGAGCGGCGATCGCCTCTAAAAACTGTTCTACGGTACAAGGCTTGGTCAAATAGTCATCTGCGCCTAGGACCATGCCTGTTCGCAGTTCCGCCATTGTTACCCGCGCGGTTAAAAAGATGAAGGGAATCGTACGGGTAGTGGCTTGCGATCGCAGCGCCGTCAGCACCCCATAGCCATCAATATCCGGCATCATAATGTCACACACCACCAAATCAGGGCAGTGTTGAGTGGCCATTGTGATACCTGTCGTGCCATTCTGCGCGCCAATAGCATCAAAGCTTTCGAACGCCAAGCACCTCAAAAAAATATTTCTCGTTTCGGTTTCATCCTCAATGACGAGAATCTTTTTCGACATAGTTCTCATTCGACACAGTTCTAAAAAGTTTCCCCTTCCCTTTCGCCTAAGATTAAGCAGCGACCTCTTAAACAACGGCCTCACCTAACATACTTAAGCGTTAAAGAACTGCTTGTGGTGTAATTCACTACAGTCTTTGGCCACCTTCATAAAACCACACACATGAAACCCCAGGAAATAGCGCTCAAAACGCTGCGCCGTCAGTATCAGCTCATTCTCAATGCGGTGGGCGAAGGGGTATATGGATTAGACCTACAGGGCAACGTCACCTTCGTTAATCCAGCCGCTGCCAGCATGATCGACTGGGAAATGGAAGATCTCATTGGCCAGTCAATGCACCAGGTGCTGCACCACTCCCACCCAGACGGCAGCCACTATCCTAGAGAATGCTGCCCTATTTACGCCGCCTTTCAAGATGGCAGCACCCGCCGCGTTACCAACGAAGTGTTTTGGCGAAAAGACGGCACCAGCTTCCCGGTGGAATACATTAGTACGCCCATGCAAGATGAGCAGGGCCAGCTGATCGGCGCTGTGATTACGTTTCGAGATATCACCCAGCGCAAGTGGGCAGAAGCTATCTTGCAGCAGGCAAACGAAGATCTCGAAACAAAAGTAAGAGAGCGTGCAGCCGCGCTATACGAAGCTAATGAGCGTCTGCGAGAACTCAGTGCGCTCAAGTCCCGATTTGTGGCAATGGTTTGCCATGAATTCCGCAATCCGTTGAATAATATTGCGCTTTCAGTCTCTTCTTTGAGCCGCTATGATGAGAAGCTTTCAGTCACCCAAAAGAGTCAGTATTTGCAGGGTGTCGCCGCGAATGTTGAGCGTATGACTCAAATGATTGATGATATTTTAGTGCTTGGCAAGCTAGAGGCAAAGCGGCTTTACCTAGCGCCAGAACCGATGGATTTAGTTGAGTTTTGTCAAAACCTGTTGATGGAATTGCAGCCGCAGCAGGGTGCGTTGAAGTTTATGGGTCGTTACAAGTCATTAATAGCAGAGCTTGACCAAACTTTGCTGCGCTCTATTTTGACCAATATTTTATTAAATGCCATTCGCTACTCCCCTCCAGAGAGCGATGTTCAACTGTCTCTCTCTCGGCGTAAGCAGCGGGTTATTTTTCAAGTAACAGATAAAGGGGTTGGCATATTGCCAGAAGATAAACCTTACTTGTTTGAGCCCTTCCATCGTGGAAAAAACGTCAGTAACATTCCTGGCACAGGCTTGGGTTTGAGCATTGTAAAACAGTTTGTGGAATTACAGCGAGGAGAGATTCAGGTAGAAAGCAAGTTAGGGAAAGGGACCGTTTTTAGAGTGCTATTACCACTCTCGGCTGCAAATTTGGGCAATGGGTAGCAGAATCAGCCGTGCTATGACCTTTTTCATGGGTTGACCATGACGAATAGCAGATGTTGTCTGTGGATGCCCCTGCTACTATTGATGCAGTCGGTTTGCAGCCTTTTAAGCTATGCAGCCCCTTTCAAGCTACTAGGAGAACTTCTATGAAGTATCTACAGCCAGCATATTTTATCGTGGTCACTGTGACCCTGTTATCTGCTTGCGAGCGTAAGAATGTAGTTCAACAAACTACCTCTCCTGTTTCAGAGGCTACTACCCAGACCAACGTCCCTGACTCGAAACAAGAGCTAACCGCAACAAGCTGCACAACTTATAAGGAGGCTTTTGCCTTACACCTCGATTCTGAGGCAATTAACTGTACTGCTGATTTCCTTGAGGTAACCGCGACAGGTCTTCCTGATTTATTTTCTGGGGGCAGAGAAAATGTACCGATGGTAGGCATCCGCTCCTGGATACAGCGAGTTCCCATTCCCTACGATTATCAGTGGCAAATTCCCCTCTCCCCTGCTTGGTTAACGGAACCCGTTGAAGCAAGCGCGCGCGGACCAATAGCGGTTGCAGTGGACGGGGTACCCATTTTTCATTATGAGCGACGGCCTGATGTTTCCACTTCGCTAGATAACTACGAGCAGCGTAACGATACGGTTATTCAGGGCGAATTAGACCAGTGCGGCGGCCATTCAGGACAAGGGGAAGACTATCACTATCACTATGCTCCGGTTTGCTTGATAGACGAGCATAATCCTGACTTACCCATTGCCTTTGGTCTGGATGGCACACCCATCTACTACGGTGAAGGCGGTGATGACTATTATGGACGGGGTAGATACACAGACCTAAGCTACCTACCGGATGAAGCACTTGATGATTGCAATGCGCTGCAGTTGCCAGATGGTAGCTATGTTCATTTTACGACCAAAACACCGCCTTATGTTTTAGGTTGCCATCACGGCTCTTTTGACTCTACGCTGCAAATAGAACCTCCTCCCTTCGATGCTCTGGCACAGCGTACGCCAAGTCCGCTGGGTGGTAGCTATGGTGAGCCTGTCTCAACGCTGATTACAGATTTTGAGAGCAGTGAGAATGGAGAGTATCGTTTGGCTTTCGAGTCTTTAACAACACCTGGCGTGACGAGCGCAATTTTATACCGCCAGACATCATCAACTTGTTGGGAGTTTGAGTACCAGCAGGCTGCAGGCGAAAGCGGACAAACGATAGAAGCCTGCCGATAATGGTTACAGGTTTCTAAAAGCAGATGCAAACCAGCTTTGCTACGCCCCGAATTCCTTAATCTGTCCCTTCAGGTACTCTTCTGCCTTGTCGGGGGCAAAATCGCCGAACTTCAGCTTTTCAACCCGAGAGACTTCAGTAGGGGCCTCAGCGCCCAGTTCTTCAGCTAGTTCGCGAGCGAGGTCGGTTAAAAAGATCTCTTCACCTAGCTCGTTGTAGTTTGCTTGTTCGGTGGGCATGTAGTCCCAGCGCACTAGTTGGGTAGAAATCCAGCTCGCAAAGCTCTTCCAGGGATACGGATCGAAGTTGATCCGATCGGGGATGTCGAACGAGTTGCCCTGCCCGTCTTCAAATTTGCCAGTCATCACCGCTTCGAGTACGTCTACGGGCTGATTGAGGTATTCTCTTGGGGCGATCGCAGCCGCAATCTCTTTTCGATTCGCTGGATCATTCGCATAGGTTGCCCCGTCGATAATCGCTTTATTCAGCGCTCTAAAGGTGTTGGGATTCTCACCCATCCAGTTGTCTGCCGCCACAAAAGCGCAGCAAGGGTGACCTGCCCACAGGTCTTTAGTCAGCAGGTGGATAAAGCCGATATCGTCTTTCACGACGCGCTGGGTGAAGTTGTCTGGCAAGATAAAGGCGTCGATTTGGCCGGTGGACATTTTAGCGATCGCATCCGGTGGCGGCAATACAATCAGCTTCACGTCGGTATCTGGATCCAATCCCCCTGTGGCCAGGTAGTAGCGCAGCAACAGATTGTGATTCGAGTAATCGTAAGGAATCCCAATCGTCATTCCCTTAAAGTCAGCCGGACCATTCACAGCCCCTAAATGCTTCTTGGCAACGGCAATCCCCTGACCGTTGTTGTTCTCGATGCTTGCTAGCTTTACCGAAAAGGGCGTGGAGCCTAGCCCCAGAGACATCGCAATCGGCATCGGCGCGAGCATGTGATAGGCGTCGAGTTCACCTGCGATCGCCGCATCCCTCACGACCGACCAGCTAGCATACTTCATCAGCTCCACATTCAGCCCGTGCTTCTCATAAATGCCCAGTGGCTGCGACATGATGATCGGCGTCGCACAGGTAATCGGTAGAAACGCGACCTTCAGATCTGTTTTCTCCAAATCGGCGGGTGCACCTGCCTCACCGCTAGAGTCCTCAGCAGGTGGCTCGTCGTCTGGCGTTGCAGCACAGTTCGTTAGCGTAACCAGCGCCGCACCAACGGCCACGTTCTGTAAAAACTTCCGGCGAGTTACCTGACTCACCCGCCTAGCATCGGTAAAAAACTCACCCGCTCTAGGGCCAAAAGCCGCGCTAAATGCCTGATCGAGCCCCCCCGCCAAAGCAATTAAATCTCTGACTAACCGCTCTCGCTTAGGCTTACCATTCGCCGCCATAGTCACAAATAAAGCGGTGCGTAGCTCGGCTGTGCTAATCGCATCTGCCGCTTCTATCGCCGCAGGTTTGTACAGCTGCATTTTGACGAGGTCATCGATCATGTCCGCCGGATTCTGCGGCATTTCAGCCATTAGCCGCCAGTGTTCTTCTGTGGTATGAAAGCTACCGCAGATAACACATCGCATGGGAATGATCCCAGGCGTGCCCTGTTCGCAGCTAAGGTTTGCCCATTGGCGAGAATGACCAGGCGCTGAAAGCATAGTTTCACAAGAGTGTCTATTAGCTTCTATTAGAACGGTTATTCTAAAAGAATGTTGTGAAACAGAATACCGTTTTGCAAGATATTGTTTTGCTTATCCAATCGTCAGCGCCATCTCATTCATGCCCGCCAGCATCTTCTTCAAGTGCTTCAGAGCGGGCGTCACAATCGCGACAAAGTAAGCCTCTCTTAGCTTGCGCTCAGCTGCACTTCCCTGCACGTAAGCCCTCGCCCCGGCATGCAGCATCGCCGCCTGAGAAGAGCGTAAAGAGAGTTCTGCCGCCGTAATTCTAGACTGAATCACTTCTCTTATCAGCCGGGGATCAGCCACTCCAGTGGACCCATTCAGCTCATCAGCCACCCGATAAGCGTGCTGCCTAGCCAGTCGCAAATCCTCTTCTAGGTCTTCCACCTGATCATCCAAAAACTGATTGACATGGCCCAGCCGTTTATTTGAGCGCCTCATCAGCTCAATGCAGCTATCGGTCAAGCCCAGACCCATTCCCACCTGAGTCAAAATGAACCCTGGGCGAATGCGGGCCACATAGTCTTCGCAGGGCGCGGCCAGTACCCACTCATCAGGCACGAAGGCATTGCGAAACTGGCAGCTGTAGGTACCTGTTCCTTCCAGCGCAATAAAGTGAGCCTTACACCGCAAAGACATGCCTTCCAGCTCGTCGGAGACAATCGCCATCATGTAGTCGTCTGAGCCAGCTAGCTTGGCAACAATGCCAAAATAATGCCCCGGACCCAGGTTGGAAACCCACGGCAACAGCCCATTCACCACATAGCCACCGTCAACTCGCTCCGCCGTCAAAGCAATTTTCTCAATGTCGGCAAAGTGCTTCATCGGATTCGAAAGTCCGGTGCCCGCGAGCAGCTGACCGCTGGCAACTTTCGGCAGCATTTGAGTTTGCAAAGCCGTGTTTTCAGTATTCTCTAAGTACCACGTACAGGCCACCTGGCACCAAGCAATAAATCCGGTAGAGAGGCACTCCTTGGAGACTTCTTCAATACTTTGGATGGCGTACTTCAATCCTTTTCCAGAGCCGCCATGTTGGGTAGATACTGCGTGAGAAAAGGCACCCGCTGCTCCGATATCGTGCATGATCTGCTCTGGAAATTCGCCTTGATCGATATCTTGAACTTTTGGGGTGAGCGTTTTGTTGATGACGCTGCGCAGGTGTGCAATATCGGGATTATCCGCGCTGTTTGACGATGCTGAAAAAGACTTGACGGGGGTAAATGCTTTTGAAACAGTTTGCATGGCGAGGTTTAGTGCGGTGCTTGGAGAGATTGACGGACAGAGTCGTACGTGTGTATGCAACTGTGAGACATTGGCATAGGCCCACGTTACCGAACCCACCCCGTCACTGCGTGCCACCCCTCCCGAGAGGGGATTTACTGCAGAAAAGGAAGACAGAGACTACTCGATCATTCTAAAAATCACAGTCAGATTAGCTCTCCTCTTGGGAGGAGTGCCCGCAGGGCGAGGTGGGTCGGCAACTTACACTATCAGCCGATACTGTACGACTGCTAATGCTAAACACGTACCCTTTTTCAAGAGATTTCAAAATTGCGATTCACGCAGACCTAAACCACAGATACCGAGACCGGCATAGGATTACTCAGCGTTGCAGAGACCGGAGACCACGTATTCGCATGGTTTACCATTTCTTCCAGTACTGCTCGCTCAGCATCGCCATCAATATCCACCTTCACCCGCACATCTGTGAATCCAATCTGCGGCTTCTCCAGTTCTCCAGTTCCCCAGGTGCTGACAATATTAATGTCACCTTCTAGCGCAATCTCCAGCTTTGTTAGCTCAATACCTTTCGCCG
>JBAUIB010000102.1:0-10614 GCA_049680585.1 Phormidesmis sp.
TGAGAATGGGGATTGCCTGCATCACAATCACCTCCAGATCGCGCTCCAAGTAGCGCTCTAGTATCAAGGCAAGTTCATGGCTGACTGAGCCCAGTGACTCAGCGATGACAGGAGACGTCTGGAGACGACTCAACAGCTGCAAGGCTAACTTCTCCCAGTCTATAGATACGCTGAGCATCTGCAATAGGTCGCTGCCGTTTTCTTTTAGATAGGTCTTGATAGTTTGCCGCAGGGTGCGCCGCAGCTGACGCACCGTGGAAACGGGCAGCTCTTGTAAGGAAAACTGCTGCAGCCATCTCTGCAGCCGCACTTTCACCCCTAGCGCGGCCGTCAGTTCCGCAATCCGGGCGTTGCTCTTGTCAGGTTCTTCTTCACAGACAGCGCGCAGCCGACTCAGCGCATTGCGTACGCCGAAGATGTTGGCAACCACCCAGTAGGTGCCGCTGGTTTTTGAGCGCAGGGTTTCATCAATGACCTGAATGTTGTAATCACTCAGAAAATCAACCAGCAGCTGACGGGCCCGATCCGGTGGAAATAGCCCGTTCACCGCCCAGTCAGACACTTGCGCGGCCTGCTCGGCATTGAGCTGAAAATCAAGCAGCACCTGGTCAAATATCTGATTGAGCTGCGTTTCTAAAAAGTCTTCTCGCCGCGACCACACTCGCAGTAGCCGAGGTAAAGACTGACCCATCAGATCTTGCAGCACATTGCCTAAAATTTTGGCTGTCTTGGTTTGAGTGTTACCTTGGACTTGATCTAGAGCAAGGCGCAGCAACCAGCTGATGGCCTGTTCAGTGCGTTCGGTTTGCAGCAGGCGGCGGGCGAGCTTTTGCATCTCCTCTGGAGTGAGGAGAGATCGCATGATCACATCCGATATCTTGGTGGCCAGCCGCTGCTGATTACCCGGAATCAATCCTGGGGTAAAGGGAATACGCTTGCCAAACACGTACTTCGGCTGATAGGGCCGAAACAGCATTTTAATTGCAACATCATTCGTGAAATAGCCAATCACACCGCCCAATACAGGCGGCAAAAATACTATCCACAGGTTGGCCCCGCTCATGTAGTCCCTGTCTTGTCGTTTGCCTGGCTCTCTTTAGCTCTTTCTATTGCTCTACTTGGTAGCCACCAGCACGCCCATCATTCCCCCTGCAACAGGGTAGTGCACGGCGTGGGTAAACCCAACCGTCTGGGCCATCTTCACCTGCTGCACCCCAGATGGAAAGCGATCAACGCTCGGGCTAATATAAGCATACTCCTCGTTCAGCTCAAAGCGCTCTGCCGTAGGCACGACAATAGTGCTCAGATACCACTGCTGAAACTGCTTGACCAACGGATTGGTCGGCGTGTGAAAATCTAAAATAGCAGCTTTAGCACCAGGCTTTAGCACCCGCAGCAGTTCACTGAGTCCTTGCGAAATATTCGTTAAGTTACGCAGGCCATAGGCCATTGTTGCCGCCTCAAAGCAACTGTCATCAAACGGTAAATTGAGCGCGTCGGCTTCTGTCCAGGTGAGGCGAGTTTGTAGATGGGGACTGCGCTTGGCCGCGATCGCTAGCTGCTCCACCGCAAAATCCGCACCTGTTACCTGGCCCGTTTCACCCACTCGCCGGGCTAACAGCAGCGCCACATCCCCGCTGCCGCAACACACATCCAAGCAGTTCATCCCGCTTGTTGCCCCACTCCAGTCCACCGCCATCTGCTTCCACACCCAGTGCAAGCCAAAGCTCAAATCCTGGTTGAGCTGGTCATACTTCGGCGCAATCCGATCAAAAAGCTGGCGAATCCGATCTGCTTCAGGCTGATCTCGCGCGCTCAGTGAGTTATCCCCCATAAGTTTTTGCTAACGTTGACTCCTTGTGCGAGGGCATAATTGTTGACAAACCCTCAAAGGGTTAACGTTACAGCACTACGGCTTTCAGGCCAATCGCAATTTGGGGGGCAAGCAAGCTCAAAAGCTGGGTAACGTCTCCGACAGTCGCATAGGACCTGTTCCACTGAAGTGACAGAGCTGCCAGCGGTTTGCTCTGATATACGATAGGTACAACGACATGACACTGCGTTCCGGCGGCATACAGAGCATCGCTGGCCTTTGACTCATCGGCCTGAATATTGACAGTCGCCTGGGCAGATTGAGAGGCGATCGCCGCTTTCACCAACTCATTTGCATAGGCAGCCCTCGCCTCGACAGCGCCGTAGCCAGCTGAGGATGTCTCTTCAGCTAGCTCTTCGAGCAGCAGCAACAGGCAAGCATCAGCGTTCAGGATTTGGCCAAAGCGATTGACGATAAAGGCGAGTACTTCGTCTTTTGTCATCGCCTGAAGTGCTAGCTGGCCAACGCTAGCCATGAGTTTAGACTGCGTCTGGGCAACATGTAGCGCTTCATTCTGCTGCTTCAACAAGTCGTACGTTTCCGAAGCCCGCTCTACCACATGCTTAAGCTCATCGGGATCCCAAGGCTTAGTAATATAGCGATACACCTGACCCGCATTGATGGCCTCGACAAGATCTTCTACATCGGTAAAGCCAGTGAGTATGATCCGGACCGTATCTGGAAAGTCAGGCACCGTCTTACTCAAAAACTCAGTTCCTTTCATCTCCGGCATACGCTGATCGGAGATAATCACAGCGACTTCGCCTTCATCTGAGAGGACTTCTAGCGCCTGCGTACCGCTCTCTGCGCGCAGCACCTTGAAGTCCCGGCGAAAGGTCCGATACAGCAAATCCAAATTGTCAGGCTCATCGTCAACAACCAGCATACGAGGCTTTTTTGACGGCTTATAGCTAGCCAGGGTCAACGGACTAAGAGTGCTCATGTCTGGGGTTCACTTCTTTCGGGCAATTGGCGCAGGCAACAGGTACAGAGAGCCGCTACAACGACCTATCTACATGCCGCTTCAGCTTCTGCTATCCAGTAAGCCCATGCCTTTTAGAAAAGTAACTTCACTCCACTTGCAGTAGCTCTACCACATTGCCGTCTGGGTCTTTAACAAACAGCGCAGCTCGCCCGGATGAACTCATTTGGAAGGGAACGGCCTGCTCGATTAGCGACTGCTTTACCCCCGCCAAGTCTCGAATCGCAAAGGTCACATGGGGATGTCTGCCCCACTTGTCTTCACGGATCGGATTTTTAGCCCATTCGCTGACGATCAAATGCAGCTGAAAATCACCAATCTGATACCAGCTTCCCGCAAATGAAAGATCGCGCGCGACCTTTTGTAAGCCAATAATGTGGCTATAGAACTCGTCTGCTTGAGCTAAGTCGCTGACTTGCACAGCGACATGCAGGGGATACAAAATCTCTGTCATGGGTTTATCCTAACTTTTCTGTTTTTCTAGCAATTTCCCCCTATTATCAATGAGTTTACTGCTGCTAGAAAACGTTGATGAAACTACTGCTAGGGTTAGGCACAATTGTCACTATGCTGCTGCTGGCCACTCTGCTAATTGAGGCTGCGCTGAGGATGGGCTTTGGCTTCGGCAGTCCACCGCTTTACGTGGGGGATGAGCACATTGGCTATCTGCTCGCACCGAATCAGCGGCTGCGGCGCTTTGGCAATCGCATCCATATCAACGAATATTCCATGCGAGCTAAGACCATCACGCCGCTGCCTGCGTCGGGCACGCTCAGAATTTTTCTATTAGGCGATTCTTTGGCCAACGGCAACTGGTGGACTGACCAGCGCGATATTCTCTCAGCGCGAATCGCGCATTATTTGCAGGCTTCTATACCCCTCGGCGACACAAGCGAAGACTATACCGAGATCGAGGCGCTGAACGCGTCTGCAAATTCTTGGGGACCGCGCAATGAGCTAGCTTACCTGGAGCGCTACGGCACGTTTGGATCGGCGGTGCTGGTGCTCTTGCTAAATACGGACGATCTCTTTGGCACGCAGCCAACCCCGCTTCAGGTAGGCCGCGATCGCAACTACCCGGATCACAATCCCCCGTTCGCCATTGCTGAGCTCCTAGATCGCTACCTCAAGAAAAATCAGCTAATTCCAGGACTCAAGGAGATTCAAGATGAAGGGGGCGATCGCGTTGGCCAAAACCTAGACGCCATTGAGGGCATCTATCAAAAAGTAGCTGCTGACGGCGGACAGTTCATCCTGGTGCTGTCGCCGCTGAAGCGCGAACTTCCTGGCCCGCGTGACTATGAGATGGTCGCCCGCCAGCGGCTGAGCGACTGGGCGAGTAAAACCGGTGTTCCCTATTTAGACCTTTTAGATCCCTATCAGCAGCAGCACGATCCTGAAGGGCTTTACCGCGACCATATCCACCTGAGCCCAGCAGGGAATGAGTGGGTGGCAGAGGCGATCGCACAAGTTGTCATACCACTCGTCGCCCAAAAATCTTCCCTCTAAGCTCGCTCTGCGCTAGCCGATGGAGATTGCCGTCATCGGCTCTAGCGCCAAGCGCAGCTCATCTTGAGACTTCCAAGCTTGCCCGTCCAACGCCATTTGCTCAATCACACTGGCCAATCGCAGCGCCTTGAGCGCCTGCTCGCCACCGACCGAAGGCTGATCGCCGCCCCGCACGCAGTTGACAAAGTGCTCTAGCTCTGCGTGCAGCGGCTCTGTATTACTCGTATACACCTTCTCAATCAGGCCATCTTGGCGATAGAGCACCTGACCATAGTCAGCCATGCAGTTTTCCGTCGTCTGCCGGTGAATCTCGATCTTATTATTTAAAAAATCGGCCTCTGTCAAAGAATTGCGACAGTGGGCCGAAATCGTTCTAATCTTGCGATGGGTGACTTTGCTAGCAGTGACCGTCGCCACAATCCCATTGGCAAATCCCAATGTGGCCGTCACATAGTCCAAATAAGACGAATGGGTGCCCTTACTGCCACTGGCCGTCAGCTTGGCAACCGGCGAATTTGCCAGCTCCAAAATCAAATCAATATCGTGGATCATCAAGTCCAGCACCACCGATACATCGTTTGCCCGTTGGCTATACGGGCTCATACGCCGGGCCTCTATCGCCAGCATGTCTTCGGTTTTTAGCACATTGTGCAATTCTTTAAACGCTGGATTAAACCGCTCAATATGACCCACCTGCAAAATGCAGTTGAGATCAGCCGCTGCATTCACTAGCGACTCTGCCTCAGAAATGCTCGCTGCGATCGGCTTTTCAATCAAGACGTGAACGCCCGCTTTTAGGCAGGTCATACCAACGGAATGATGCAGCCGGGTAGGGACGGCCACACAGACCGCATCTACATAGGACAAAAGCTTCTGATACTCTTCAAAATAGTGAACTTGATATTTGCTAGCGGTTTCTATGCCTCGCTCCACATTTACATCAGAAACGCCTATTAGCTGTACATCTTTGAGGCGCGAGAGCACCCGCGCATGATGCTGTCCCATATTGCCAATGCCGATTACCCCAATCTTTACCGGCTCTGCCCGGCCACGACTGTAGGGCTTCGTGTCAGTTAGCGTTAAAGGTTGGCTTCGCACGTTCTCACACCTCGTAAAAGTTAGGGTCAAGTTCAGCAAGCTGATGCCTCAAACCAATCAGAGCCAGCAGCATTCGCACTTGAAGACTGGCTGTATATCGTCTGTATGTAAACAATACTATAGAAAATCTAATAATTTTTAAGAGCGATCCCAGTTTCTTCTGTGTCAGTTTTTCAAGTTTGTTTTTGCCTCTGACGGTGTCGCTGAGCGCCGCTACCGGAAGCGGTGGGTTTATCAGCTGCTTTCCTCACCGTAGCAGGCACCGAGGCATTGGCCAGTGCGAGTTCGGCTGCTGATCGATGAATTTGAACCTTGGTCAGCTTCGGCCCTTCCGCCGCGACTACCGTGAATTCTAAATCTTGATAGATGAGCTGCTCATCTACCTGAGGGATTTTTTGCATCTCAGAAATAACGAAGCCGCCCAGTGTCAGGTAGTCTTCACCCATCGGTAATTCTAGCGATAGCCGCTCGTTGACATCTTCTAGATCAGTTTGAGCAGGAAAGATGACGGTATGACTGTCTTTCTGAATGATCTGTGCATCCGGGGAGGTGTCGTCAATCGTTCCAATGATTTCGGCAGTCAAATCTCGCAGCGTCACTAATCCTGCGGTTCCACCATATTCATCAACAACGATGACCATTTCACGTGCAGCCTGCTGCATCTGTACGAGCAGCTCGTTGAGCGAGAGTAATTCGGGCACAACCCGCGCTGGCAATATCCAAGGGATAATGAGCGTATCGGGCGTTATTTCTCCTTTAGAAAGCGGCATCGCCAAATCGTGAAAGTTAATGATGCCTAGAACATCGTCGAGAGAGTTGCCTGTTACCGGATATCGAGAATGGTCGCTAACAACAATTTCGTCTAGCAAATCCTGAAAAGTTGCCTCCTGAGGCAACGCTGCAATACTCGTGCGGGGCACCATGATCTCGGCTGCTGTAGCGCCGCGAAACTCAAAGACATTGCTGAGAATTTCGCGTTCTGCTTTTTCAAGCTCTGGAATTTCTGTCGCTGTTGTAATCAGCAGTCGTAGCTCCTCAGGGGTAACTCGACCATAGTGACCTGCGCTCTTTTCGTGAATACCGACCAGCGATAGCAGTAGCCGCGTTGATTGGTTGAGCAGCCAGACAAAGGGATTGAGCAAGCGAGCAATGGTCAGACTAGGAGGACCAAGGACACGAGAAATCTGCTCTGGATACAGTAAGGCCACTGATTTGGGACAGAGCTCTCCTAGGACAATCTGCAAATAGGCGAGGAGTAAGAAGGAAACGGGCAAGGCTACCGAGTGGGACAAAAACAGAGCAGTTCCTGCAGAGACAGGTAGCGAGTTTAGCCAGTGTCTGACCAAAGCCGCCATCGTATGGTCGCCTATCCAGCCTAGCGCTAGGCTCGATAGGGTGATACCGAGCTGGGTCGTTGAAAGCAGCCGGCTGAGCTTACGCTGTAGTTTTTGAACGGTTTGGGCCTGCGTATCCCCAGTAGAGACTAGTTGATTGATGCGCGATCGCCGCACCGACACAATTGCAAATTCCACCGTCACAAAAAAGGCATTGAGCCCAATCAAAGTAATCACAGACCCCAGCCGTGCGGCTATCTCTGGCCCGCTCAGCGGTATGGCAGCCACCATCAATACTGGGTAGGCCGCCGGATAGCTGGCCCAATAGCTATCCCAATAGCCGGGCGATAACAAAAAACCTAGCAGAAGAGTGGGCCACAAAGCGGCGGGCAAAACCATAGGTCTGCAATGAAACGAGTCTGCTAGGGGCAGCTAGCTATAAAACAGTTGAGGTGGGCAGTCATCATCCTTCAAGCGACAGACTTAGACTATAGATAGCTATAGCAAGGTGCGGATGCAGTAGACTCAGTCCGCTCCTTCGTCAGTTATCACTATCAATACGAGCTTCCACATCGTCAATAATTTTGCTTTCATCCAGCAAAACAAGCTTGCTGTGTTTTTCTCCACTCCGGTTAGCCGCTGTCGCATTTGACGGTCGAGTCTCCGGTTGTCGTACGCCTGTCAATGCCTGACGGCCCACAGCATATCCCCAGGACGAACTCACAATCCCCGCGCCAAACATCAGCGTTAGCAAAATCAGCGTGAAGGCCACTGCCGGATTAATTCTCATAAGAAATAGACTCCAAAAACCGAGCTAGCAAGTAGGGTGTATTAAGGATGTGCTGTATTACAGCATCTTGGGAGTCTACCCGATCTTGACCCGGTTAAGTACAGACTTTTCATCACTGACTTCTCTTACATAGCCTAGCTTCTCGTCGCCTATGCGGTGAAATGATGAATACTTTTCCAAGATGCTACTTGATATCACCTCGATCAGGCTAAAGTGCCTTTAATTAACGATTCTGTTTAGGAACGTTATTTTTTGGCAAGCTCATGTGAATGATAAACCCAGCAAGATAGTATAGTAGCAACGACCAGGGTTGGCCGAGCGGATTAGGCAGCGAACTCATAATTCGCCCCAGGCAGGTTCAACTCCTGCACCCTGGACTTCTTCATTTAATACAGTCTAAACAACTCGAAGGGGATGTGCTCACTGAGTACATCCCCTTTGAATAGGTGCTGGCTTCATCCGTAATCGGGCTGTCAGCAGATCTTACTGCCGGGGCAAGGGCTCAAAGTTCAGCTCGCTGCCAATGACTCTGCTGTTGATCTGTGAGGTGGGTAGCAGCTGTACCGACGAGGTGTAAGGATTCGGCAAATCGGGGACCCGTACAGTTGCTGTGTTTTGCGTCTGTAGTACCATCAGCTCTCGAAACGCTTCCGATAGTGCGGCTGCATCTGCATTGACTCTTTGATCGGCAAATCCGCCTAGTCCGGTAATAAAGCCTATTTTGCTGAAGTTAGAGAGATGTGTATAGTAGTCGCCTGAGCGATGCTCGGAAATATTTTCCACTGCTTCTAAAACCGTTTCTTGGGCGGTGGCAGCAGGTGTCAAGATGGCCGCAGTGGCGATCGCCCCGATTACACTCACACTGGCTGCGCCCAAGCGGATCGCCCTCAAAAAGTCGCCAACTGTCCTACATCTAAAGTCAATAGCCATACTGATAAGGTCTCCGAAAAGTGGCTGCGAACGTTCTCCCAAAGGATACCCACTGAACACATGCAAACTGGATACCCGATACACTGAAATCAAGCGCTACCGTTATCCCCCTTTGCCCAAGCCCTATGCCGATTTCTCCTGCTGACTTACCCACTGCTGAGCTGGTCACAGTGCGCAGCGAACTTCTCGATCTAATTTGTCAGGTTGCCTATAAAGAAGGTGATTTTACTCTCTCCTCGGGGAAAAAGAGCCCCTACTACATCAATGGGAAACAGGTAACCCTTCATGCGCAAGGCGGACTGATGACCGCTCGCCTCTTGTTAGACATGCTGCCAACCGGCACCGTTGGGGTCGGTGGCCTAACGCTAGGAGCAGATCCGATGGTGAGTGCGGTGAGTATTGTCGGGGCCTATGAGAATCGGCCTGTGACTCCCCTCATCATTCGCAAAGAAGCAAAGGGGCACGGTACTCGCGCCTATATCGAAGGCCCTGAACTGCCGCCGGCCAGCCAGATTACCATCTTAGAAGATGTGGTCACTACCGGAGCGTCAGCAATGAAGGCCGTAGAGCGCCTACGGGATGCAGGCTATACCGTGAATAATATTTTGGCTTTGGTTGATCGCCAACAGGGCGGGCGATCGCTATACGAAAAAGAAGGGCTCCATTTTCAGCCGATTTTTACTATCGAAGAGCTTAGAACTCACTGGCAGGCTCAGCCATCGCTGTGATCGTGGTATGAGAGCCCGCCAGTGCTTTAGCCGACGAAAAGAATTAGGAAACGTCTCAATGCACGGCAGTTTTAGCAGCTTTCCGAGACTGCATAGCTTCTACGAGGCTGCGAACTACAGCGACCATCGCCAGCGGATCGTTGAGCTGATTGACCGCCGAGCCAACGCCGACGCCCGCAGCGCCAGCGGCTAATGCCATCGGCGCAGTGACATCAGAAAGGCCGGAGGCGCAGAGCACAGGAACTGAAACAGCATGGGAAATTGCATGGGCAGCCGCCAGCGTGGGCGCGGCTTTTTCGATTAGTCCTAAGGTGCCGCCGTGAGCAGGGGCGCTGCTGGTGCCGCCTTCGGTTTGAATAATGTCTGCACCAGCCGCAACTAGCGCGTCGGCGAGCTGCACTTGAGCATCGAGCGCAAGGATGTGAGGGACGGTGACCGACAGCACGATGTTTGGCAGCAGTGCTCTTGTCCGCTGGGTCAGAGCCAGCACTTCCGGTCCTTCGAACCGTCTGCCCTGGCTGTAAAAGCTGTCAAAGTTGCCAATCTCGATCAGATCAGCACCAGCTTCTACAGCAGCGGCCAACTGCTCAGGATCGACAGCCGATACGCAAATTGGCAGGTCGATTAAGTTTCGCACTTGGCGGATAAGCTTTGCATCTGCTGCAATGTCAACGAACGTCGCGCCACCATGCTGAGCAGCTTGGACCACATCGGCGACGTTGCGATCATCAAAGTTAGTGAGGCCACTGATAATTTTGAGAGCGGCTCTATCTTCCAGCGCGCGCTGAAACTTGGCCCATTCTGAGGAGGATAGCTGTGAATTAGCTGAAGGCGAATAGGAAATAGTCATCAGATCTCTAAAGTTGAGCTTGCAAGCACCATTCTGCCAGAGATTTGCGATCTAGTTGTCTGGTTAGTTCTCTGGGTTGAGAAGCGACTTGAATAAACAGCAGCCTTGTCACTGTCTCTAGGGCGTAGTAACATTAGAGACTGCGAAACTGCCTTTCAAAGGCATCACTCTCCAAACCACCCACATAGAATTATGCCAAAGCTAAAGACTCGCCGCGCTGCTGCTAAGCGCTTCCGCCGCAGTGGGAGCGGCAAAATTATGCGCCGCAAAGCCTTTAAAAACCACCTCTTGGAGTGTAAGTCTCCTAGTCGTAAGCGCAAGCTTTCTAAGATTACGACTGTGCATGAAGCTGATGTACCTGCTGTAGAAGCAATGATGCCTTACTTGTAAAAGAAGCGTCAATAGAAAAAGCGCTTATAGAAGAAGTGCAAGGTCATCAGGCATACAACCCGAATTTCAATAACAAGGAAAACTAGATAATGGCACGTGTTAAGCGCGGTAATGTAGCTCGCAAACGCCG
>JBAUIB010000103.1:0-12952 GCA_049680585.1 Phormidesmis sp.
GAGCTGGACGCAGGCATGTTCTTCGTCTGCGAACAGCGCGATCGCATCTCTCGATATGGTGTCATCCGGCAGCGCCACCTTTTGATTTGCACTGAGCGTGTCTAAGCCTTTGAGCTGATCGCGGATAATCGCCGCTTTTTCAAAATCCAGCGTTTCAGCCGCTTTTTCCATTTGCACGGTGAGAATGTCAATCAGTTCGTGCGATCGCCCCTGAAACACCATCGCCACCCGCTGCACAATTTTGTGATAGTCCTCGGGTGTAATCATCTGCTGACATACTCCCGGACAGCGGCCAATGTCGTAGTTCAAGCAGGGGCGATCTTTGAACAAGGGCTGACGTCGCTGCCGCAACGGAAAAATCCGCTTAGAAATTTGTAGCGTCCGTCTCAGTAGCCCCGTATCGACATAAGGACCGTAGTAGCGGCTTTTCGCATCCTTGCGGCGCTTACGGGTAATAAAAATGCGAGGATAGTCTTCGCCCCACGTAATGCACAGATAGGGATACTTCTTATCGTCTTTAAGCAGCACATTGAAGTGAGGCTGATGCTGCTTAATTAAGTTGGCTTCTAGGGCCAGCGCTTCCGCTTCAGTGTCGGTGACGATAATTTCGATATCGGCGACCTTGCGCACCATGCTGGCAATGCGAGGAGAATGGTGATGCGCCGCATCTCGAAAGTAGGAGCGGACCCGGTTGCGCAAGCTCTTCGACTTACCAATGTAGAGAATTTGGTCAGTCTCATCCTTCATGAAGTAGACCCCCGGCGTCTGCGGAATCTCTCTTAACCGCTCGCCTAACCTATCAGGATCTTGCAAGAGTGTTTTTGCGATAGGGCTAGCGGCCGTCTCAGAGGCCGTCTCAGAGGGGAAAGGCGTAGACACAATAGGGAAGTTCTGTAGAAAATTGTATACACTACGAGAGCGTTTATTAGGCAAGCTTTCATTCATCTTCTACGCATCCGTTGAGGATGCGTTATGGATAAAGACAAACTGCCGTGTAAGCTATTACTAATCCAAACCTAGCTGCTATATCTTAGCGAAATTCAAACAGATCTCTGATATGTTAAGCGTCATTCATCTGTTACAGGGACTAATTTCTAAAAAGCTGTTTACTGTATCTTGCTAGCCCCATCGTGAATGCCCAAGAATTCGAAAATCAGTATCAAGCGTCCGTCAGCAAAATTCTTACGGAACTGCAATCGATGGCTATTATGTCTAGCCAACTAGAGTCCACGCTGGTAGAGATTGGAGTGTCGGTGCGCAACCTCAATCAGATGGTCGAATCCTACACCAAACAACAGCAGGACGTCCCCTCACCGTCGGAGCGTCCATTTGAGTAAGCTCGCATCTGTTTTCGTCGCTTGAGCCCATTGGGTTGGTGCCCTTGAATTCAGCCGTTGAATTTATGCAAAAAGCGAGCATCCACAGTATTGTGAATCCTCGCTTCTACGGTGCTTCATTGATATCTAGAACCGGATCTATCTAAAGCCAGCTCTTGTCTAAAGCCAACCCTATCTAAAGCCAACAGATGCCTGCCATACAAACGCAAGCAGCAAAAAGAAGATAGGAAGAATGGGCAATACGTCAATCAAGGGGCCAAAGGCGCGATAGGCTTCAGGTAGAGTGGCTACCAGTAGTGAGGCGTCCATAAATCCGTGTCTCCAAATGGTTATTGTAAAAATAGTTGGTCACATTTTATCACGCCCTGTGATGACGCTAGCAGTGGCCCTATCGCTTTTTCGCAGCTGAGGTAGACCCTCTAAAACTGACCCGTAAAATCGGCCAGCTTGTCAGCAAAGCGATCCTGCAAGATGGCGTCTCGAATCGTCGTTGTGAATCGAATCAGCTCTGTAATGTTGTGAATAGAAAGCAGCGTATAGGCCAGCAGCTCTTTGGCATGAATGAGATGGCAGAGATAGGCGCGGGTAAAGGTTTGGCAGGTGTAGCAGGGACATTCAGCATCTATCGGCGTCAAGTCTCGGCGGAAACGAGCATTTTTCAAGTTCCAGCGATCGCCCCTCGTCAAGGCTGCCCCATGCCTGGCTAAGCGAGTTGGAATCACGCAATCAAACAGATCGATACCTGCTGCGATCGCCTGCGCCATTTCCCGGTAGGTCCCAACTCCCATCAAGTAGCGCGGCTTGTGCTCAGGCAGCAGCGGTGTCGTCGCCTGCACAATTTTCTCAATCAGCTCAGGCGGCTCTCCCACACTCACCCCCCCAATCGCATAGCCGGGCAAATCGAGTTCAGCCAATTCCTGCGCTGCAGCCGTTCGCAGATCCAAAAAAGTGCCCCCTTGAACAATGCCAAACAAGGCTTGATCCGCGCGATCATGGGCATTGATACAGCGCCGCAGCCACCGGTAGGTTCGCTCCGTTGCAGCAACGACACCTTCGCGCGTCGCCGGGTAAGGCGGACACTCATCAAAGGCCATAATCACATCGGCCCCTAGCTGATTCTGAATCTCGATAGAGCGCTCCGGCGGCATTTCGATGATGCGTCCGTCACGAGGAGAACGAAAGGTCGCCCCTTCATCGGTAACAGTGCGCATTTCACTCAGGCTAAACACCTGGAAGCCGCCAGAATCTGTCAGCATAGGGCCGTCCCAGCCCATAAATTTATGAACCCCACCTGCTTGTGCAATCAAATCTTCGCCGGGCTGTAGATGCAGATGGTAAGTATTGGCCAGTACCATCTCAGCGTCGCAAGCTTTGAGCTGATGAGGCGTAACTGTCTTGACATTGGCCAGCGTACCCACAGGCATAAACCGAGGGGTATGAACCGGACCATGAGGCGTATGGAAAATTCCGGCGCGGGCTTGGGTATGGCTACACTGAGCCTGAAGCTGATAGGAAAAGGCTGTCGTCACGGAATTACTCATTGGAGAGCCTTATTCTATGACGTTATGGCTCTGCGACGTCATGGCGCTATGACGTTATGACTCTGCGACTTTACGGTTCTATGACTTTACGGTTTTACGACGTTATGGCCTGTAAAGGGATAGCGGCGCTCTTACGTCAGGCGTTGGACGAGTAGATTTTACTGATGGCTTTTCGCGGCAGGCGGTTAGTTAAGGCAAATTACGTTCGTCATCTAAAGAAGCGTCCCAGCTAGCGGAGAGGGCTTCGGTGACGATCGCTTCCAAAGCCGCTGCGTCTAGATGGCGAGTAGAGCGATCTTCTAACGGATTGGCAATGGGGGTAAGGCACAGACAGCGATTGTCTTGCACTAAGACATAGGTGGTCTCTTCGCCCGCCGGGACCATTTCCAAATAGTCAAAGCTACAGACATTAAGATAAAGGCTATGGTTAGCGATGAGGGTTGCCTGTTTAGGATTGGCAAACGTTTCGATGACGCAGCCTTCTCCCGTATTGGTAATTTCGTTGTCTTGCCGATGGATGTAGCGGACGCGGCGAAGCCCTCGAAGCAGCCGAAGCATGTCGCTTTTGTGAACAACAATGCCGCTTTCAACAAGACAAGGCGCAGGCAGATCGCTAGAGTTTCTATGGTTCATTAGAGAGGCTGCATTTAGAGAGGCTGCAAGGGCCGACAAAGGCCAGCAGACAAAGGATGTGGACGTAACGAACTTGCGAAGGGCATTTCAACAAGTCCGAAAATATACCCTAACGATAAACGAATTTCTGAAGTTTGCAATACCAGACTTGTAATATTTTGAAATGCTTTATGAAGCAGATTTCGTCTTTACATGCTGCGGGCTGTGTCTTTGATACAAGCGATGGTCAGCGGCCATGGCGATCATCTTTATTAAACAAAATCTCAGCGATTAGTCGCCGAACTGATGCTCAGCTAATGAAACAAAATAGATTGAATTCTATGAGGGATTTTTGAGTTGATTAAGTCTGTTATTAAAACAGGTTGTTGGGCTAGATGGTGGGCCAGTTGGAATGGGGCACTGATGTTCTATACCTGTTTGCCGCTGCTGCCGGGTACGCCAGTTGAGTTTCGGTGGATTGCTCGTTGGGTGCCTTGGGTCGGAATTGTGGTGGGCGGTTTGCTGGCGATCGCCGATCTCACATTCGCGCTTTGCCAACTGCCCAAACTGGTGAGCAGTGTGCTGGTGGTTGCTCTCGGCATTGCGATCACAGGCGGTCTACATCTAGATGGGGTGATGGACACAGCAGACGGACTGGCGGTGCCGGAGCCCAGTCGGCGGTTGGCGGTTATGAGCGACAGCCATATGGGTGCGTTTGGCGGCATGGCAGCGATTGTTTTAATTTTGTTGAAAGTGACGGCGCTGGCTGCTATTTCTCATCACCGGGCCTTTATTTTGGTGGCGGTGGCCGTATGGGGACGCTGGGCTCAGCAGTGGGCGATCGCCCGCTATCCCTATCTCAAAAAAACCGGCAAAGGGGCTTTTCACAAAGCGGCCCTGCCTTCGATTACATACACACTACCCAGTCTGATTGGCATGGTGGGGCTAACGCTCAGCTTGGGTCTCAGTGATAGGGTGCCTTGGCCGCTGATATGGCGTACGCTGCTCGGTGGATTGACCTTGGCGGTGCTGATTAGCGCTTATTTTGACCGGCGGCTCGGCGGACATACGGGCGATACCTACGGCGCGGTTGTCGAATGGACAGAAGCTCTATTGCTCTGTAGCCTGACGGTAGCCTAACAGCCGCTTGACGGCGGGTCCGATATCGCGTGACGATAGAGTTGATCAAACCTTCAGCATCTCAAACCCAGCACATTCGACTTGAAAGCTATGAGCGATTCTTCTCCAGTTCAGGCACCGGTTACAGCGCCAAGCCAGCTGCAAATTCAGACTATTTCTGGGAAAGGGCTGCCTTTGGTCGGCAACGATATTGATACCGACCGCATTATTCCCGCGCGGTTTTTGCGAGCGGTGACCTTTGACGGGCTAGGCGATCAGGTCTTTGCCGATGACCGTCAGCAGCAAGGCGATCATCCTTTCAATCAAGCGCGCTACCAAGGCGCCGAAGTCCTGGTGGTCAATCGCAATTTTGGCTGTGGCTCTTCGCGTGAGCATGCCCCTCAGGCCCTTGCTCGCTGGGGTATTAAAGCGCTTGTCGGTGAAAGCTTTGCCGAAATCTTTTTTGGCAACTGTGTGGCGATGGGGATTCCGTGCCTGACGGCGGATACTGACGGCATTAGCGCATTGCAGCAGGCGATCGCCGCAGATCCCAGCGTCACCGTCACTGTTGATTTGGCAGCGATGAGCGTGAGTGCAGGTGAGGTGTCTATCAGCGCAGAAATGGGTGACGGGCCACGGCAAATGTTTCTCCAAGGCACCTGGGATGCGTGCGCACAGCTCGTGGCGAACGCGGAGGCGATCACTCAGACTGCAACCAGACTGCCCTACCTCAGCTGGGCTGGGAAATAGATCAAGGCCGCGCTTCTCGGCACTACGACCACTGCGAATAGGGATGTTTCACCAGACTGGCATTGTAATATCGCGCTTGGCCTGACACCTCAGCGCCTAACCACTCAGGCCGCTCAAACGGCTGATCTTCTGAGCGCAGCTCAACTTCTGCGACGATCAGGCCCACATTTTCGCCCTCAAATTCGTCAATTTCCCACACTACGTCACCGACCGGCAGGCGATAGCGCATTTTTTGAATGAAGGGGCGCTCACACAGCGTCTCTAGCATCTCCTGCGCGTCTGCGACGGGAATCGCATATTCAAATTCCGCGCGGCTCAGCCCTCGCACTGGGCCTTTGATCGTCAGGTAGCCTTGCTCTCCGGCAATGCGAACCCGCACGCTTTGATACGCTCTTGCCGTGGCAATGTATCCCTGGCAGTAGGGTTTGCCCACCGCTAAGTCGCGCCAGCGATTGCCCACTACTAAAAATTTTCGCTCAATTTCTTGGGCCATCGTAAAGCAGACCTTTAGATATAGATGAAGAGATAGCGCCTGCTAACTCAGGGCTAGTTCAGGTAGAGAAAAACGTCTACCTCGTTGGGAGACGGCAGTGCAGCGATCGCACCCGGTCGGGTCGTCGTCAGTGCACCTACGGCGCTGGCATAGATTACCACCTGGCGAGCCGTCTCAGCATCACGCAGACCGCTGATGCCCTGCAGCAGCAGCTGATGAATAAATCCGGCTGTAAAGGCATCACCTGCGCCTGTCGTTTCTTCGACATCTACATTAAAAGCTGGCAAGACGCCTGAGTTTCCCATCAGCGAGTATTCGCAGCCCTTTGCACCAGCTGTGACTAAGGTGCCGCTAAGATGAGGAAACTGATGGGCGATCGCCTCAGCAGAGCGGGTGCCAAATAGCCACTCGGCTTCATCGTCAGATACTTTTAAAAACTGGGCTTTCGAGATCAAGTCGTAAACCTGGCCAGGGGCTTCGGCAGGATGGGGCCAAAACATCGGTCGCCAGTTGACGTCAACTAGAATCGGCGTTCTGTTGCGAGCGGCCAGGCTGACGGCGCACACAACTGACTGACGCGTGTCAGGGTAGGCCATAGATAAGGTGCCTAAGACTAAAACGCTGGCGCCAGTGAAAATCTCTGGCGCGATCGCATCGGCAAACAGATGTGCATCGGCGAATACCGCCGGATCGCTTTCGCTAAAGCCTGCAAACGTGCGATTACCGCTCTCATCTGAGATGACATAGACCTCACGGGTAGGGGCCTTGAGCCGCCTTTGCACGCCCCGGTGACCCACGCCCATATCAGCCAGCAACGTGACCAGCGCATCGCCCCAGTGGTCGCTGCCCACCGCTCCGATAAAGTCAGCGCGATCGCCCAATTTGGCTAATGCACAGGCTACATTGGCCGGCCCACCCCCCGGTAAAGGTGTCCAGCGAGTGACCTTACTGCGAGAGCCTTTGGGCTGCTCCGCAAAACAGTCGATTAAGATCTCTCCCAGGCAAATGGCACGGTTCACAGGCTTGTTAAGTCGTCAGCTGATCAGACTGTAATATCAGGATATCGTCTACTGCGCCCGCCCCTTATTTAAGCCGCCGCAGAACGTATTGTGAGATATCTTCTAAGGCTTGACGAGATTCCGAAGGCGGTAGCTGAGCTAGACACTCAACCGCATGGCACACATGGTGAGTCGCAAGCTCCCGCGAACGGCTGATCCCCTGGCTAGCATGCACCAGCTCAATCGCCTGCTCAAAGTCTTCTAGCTCGCAAAACTCTCGTTCTATGAGCGTTTTGAGATAGGGAATCTCTTCCATTGCATAGAGCACTGGCGCGGTCAGGTTGCCACTGCGCAAATCAGAAGCAGCGGGCTTGCCCAGCACTTCTGTCGAGCCCGTAAAATCTAAAATATCATCGACGATCTGGTAGGCCAAACCCAAGCTGCGGCCGAACTGATAGAGATTTTCAGCTGACGAGGCGCTCACCTCACTGAGCACCCCTACTGCCTTGGCACTATTGGCAATCAGCGTAGCCGTTTTGTAATAGCTTTTTTCCAGATAGGCTTCAATTGACAAGGTGATGTCAAAGTGCTTAAGCCCTTGACGAATCTCGCCTTCCGCCAAATCCATAATCACGCGTGAAAGCAGCTTGACTACTTCCAAGTTATCTAGATTTGCCAGGTACCAAGATGACTGGGCAAAAAGGAAATCACCTGCTAGCACCGCCACGCGATTGTCAAAAAGGCTGTGTACGGTCGGAACCCCCCGACGCGTTGCTGACTCATCGACGACATCATCATGCACCAGGCTTGCCGTATGAATCATTTCAGTGATTTCTGCTAGGCGGCGGTGGCGGGGGGTAATCCCTTGCTCAGGCAGCGTCGCTCGTGCCAGCAGCAGTACAATGGCTGGACGAATACGCTTACCGCCCGCACCAAATAGATGCTCAGCCGCAGCATAGAGAATCTTGTGACGGGCACCGACGAGGTTTTTGAGATTGTCTGTCAGCAGCGCTAAGTCTGCTTCGACCGGAGAAAAAAGAGAGGTGGCTGAGGTCATGGAATACGCGACTCAGGCGGATTAAGTTACGAAATTTTAAGCTGTCTGTCTTTATTCTAAGCTATTGCGCTGGTAAAGGGACTGGCCTCCGAAATGAAAGCTTCAATGCCTTGTCAGTCAAGCGTTACAGCTAGGCAAAAAATACGTAACATATTTTTAATATTTGTCTCCAGATAACTAAACCTTATGATATAGTTTATTTAACAAAAGACTTAAGTCTAAAGACGGTCTTATCTTACTCATTGACAGACTGTCTAACAAAAAGACTGTCCGACTAAAAGGCGGTCTGACAAAAGTGATTGTCCCTGGAAAATCGTCCGCAAGCCTCGCCATTCGCACAGCGTAGTCTCGGTAATGGCTCTGCTAAAGAGTCTTTTTAGGTGCATTAGCATTTGAGTTGCCCTCTGGTTATTCAGCAGATACGGCTTGATAAACGCTTTTTTCTAAACCTCATATGTGGATTTATTTAAGTATCGATCTAGCAGAGCAGTCTGATAGGTCTATGTACTTAGTAGATACCTCGCTTTATGCAAGCTAGGAAGAATCCATTAAATAGTTAATGTGTCTTTTCTGTAGCGTTGGTTACGGATATCGCGAGGCACTTACCTAGCCAATGCTTTAAGCGAGCCACAGTGGTGATCCACAGTAGTCTCATAGCTAGGTTTAGGTTGATACACCAGGCGTCCTGGCTGTACTTCCTAAGCTGTACCTATTGCGCTATTCCCCTCGCACCGTATTTTCTAATGCGGTAACCCATTGTGCAATAGACCTGACGCTTTTAGATTTGCTATAGCGACTCGCTCATTTGTGAAAGGTCTGATGTGAAAGTCTGATGTGAGGGCCTGAGGCGAAAGCCCGAGCGCCTGTCATTGAAGGTCAAGTTTTGTCTTTTGCCTTCTGTTTTTTGCCTATATACCGTTTTTTTAGTTCCCTCGCCTGCTGCCTGCCATGCCAATTTTCTCCAGCGCCAGTCCAATCGCGATTATTCTACCGGCTTCGGGCTACTTGCTCACCGTATACCTAGTCATGACGTGGATGAGCATCCGCGCGTCAGACGTTTAATCTGCCCGCAATTGTTTCTTCGCATCCACGCCTCTATAGCGTTTGTCACTTAGCTTGATACATTTTCTGGCAAAAGCCTTACACGACAACAGGCCAAGTGACTCGCGGTGTACGAATGCATCCGCACACCGCTATGTATCTTGCTTGAGTTTTGCTTAGCTGGCTCAGGGCTTGGCCAACTTCGCTGGGCCCTGAGAGACTTTCGCTATCATCCGTGATATTTATCCGTGATTCGGTTTAGTATTCGCTGGTCAGTATTCACTGGATCGCAGAGAGGTGGCGTGGATAGCCTCTAGCGCCCTCACAGATACCTGCTTTACTTTTGGCTGATAGCCTAGCCACTGCTGAGAGATTCGAGCAAACTGGTGCGGATCGCCGCTAACGAAGAACTCGGTTGCTCGATCAGCGATCTGCGTCCTTCCCTGTAGAGCCTCTTTGAAATCAGATTTCGAAGGGGCTTTTGACGGACCATGGGTGCGTTTTCTTAGCCTGAGGATCTCTAGCTCCTGTGCAGCGGCTACGCTTAAGTGCTTAGCTGGATCGACTAGCTCGATAGCGCTAGGCAGAAACTTTTTGAACACAGGGGCTAAGTGGGGATAGTGAGTGCAGCCGTATACCAATGTATCAATACCCGCATCAATCAAGGGCTCTACATAGCGTTTGGCAACGCTCAGCGTGTAAGGATGATGGATGCGATCACCCTCAATCAGTGGCACAAACTCCTGACAACCCACCTGCCAGACCTTAGCTGTCGGGTCAATTTCTAAGATCGCCTGCTGATAGGCATTACTGCTAGCCGTCGCTTGAGTCGAAATGACGCCAATCCGGCGACCGCTTTTGACCGCCGCCCGAGCGCCCGGCAGAATAATGCCCAAAATAGGAATAGGAAACTCAGAACGTACCGCTTCGAGCACCAAAGCCGAACTCGTATTACAGGCCATAATGATCATCTTGACTTCGAGATTCATCATCCAGGCGATAATTTCGCGGACGAAGCGCAAAATCTCGCTCTTCGAACGATTGCCGTAGGGCACCCGCGCGGTATCACCAAAGTAGATCACCGACTCATGAGGAAGCTGAGTGCGTATTTCTCGCAGGACGGTCAGCCCTCCTACGCCGCTGTCGAAGACACCAATTTTGAAATTGGAGCGCGGCTTGCTGGAGAGGGCTGGGATACTCATAAGTGAATAGGCTCAATGAAGTAAGCGAATAAATATTGTCTAGAGTTTAGTCGGATTTGGCAGATTTACCGGCTCTGTTTCTTCCTAAGAGGGAGAAAATCGATAATCTAAGCACATTGACTCACCATCACCCAAATAGTTGCAGATAAGCATAGCGGGTTGAGTGCAATGTTTTGCTATTCGGCCAACGTCGGACGCATACCGCCAACAGCGAGGCTGCGTCCTAACGAAAAATCCTGCTAAGAGATACACCTTCAGTGACGACCATTCCTTAAGGTTCGCTCGGTTCGACGGCTGAGGCCGCTACGGCTGTTTCGTTAGCGGGCGCTGTTTCTAAAGCAGCGTCTGGTTCGTCATCACTGTCAAAAACCAGTCGTAGTAGGGGAGGGGCAATGAAGGTAGTGACAATGACCATGACGATAATGGCCGCATCCAAAGACTCTGAGAGAACACCACTGGCTGCGCCCACACCTGCAAACACCAAACCGACTTCCCCCCGTGGAATCATGCCGAAGCCGACGGCTAGGCGGTTGATACCCGGCTGGCCAAACACTGCGAAGCCAGTGATGGTTTTACCAATGATGGCAACGACCACCAAAAAAGACGCAATAATGAGTCCTTCGCGGTTGGCCGGAACCAGTGGATTGAGCACGCTGATATCGGTACGAGCACCGACGGTCACAAAGAAAACCGGCACCAGCATATCAGCGATGGGGGTGATTTGTTCCTCTAGCTCTTTGCGCTTGGATGTTTCTGCCAAAATCAAACCAGCCGCAAATGCGCCCAGAATGGTTTCTAGCTGGATAGCTGCCGCAATGTAGGAGAGCACGAATGCAAAAATCAGCGAGCTAATAATTAGTTGGCCTCTCGTCTGTAGCTGATCGACAAGGGAGACAAACAGCGGACTGAGCAAGCGACCGATAAAGATAGACCCGACGAGAAAAGCAGCCGCTCCTAATACCAGATAGACAACATTGAGGATCTCGATTTCGCCAGTCTTAGCCAGACTAGCCACAACAGCTAGGACAATAATGCCCAACACGTCATCGAGTACGGCTGCACCGATGATAATTTGGCCTTCGCGTGAGCTCAGCTGCTGCATTTCAGCGAGGACTTTGGCGGTAATACCGATGCTAGTCGCCGTCAGAGCCGCGCCCGCGAATACAGCGGGAATTGTGCCAATGTTGAAGAAGATAATCAGGCCAGCGGTTCCTGCGATAAAAGGTGCTAGAACGCCGATAATGGCAACTACAGCGGCCTGAGGACCGACGCGGATCAGTTCTTTGAGATCAGATTCGAGGCCAATCTCGAAGAGCAGAATAATCACACCGAGCTCAGCGAGGACTGAGAGCGCTTCGCTCTCGCCGCTGAATACCTTGAGCATACCTTCGGGCTCTAAGCCAGATGTCATCTGCACTAGGTCCATGAGGGCAGAGTGTGGAATACTCGCTCCTTCTGGAAAAACAATCAGGTGAAGCGCTGAGATGCCGACGACCACGCCGCCCACTAGCTCACCTAGTACCGAGGGTAGATTCAGCCGGGCACAGAGTTCGCCGCCGACTTTAGCCGCAATAAAAACGGTAATCAAGCTCAGTAGCACACCTGCAAGGACCAACGAGCTCACTTCGGCCTCTTCAACCTCAGCTAGTAGAGTTAAGGCCCCTCCCAAGCCACCGTCCCAAAGGTTTCCAATCCAAACAGTCTGCGAAATTAGATTACCCATCGTGTCCTCTAAAGTCAGTAAGCCGTTACTCAAATAGTCCATGAATAGTTCGCTGGAGCGAGATGCCCACAAAACCAAGTCAATCATGCTGTTTTCAGCAACTTAATTGTTGTCTAATTTACATGACTAACCGGAACACAGTTGTGTTCATTTAGTCATATCCGCCAAATGCTGGCCAGATGCCAACTAAATGCCAATCAAATGCTTAACCAAATACTCTGTGCTGGAGAGAAGGCATTTGCCGCCGCACTTGTTCTAGTCGAGAGGGATGAATTTCGGCGATCGCCATTCCCACAGCCTCACCTGCATCAGCCAGCGTAATTCCCCACGGATCAATAATCATGGCGTGACCATGTGACTGTCGGCGGGCGTTGTGGAAGCCGGTTTGGGCTGGTGCAACCATGTAAGCGGTATTTTCGATCGCTCGAGCTTGCAGTAAAACATGCCAGTGATCTTTACCGGTAAAAGCCGTAAAGGCCGCTGGGACCATGAGCACTTCTGCGCCTTCTTTAGAGAGCTGACGGTATAGCTCGGGAAAGCGCACATCGTAGCAAACCGAGATCCCAAGTTTGCCCAGTCGCTCTGAGCTGTAAACCTTAGGTAGGGCAATGCCTGAGGTTACGTTGGTTGACTCCTGATAGGTGTTGCCATCCGGTAGGTTGACATCGAAAAGATGAACCTTCTCGTAGCGCATCAGCTCTTCGCCGTTGGCATCGACCAGGATAGCGGTGTTGTAAGTCCGACCGTCAGGAGAAGGGACTGGGTATCCTCCCCCTAGGAGCGTAATCCGATAGCGCTGGGCCATCGTTTTGACAAATTTTTCGCTAGCCGTACAGATTTCTTTAGCCCGCTGAAACTTGGCCACTTCATCGCCTAAAAAAGAAAAGTTTTCAGGTAGGGTAATCAGCTCAGCGCCGCGACGGCTAGCCAGATCGATTAGCTCTTCGGCCTGAGCTAGATTTTGCTCGAGGTCAGACACGCTGGTCATCTGTAGAGCCGCTGCCAGATAGGGCTTCATAGGTCTCTTGTTAGGGGCGCAAAAGCCGTTGATAGTACCCGCTAATTGTACGGGGTGGGGG
>JBAUIB010000104.1:0-1729 GCA_049680585.1 Phormidesmis sp.
GGGTTCGGTAATGGGTTCGGGATGGTCAGCATGGGGGCTGGGACGGCCAGCAGGAGCAGTTTTGGAGGCGTGTTCAGCTTTTGAGCCCTCCTTTATAGCGTCTAGGTCTGTAGTGGCTAAATCTTCACTAAGATCCGCCACACTGCCAATCCAAAGCCGAAGAATGTTAGGCAGCTGCGAAAGATCGCGTCCGCCCGCGCCCAGCCCAATTTTTTGTAGGGTGAAGCGAGGCGGTGGGCCAAACGACTGGGATAGCGTGGCTGCGATCGCACAGCCCGTCGGCGTGACCAGTTCTTTTGCAATGCCATTGTCATAGACCGGCATCTGTGCAGCTGCCATCATCCTCAGCACCGCTGGGGCAGGCACGGGCAGCTGACCATGCTCACACCAAACGGTGCCGCTGCCCGTCGGCAATGGCGAACAGACGAGCCCATCGACTTTCAGCCAATCTAGCCCTAAGCAGGTGCCGACAATATCGACAATGGCATCACTCGCCCCCACCTCATGAAAGTGCACCTGCTCTGGCGCAATGCCGTGGACCGCCGCCTCAGCCTGAGCCAACTGGCGAAACACCGCCAGACTCCACGCCACTACCCGTTCGGGTAAGCCCGCCTGCTGAATTAATCTCTCAATCTCAGGCAAATGCCGCCCGCCATGATGATGAGGTGCGTCATGAGCATGCGTTCCAGCCTCATGATCGCCCAGCCGATGCTGATGAGAGCCGTTATTTGGCAAATCCACATCCAGCAAATCCACAAACACCTTAGTCGCTGCCTGCTGCTGCCGCTGCACTAACTCAGCTCGCAGGTGAAACTCATCTGAAATGCCCAAGCGCCCAAGCTGACGGTCTAAATAAGCCAGGGGCACGCCTGCATGCACCAATGCACCCAGACACATGTCACCCGCAATCCCAGTCGGACAGTCTAAGTAGGCTAACGTTTTCATAAGCATTAGAGCCTTCTCGAAAGAACGGCCTCTGTTGAGAGAGAAAATACTATAGCGCCAATTTATACTGCCAGGCGCATCCCGACACCCGATCAATCACACCTCAGATAAAACCTCACCTTTTGGCACCTGCTTTCGGCTATGGCAACCCTCTATCACATCCATCCTAAAACCCCCCAGCCTCGTAAGATTGAGGCCGTTCGCAAGGCGCTTCGACAAGGAGCCGTGATGCTCTATCCCACCGATACGGTCTATGCGATCGGCTGTGATCTAGACGCCAAAGACGCCATTAAAAAGGTGCGCCAGCTCAAGCAGCTCGCCAACGACAAACCGCTGACTTTCCTGTGCTCTTCAGTGTCTAATGTCGCTAGCTACGCTCATGTCAGTGATCCTGCTTACAAGATCATCAAGCATCTAATTCCCGGACCTTACACTTTTTTACTGCCCGCGACGAAGGCTGTACCGCGTCTTGTGATGAACCCCAAACGCCGTACTAGCGGCATTCGTGTGCCCAAACACCCCCTTTGTCATGCGCTCATTGAAGCGCTGGGCAATCCCGTCATTTCCACATCAGCTTTATCGGTTGTTCGCAATTCTACAGAAGACGATATCGAAGCTTTATCTAAAGCCGAGCTGTTTGACCGGATGGAGAAACAGGTAGACGTAATTATTGATAGCGATTCTGAACTCAGGTATCAGGTGTCTACAATTCTAGACTTGACGAGTGACTTTCCTCGGATCGCCCGTCAAGGACTCGGTTGGCAGGCCGCTGTCGAATGGGGCG
>JBAUIB010000105.1:0-2812 GCA_049680585.1 Phormidesmis sp.
TTCCAAATACTCAGCGGGCTGAGGCGATAGGTATGGATATGCTCTGGGCTTTTGATCAGTTCGGCGAAGGGGGCGATCTCTGCTTGGGCATCTTCAGCCTTGGGGGCATGGACATCTAGCAAAACAGAGCGATCGCTTTGAATAATCAGTGCATTATCAGGAGAATAGCTCATAGGTTGTTGTTCTCCAATCAATTAATTAGCACTGAGCGGTAGCGTGTAGCCCAGCTTTCGCAGCCCATTGCGAAAGCGAGTCTCTTGATCGAGCAATACCACCAAATGTTTCTCTCCAGCTAGCTGACAATATTTTTTGGTCCGCGAGTCATGGGCAATCAGCGCCGCTAATGTGGCATCTGTGCATTCAATTAAGCGAGCAATGCCTTGATCTTTCAAGCTTTGCGAACGACTCAAACAATCTGCAAAAAACTGTTCTACCGTTTTAGGGAAGGCTTCTGCACTGGCCTGAGTCAGAAAGTCTTGAAACTCTGTCAAGGCATGACCGGCTTCTGCGGCCTTGAGCGCGGTTTCTCGATCGAGCTTCCACACCGCATCAGAAGTTTGAACCGTAAAGGTATCCATCATCAATGCTTCGGCAGGACTGAGCGGTTTGCCCGTCATCACAATATCCAGGTTGGGCAAGACGCGCAGGGTACTTTCGACCGTTACGGGCGCGGCGGTGTAGCTATCGGCAAAGCCCATGCAAAAGGCCCCCAGAGGGTTAATGCGAAAGGCTAGCAAGCCATCATAGCGGCTAAGAAAGCTGTAGTCGTCTGCGCCCCAAAGCTGATGAAACTCGCCCTGTGGCACTTCATAAGGGGCAGCGTAGGCCACATCAATCAGGCCCAGCGTGGCTGCATATTCAAACAAAAAGCATCTGAGGTAGGCATCTTGCAAAATGCTCCAGCTGCTGGTGTCGTAGAGATAGCCATAGCCTGGCTCACTGATGTATAGCTTTTCGGCAGACCGGCTAACTTCAAAGCTCTGACCGGTGGCAATCATATAGTGGGTTAGTTCGTCGTATTCAACCCATTTTTCGAGGGGGCACTGACTGAGCATATCCACAATGTGCTTACGCCGTCCGCTGACAGCGGTGAGCCCTCGTTTTCCTTTTCCCGTTTGCCCTTTAATGTTCTCAGTTCGGCGAAGCTCGTCGAGTAAAGTGGTTTTGAGCCACTTTTTCCAGATGGCTTTGAGAGTTTTGGCTGGGTCTGCGCTCATAGCCTTTTGGCCGGCTTTGGTTAGCTCTAGCTTTTTGCCCTTGAGCTGGGCGAGCCCGCCGCCTTGCAGGAGCATCACCCAGGCAAAGGGTTTGATGACACCAATGGCATCGGTTTCTGCGGGTTGCTTGGTTGCGCTGTAGTAGTCACCGCCTTGGAGTAGAGGGGCGATCGCCTTGAGAGTCGCTTTCCCTGGCATCAGCGTTTTATCACTGACGCTTACTTTGCCTAAATGCACCAGCCGCAACACAGCGAGCAAATCCTGCTGGGCGACTTGTTCTGTGGGGCAGCACACGACGGGAACGGCTTCTATGTTGTTGATGCGTTTGCGGGCTTTGTAGTCGTAGGTGCTGTATTCGACCTGAATGCTCTCTGGCGGCTGGTCGCTGCTTTCTATACTGATGGCTTTGGGTTCTGGGACAAAGGCTCTCAGCTGCTCTGAGAGATCGTCGGGCAACACATGGCCGACGCTAGTGTAGTTTTTGAATGAGTAGAAAAATAAGTCGAGCGTGGAGGCTGGCTGATTGTATCGATAGTAGGTCGTGCGGCTTTCCCATTCGGGCAGGTCACCGTATTTAGCATCGAACTGTTCGGGTAAGTAGTAGCCTTCATTGACGTAGATAGCTTCGGCGATCGCAGCTTGCTGAAGGTCGTTGAAATCTTTCCAGATCTTTTTGAGTTTGGGGGCTGAGAGTAGATGCTGTGCGATCGCCGCCACTAGCTCTGCCTTGCGCTTAGGCTTTTCCTGAGTGGGCAGTAACGCTAGGAGTTTTTTAAGATCGTCTACCGTGTGAAAATTGAGTCCTTCTTCGAGGGTGAAAAGAACATCAGGAGTCGTATTTGCCATAGCCTACGCAGGACAAGATTAGAGGGCTTGCTCCCACTCTAAAGCACATTTCCTTACCTAATCTAGCTTCAGTAAAGATTAGGTCAAAAGTGCCTAACCAAACCAGAGAAGGCTTAGTGGGTATTTTCTTCTAGCGCTTAACGACCTTTGTGGCTCAAGGCATTGCCAAGGGGGCGAGCACCGTTTTCATCTCCTTGGCAATGCGCTAACGCCTATTTTTCTAGGCTTACTCGCTTGGTCAAGATGGCCATGACTTCGTTGGGCCTGCCGGTAGAAATGGGCTGGCTCCAGTCGTTGGGGTCGGCGTAGCCGCGTTTGTATAGGGTTTGGATGGTGGTGCGTACGGCGCTAAGGCTGCCGAATAGCAGATGCCGGATGGGTTCGGCGGTGGGTGCGGGTGTCGGGTTGACATCGGAAGCTGTGGACGCGGAGGCGTCCTGAATCGTAGGGATAAACATGTGAGATCTGGTCTCCGGATCTAGGGTTGGGTAGGAAACCAGAACCCAATGAAACTCAGCCGCCCCGAGAAGATGTGTTGCAAGTCGGGGTGGCTGGGTTAAAGTAAACCCTAGCTGCCGGGATTGCGCTGTAATCCTGGGGGTTAGCCGTCGGTAGGTGTTGTAAGCGCCTGCCGATGGTGCTAAGTAAAATTGAGTTCTGAGGAAGGGCCGTGATAGGCATCACAGCTTAGAACTGAAGATAAGCTGATTTTTGCATTCAGTCAAGCGATCGCAATTTAGCTTTCTTGA
>JBAUIB010000106.1:0-2655 GCA_049680585.1 Phormidesmis sp.
ACCCGGTAGGTCTGAGCCTCGACGCCGAGACGAATAGCGTCGTCGGTCGGGGCGATGCCACCACTGCCTGCGGCCACGGCGGCGGCGATGCTGCCATACAGCGCCATCACGCCAGGGGTGGTCTGTGTGAATCCGGCAACTGCGCCGTCAGTATCCAAACCCACAACGGAGCAGTTGCCACCACCGAAGTCCAGTGCGGCAAAGCTAGGCACTGGCTGTGTACTGCGCTGCATCTTCAGCTCCCGCATTCGGGTCGCTGCGCCCAGCCCTTCTGGCAAAAAGGTAATGCGGTTGACCTGGATTTCTTTTCGATACCCATTGACCAGAACGGTATGCGAACCTCGCAGCGGCTCTATCAGCGGACGCATCCGGCTAGTCGGCAGGCTCACAGCCAGGTTGACGGCAGCTCCATTCTCTACAGCATGAGCGATCGCGACTAGCGCATAACGAGCGTACAGCTCACCTTTGAGACCATGTCCCAGCGTTTGGACACCGTTGTAGGTATCCAAGTTTTCGCCTACTGCCAGCTTGCCGCTGAAGATATCGGTGGCGACGGCCTCACCAAGCAGTAGGGCATCGGTGCCTGCAACTAGGTCGGGATGGTAGCTGAGGGATTGCGAACGAATCACATAGTCCTTCTGAGCGGTGGATATCTTGATGGCATGGTTGCCAACGGCCAGGCCGACCGCTGCTGTCCGTTCGGGGCCGGGAGGAGTAGCAGCCGTATCTAGCGCTGAAATAGTGTTAAGGCTTTGTAACATAGTGCTTTGGCCCTCTTTGAGGGGTCTGTGTGGCGCTTGTTGCTTGGATAGCAACGGTGTGAGGCGAGACATTTAGACCGTTGCTATCCGATTGGAATTAATGCTATGCTCCAATTTAGCTCCTTTCAAGCAACTAAATTGGATCTAGTTATTTAAAAGTTGCTCAGACGCTACAGAGATGGCACATTTATGGGGTAGATAACTATGAATGAAATGCCTAAGCGGGTACACATGACCCTCCCTGATCCTGTTCATGATGAGCTAGCCAAACTAGCTGAAGTTAGAGGACAGCCGATTGCGACGGTCGCGGCTATTGTGGTCGAGCTGTACCTAGAACAGCAAAAGCAATCTACCCAAGTACCAAGACAGGACAAATCACCATCGAAGGGAGTGAGCTGATGACTGACAAGATAATAAAAATTGAGCAGCAGCAAGCTACCAATACACAGGTGATCGCAGACATCAACACAGCGGTGAACACACTGGTAACTGAGTTCATTCGGCCATTAGCGCAGCAAAGCATAGAGACGCAGCGCGTTGTTGACGAAAATACAAAGGCTATAAACGCCCTAACGGATATCGCAGCTGATGCAGAAGCTGAGCGCACTGAACAGAATCAACGCTTCGAGAGTTTTCTGAAAGCCGTCGCTGAAGACCGGAAACAAGCTGAGCGTGATCGCACTGAGCAGAACCAGCGCTTTGAGAATTTACTGAATGATGCCAGAGCTGACCGGCAACAAATACAGGCCGAGCGCGAAGAGAATCATCGGCAGTTTGAGGAAAATAAACGGCGCTTCGATGCTCAGTTGCAGATCAGTCAGGCGATGCTTGTCGAGTTAGCGAAGGTGAATTCCCGGTTGGAAATTCTGGAGAGAGCAAGTTGATGAATAGACCAAGAAGCCAAGATACCGAAAAACGGCTCAAACCCAAAGGTCTAAACCGTTTTCCAGCAAGCTAATCCTGAAGCCTTCAAAATCTAATAACTCAAGTTCTTGGCGGGACCGAGTAGTTATTGATTTTTCCAAAGCGCGACAGGGCTCAAGACGTTCGGGGAACCGGACGTGTTACGCATATGTTACCCGATTTCAATGGCATACAACAGCAGTCCTGCGGTAGTAGAATTTCCCTCACAGGAAATTACGCTGATCTGCAGTCTTTAAAACCTAGCTCAGGCAAACCTTTAGGCCAATTAAGAAGCCTTCAACATTCTAAACAAAATCGCAATGGTGCTACCGCTAGCGTCAGCATTAGAGAAGCCGCGCCCAATAAGAATATAACCGTTCAAGGCAATTGCCCACCCGATACGGCTGAAGGTCGCGCCTTCGCATCAGCACCTCAGCTACTAAGAACTCGTCTTAAAGGAAAGGGTCGCTCACCGTAAATTTCTCCGCAGTCTGCTGATACTCTATTGGCCCGTACGACATCGAATACCTCTAGCGCTAACCCCGTTAGCGCTAGAGGTATTCAAACGGCAAGTTTTTACCTGTTTTTTGCGGATCAACGACCCACTCACACCAAGCTCTAGCAAATTAGCGCTTTCGCGTGAATAGGCGTAAAATCCCTACTTAGATTTACTGATGCGTTCAGGTGTACCAATGAGCCCCTAAAAAGCTAAAAACCCCCCGTCCTGACAAAACGAAGGGTTCTTAATTTGTATTCAACCACCAGATGGGACGACGCTAACAACTTAGGTTTGGCGACCGAGTTAGTCCGTCCACAGAGCTTTCATGTGCAATTTTAAGGGATAGATTGCTTTTTCGGCAACCTACTCCGATAAGAATTTCTAATGTCTCTCTACCTGGTGGTTTGCGCGAACGATGCAAATCTACACAAGAGACCCATGATTGCTGTTTTCAGGAAGCAGCGGTCAGAGTATGTCCAGGAAGCTGACAAT
>JBAUIB010000107.1:0-37110 GCA_049680585.1 Phormidesmis sp.
GAGCAGCGATGGTGTAGCACAGCGTAGACATGGCGGTAGGCAGAATGCCTAAGCCTAACAGCACAAATATGGCTCGCTGATCTAAACCGGTGAACTCGGCTGAGTTAGAAAACAATACTGTGCAGAGAGAAGAGAGCACGCAGCCTAGTAAGCAAGTGACAAAAACAACGTTGATTGATCTGAACGTTTTGCCGCGACGAGAGAGTGCCCCAAACCAAAGGGTGTAGACAGCCAGCAGCGCCGCCGCGCTGAGAGCAAACAGATAGCCTGCCGGTGCCTGCAAAGATGTGCCAGAAGCAACAGGGCTGAGCGATCGC
Source organism: Phormidesmis sp. (assembly GCA_049680585.1). Taxonomy (GTDB): domain Bacteria; phylum Cyanobacteriota; class Cyanobacteriia; order Phormidesmidales; family Phormidesmidaceae; genus Phormidesmis. The sequence goes on from JBAUIB010000107.1 coordinate 318, forward strand.
TGAGGCAGTAAGATCAGCGCCACACCAGCGATCGCCAACAACGTCCCGATTCCCTCGCGCCTGCGTATGCGGACTTTAGCCAGCAGTTTATAGGCAACTACAAAAATAGGAGGTGTGCTCAGCAGTAGCGTGATTTCTCCAACTGGAGCTATCTGAAAAGCTGCCGTGCCCAGCAGAAAACCACCAATCAGCGGTAAGCTGAGGCCCCAAATCGATAGCGATCGCAAAGAGAAAAGAAACTCACCGCGAATATTAGGAGATAAAACAACAGGCAGCAGCACAATCGAGGCCACTAGAAAACGACCTGAGAGAATGGCAAATGGAGACCACCCCGGCAACCAGCGGATGAAGATACCTGCGGTTGCCCAGGTTGCGGTGGAGATGAGCGCGATCGCAATCCCTCGGCCGTCCAGTTTAGCTAAGGCCATTGCTACGCGCTTTCACCTGATAGTGGCATATCGTAAGACCCTAGCCCAACAAGTCGTCACTTTAATACTAGCGCCGATGCGAGTATTCGTTAGCTGGCCCAGTCAGACTCCAGTACAAAGCAGCACAATATGTCGAAGAAAATGTTCCTATACGTCAACAAAAGTTGAATAAATTCTCTACAGATGCGGATAAAGACTGTACAAAAAATGCCTTTTTCTGCACTTACTTAAGCCTTAAGTGTCCAGCATTCCCCTAATGTTATAAAGCTCAGCACCTAGTACCTAGACACTGAATAGACAGAGAATTTTCGGGTGCTTTTTTGTGCTGTCTTTAGTTTAACGGGTATCTACAGCTCTACTACGGTGGGTAGAGTTTGGCAGCTTTCAACGCTTATTCCTAAAATCTTGTTTCCTTATGACATTCAAACTACTGGTAAGTGCTGTGATTTCAGCGGCGGCTTTAGCCAGCGCGATCGCACCATCTGCGGCGGCCGTTGTTGGCCTATCTTTTCAAGGTCGTTTTGATAGCGATCGCGGTGAAGACTCAGCCGAGATTGGCACGTTTGATCCAGGCTCTGATCAGCTCGCCATCACCAACTCCAGCGATAACAGCATCGATTTGGTCAGCATTTTGAATCCTGCGGCCCCCGAGCTCAACGCTACGATTGATCTAAACCCTTTCGGGGCAGGTATTAACAGCGTTGCTTTTAGCAATGGCATTTTAGCGGCCGCGCTAGAGGCCGATCCAGCTACCGAGCAAGGAAGCGTTGTTTTTTTCGACCACAATGGCAACTTTCTAAAACAGGTGACGGTTGGTAGCTTGCCCGATATGCTGACCTTTACAGGCGATGGCAGCAAGCTGCTGGTAGCCAATGAAGGCGAACCAGCAGCGGGGGTTGATCCCGAAGGATCAGTGAGTATTATTGATCTCTCTGACGGGATTGACAATGCCGTGGTTGAGACCGCGACTTTCCAAGGATTTAATGGGAAAGAAGAGGAGTTAAGGGCGAGAGGAGTGCGCCTGTTTCCGGATGTCGGCACGACTCTAAGCGTGGCTCAAGATCTAGAGCCTGAATATATTGCGCTCTCTGAAGATGGCACCACTGCGTATGTCGCCTTGCAAGAGGCAAATGCCATTGGCGTGCTGGACATTGGAGCGGCTGAATTTACCGATATTTGGGGCTTAGGGCTGAAGGACTATAGCCAGAGTGGCCTAGATGCAAGCGATAAAGACAGCGGTATTAATATTGGGCCTGAACCGGTGTTTGGGCTATATATGCCAGATGCGATCGCCAGCTACAGCGTAGAGGATGAAACCTATATCGTCACAGCGAACGAAGGTGATGATCGCGGCGATGCCAATGAAGATGAGCGTGGCGATGCCATCCGGATCGCAGAGCTGGCTGAGGTCAACTCCTTCGAGCGCAATGGGTTAGCGCTAGATCCAGCGTTAGACCATAGCTTGAATGCAGATAAGATGATCGAGGATGAAGGACTAGGCCGATTGACTGTCTCTTCTATTGACGGTGATATCGATGGTGATGGCGATATCGATCAAATTGTGGCCTATGGCGGTCGGTCTTTCTCTATTTTCAAGTCAGACGGAACGCTGGTGTATGACAGCGGAGATGACTTCGAGCAAATTACGGCTCGGATGATTCCTGAGCGCTTCAACAGCGCAGACAACAATCTAGAAGAGTTTGACGCTCGTAGTGACAACAAAGGCCCCGAGCCAGAAGGGGTAACGATTGGCCGCTATCAAGGGCGAACGGTGGCCTTTGTCGGATTAGAACGAACTGGGGGAGTGATGATTTACGACATCAGTGACCCGGCCCAAGCGACGTTTCTCGACTACGCCCCAGCTCTACCTGAAGATATTAGCCCTGAAGGGGTGCTGTACATTTCGCCAGAGGACAGCCCCACCGGACAACCTCTGTTGGTGACAACCAATGAAGTGAGTGGAACGACGGCGATTTATCAGGTGGTGTCAGAGCCGGAATAAGACCTCATGCAACCAAAGCCTTGAAGCATAAAACATCGTTTCGACGACGAGGTTTCTCTCTATCTCCTGTCAGATCTCTCTGGCAGGAGATTTTTATTGTGACAGTCTTGAGCTTACCGTTTAAGGTACACAGGCAGTTAGCATTGGGCCGTTGTAGATTGTCTTATGAGAATTTCAATCGAAACTGTTCAAGCTCAGAGAATAGCCGGAATCTGACTGTAGAGATCTCTATTTTCTTGTTGGGCTTGGCGAAGATCGTACTGCGTTTGCAAGTTCATCCAAAACTGAGCGCTGTTTCCGAAGTAACGAGATAGCCTTAGCGCTGTATCGGCTGTGATGCTACGCTTTTCAGCCAAAATTTCACTGATGCGTGTTTGGGCGACGCCAATGTCTTTACTCAGTCGGTAGGGTGTGATGTTTAACGGCTCTATAAACTCTGCTCTCAGAATCTCTCCTGGATGAATGTTGGGTAGCAGGTCGTTTTCCATAGCAGGCTCCTCTCAGTGATAGTCTACAATTTCAACTTGAGCAACGTTGTTTTCATCTGTCCAGACGAAACAAATTCGCCACTGATCATTAATGCGGATACTGTACTGGCCCTTTCGAGTTCCAACTAATTTCTCCAGCCGATTGCCAGGTGGCACTCGCAGGTCGTTGATCGATTCAGCCGCATTGAGCAACAAGAGCTTTCGCAATGCCGTTTTTTGAATGCTAGGCGGATATACACGAGAAACAAAGCCTTCAAAGACGCGCTTTGTCTCATTCGCCTTAAAGTTTATAATCACAGCATACTACTGCAAGCCATTACTATCGCCCGACATTACTATTTCCTGACGATAGTATAGCGCGGTGTCTCAAAAGTGGTAAAACTTTTCCTAACGTTTGGCCAAAACTGCCCGCCTATTGCTGGATAAAAAATCTGATGAGTAACTATATTAGCCGCCGCGACTATGCTGATACTTTTGGGCCGACGGTGGGCGATCGCATCCGCCTAGCCGACACCGAGCTATTTCTAGAAGTAGAACAAGATCTGACAACCTATGGCGGCACCTACTATGGGGATGAAGTCAAGTTTGGCGGTGGCAAGGTTATTCGCGATGGCATGGGGCAGTCGCCGATTTCTAGAGCCGATGGCGCAGTCGATACTGTGATTACTAATGCGCTAATTCTGGACTGGTGGGGGGTGGTGAAAGCCGATGTGGGGATTAAAGATGGCAAGATTGCCAAACTAGGCAAAGCGGGTAATCCCTATACGCAGAACGATATTGACATCATTATTGGCCCCAGTACGGAGATCATTGCCGGGGAAGGGAAGATCCTCACGGCGGGTGCGATTGATTCGCATATTCACTTCATTTGTCCGCAGCAGATAGAGGTGGCGATCGCCTCTGGTGTAACCACCATGCTCGGCGGCGGTACTGGCCCGGCGACTGGAACACTGGCAACAACCTGCACACCCGGTGCGTGGAATATTCATCGCATGCTGGAGGCATCCGAAGCCTTTCCGATGAATCTGGGCTACATGGGCAAAGGCAACGCCAGCAAACCCGATGAGCTAATTGCGCAGGTGCAGGCAGGCGCGATGGGCCTAAAGCTACATGAAGACTGGGGAACGACAGCAGCCGCAATCGATAGCTGCCTCTCGGTCGCCGACGAGTATGACGTGCAGGTAGCCATTCACACCGACTCTCTCAACGAGTCTGGCTTTGTTGAAACAACGATTGCCGCCTTTAAAGATCGCGTCATTCACACCTTTCACACCGAAGGCGCAGGCGGGGGTCACTCGCCTGATATTCTCACCGTATGCGCGCTCAATAATGTGCTGCCCGCTTCGACCAATCCCACGCGGCCCTACACCATCAACACCTTTGATGAGCATAAAGACATGCTGATGGTGTGTCACCACCTCGACAAAAACATCCCTGAAGATGTGAAATTCGCCGAGTCTCGCATTCGCCGGGAGACTATAGCCGCAGAGGACTTGCTGCATGATATGGGGGCAATGAGCATTATGGCTTCTGACTCTCAGGCGATGGGGCGAGTCGGAGAAGTGATTATCCGCACCTGGCAGACGGCGCACAAAATGAAAGTGCAAAAGGGCCTGTTACCCAATCCTGAGAATGCGAGCGAGACGCATGACAACTACCGGGCCAAGCGCTACGTGGCCAAATACACAATCAATCCGGCACTCGCTCACGGCATTGCTCACTGCGTCGGCTCTGTAGAGGAGGGCAAGCTCGCCGATCTGTGCCTTTGGCAGCCTGCTTTCTTTGGGGTAAAACCGGATCTGGTGGTTAAAGGCGGGTTTATTGCCCAGGCGCAAATGGGCGATGCCAATGCCAGCATCTCAACGCCGGGGCCAGTGCATACGCGGCCAATGTTTGGCAGCTTTGGCAAGGCAATCGGGAGCACGGCCTATACGTTTGTCTCACAGGCGGCAATGGATCGAGATATTGGCAGTCAGTTAGGACTAGACGCGAGGCGGTTGCAGCCGGTTTTTGACACGCGCCAGGTAAAAAAGTCAGATCTCAAGCTCAATAGTCTCACACCTAATATCGAAGTGAAGCCAGAGACATTTGAAGTCAGAGTAGACGGAAAGCTGCTGACCTGTGAGCCTGCGGATGTGCTGCCAATGGCACAGCGCTATTTTCTCTTTTGAGGGCTTTTCCTAAGGCTTTTTTCAGGGCTTTTCTTAAGGGCAGGCATTCTAGACAGGTATTGACCCGTCACATGACAAGTCTGCAATGTTCGCTTTTTTGTATCGCGTTATACAACATTGAGCCAGTGAGGCCCATACGATACCCACACGTTCAGTGAAAGCATTGACAGCTCCAAATCGCTGGTAGCCCTTCGTTAGGACCGCTTCTGCCCTTGCAAAATAGCAGGCTATAGCCGCAGAAGTTACCAGGAATTGGAAAGCAAGGGGCGGTAACACGAATGATCAAGCGTGTGACTGCAACGTGCGAGTGCAAGGTGTGATTTTTAGGAGTCAAAAGAGCAGCTAATGGGAAAATTAGGTAGACGTAAGTTTTTGGTGTACGGTGGCGCAGCCGCTGGTGCAAGCGTTTTTTTGAAAGCTTGTGCGTCCGATGGCGGCGATGAGACTGCCGCAGATACGAGTGCAGAAGGTACTGAAGAAACTGCTGCTGGTGGCGGTGATGGGGACACGATTAAAGTAGGCATTCTACACTCTTTGAGCGGCACGATGGCGATTAGTGAAACCACCGTTGTAGATGCTGAAGAGCTGGCGATAGAAGAAATAAATGCCAATGGCGGCGTACTGGGCAAGCAAATTGTTGCGGTCAAGGAAGACGGTGCTTCTGACTGGCCTACATTCGCAGAAAAAGCAGAGAAGCTGATTGACCAGGACGAAGTGGCTGTGGTCTTTGGCTGCTGGACTTCTGCGAGTCGAAAAGCGGTGCTTCCCGTATTCGAAGAGAAAGAGCACATGCTCTGGTACCCTGTGCAGTACGAGGGCCAAGAGTGCTCACAAAATATTTTCTACACGGGGGCTGCGCCGAACCAGCAAATTGAGCCCGCTGTCGACTGGCTGCTAGAGAACAAAGGCAAAGAGTTCTTCCTAGTCGGCTCTGACTACGTGTTCCCGCGCACTGCGAACAACATTATTAAAGAGCAACTCAAGGCTAAGGGGGGTACAACCGTAGGTGAAGACTACCTGCCTTTGGGTAACGCAGAAGTCACGCCGATTATCAACAAGATCAAGCAGGCATTGCCGAATGGCGGCGTTATCTTCAACAGCTTGAATGGGGACAGTAACGTCGCCCTCTTTAAGCAGATGAAGAGTGCTGGCATGGAAGCGGATAAGTATCCTGTGATGTCAGTGAGTATTGCCGAGGAAGAAGTTCGCCAGATTGGCCCTGAGTTTTTGGTCGGACACTACGCGGCCTGGAACTACTTCCAGACTGTGGAAAGTCCTGAAAATGAGAAGTGGGTCAGCGACTTCAAGGCGAAGTACGGTGAAGATCGCGTCACCAACGACCCGATGGAAGCGGCTTACATCATGGTGTATCTGTGGGCGCAGGCCGTAGAAGAAGCGGGTACGACAGATATTCCGGCAGTGCGTGAGGCGGCCTATGGTCAAACCTTTGATGCGCCTGAAGGCACCGTGACAATGCAGCCTAACCACCATATTTCTAAGACGGTTCGCATCGGCGAAGTTCGCGACGATGGTCTGTTTGAGATTGTCTCCTCGACGGATGGTCCGGTTGAGCCAGTGCCCTGGAACCAGTATGTCGCCGATACAAAAGGCTACGCCTGTGACTGGTCTGATCCAGAGAAGGGGGGTAGATACAAAACTGAGGAGACCTAACGGCCCAGAGCGCTCAGGAATGATGCCTGTGGTCAGCTAAGGAGTTGATAAGTGGGCCGGAGGTTGTCGAAACTTTCGGCCCCTTTTATTTTCTGAGGGTGGCACGCAGGCAAAAGCACAAATGTCAAGAACGAAAACGCAAGAACGAAAACGCAAGAACGGAAACGGCTGCGATGGATGTCAACGGATTAATTACGACGATATTTAATGGGATCAGTATTGGAACTGTTTTACTGATTGTGGCGCTGGGTCTTGCCATTGTGTTTGGTCTGATGGGCGTGATGAATTTGGCTCACGGTGATCTGATGATGCTAGGGGCCTACACCACTTATGTGGTGCAAAGCGGCTTTAAGGAGCTGGGCGATGGCTGGCAGGGCGCTTACATTTGGGTGGCGATTCCGCTGTCGTTCATGGTGGCGGCGCTGGTGGGCTTAGCGTTGGAGCGGAGTGTGATTCGCTTTTTGTACGGCAGGCCGCTGGAGACGCTGCTGGCGACCTGGGGGGTAAGCCTGATTTTGCGGCAGTTTGTGCGCAGCGTGAGCTGGTCTATGGTGGCGGGGCTGGTGGTGTTTTGCGGCCTATTCTTTGGCGGTAAGTGGCTGCTGGCTCGCTTTGCACGCTTGAGTGCGCCTCGGCAAAATTTGGCCACCGTGGTGCTGTTTATTTTGTCGGGGGCGATCGCCTGGGCATTTGGCAGCGGCCTCAACAACGACGCTCAGCTCGCGCGCGCCTGGTTTAGCACCCGCAATGTCGATGTCAGTGCGCCACGCTGGCTCCAGGGCAGCTTGCCAGTGACCGATACGCTACAGTTTCCGATCTCCAGACTGTTTATTATTGTGCTGACGCTGCTGTGTCTGTTGGGCGTGTATTGGTTTTTGCAAAAGTCAGCCTGGGGCCTGCGCATTCGTTCGGTGACGCAAAACCGGAATATGAGCGCCTGCTTGGGCATTCCTACCGCTCAGGTAGATGCGGTGACATTTGCGCTGGGATCTGGCCTAGCGGGCGTGGCCGGATTTGCGGTGACCTTGCTGGGATCGGTCGGGCCCAACTTGGGTGTGAACTACATCGTCGATGCCTTTATGGTCGTGGTTGTAGGCGGGGTCGGCAATTTGCTAGGCAGTGTGATTGCAGCGCTGGGCATTGGCGTATTGACCTATTTGCTGGGTTCGGGCACCTTGCCGCTGATGCTGAGTTCTTATGAGAATTTGCAGCCAGTGACCGATTTTTTCAACTTTTTTGCGACGACGAGCATGGCAAAAGTAATGGTGTTTGCCCTAATTATTGTGTTCTTACAGGTGCGCCCAGCGGGACTCTTTCCGCCTAAGGGTCGCTCGGCGGAGATATAGAAGATGGCAGGTGTGTTAACCAAACGAACGGCAGATCCAAAATCAGGATTAAGGCGGTGGGAGCTGCTGGGGGTAGTGGCGATCGCCCTTATCCTCATCTTCATTGCCCCCTTGGTCCTCTCCGGTTTCCGGCTTGGCCTCCTCAGCCGCTTTCTCTCACTGGCGATTGTCGCGCTAGGGATTGATCTGATCTGGGGATTTACCGGGCTATTGAGCTTAGGCCACGGCATTTTCTTTGCGCTGGGCGGCTATGCCTTTGCGATGTTTTTGCAGCTTCAGGGCATTGGCGAGAGCATCCCTGACTTTTTTAGTTTGTACGGCGTGTCTGAGCTGCCGTGGTTTTGGAAACCGTTTTATTCGTTTCCGTTGACGCTGCTGGCGATTGTCCTGATTCCGGCGCTGATTGCCGGGGCGCTAGGCTACTTAGTCTTTCGCAATCGCATTCGCGGGGTTTACTTTTCGATTCTCACTCAGGCTGCGCTGGTCGTCTTTTTTAACTTTTTCAATGGTCAGCAGAAGCTGATCAACGGCACCAACGGGCTGAAAACCAACACCGCCGAGATGTTTGGTCAGTCGGTGGGGGGCGATCGCATGCAGTTTATCTTCTACTGCACGACCGTCGTTATGCTGGCTTTGAGCTACGGGCTGTGCCGGTGGCTGACGAGCGGACGCTTTGGCCGGATGCTGGTGGCGATTCGCGACGACGAAAACCGGGTGCGCTTTTCTGGCTACGACCCGACTGCTTTTAAGGTGCTGGTATTTGCAGTTTCTGGGGCAATTGCCGGGATTGCCGGGGCGCTGTACACCGTGCAGTCCGGCATTGTCTCGCCGCAGTACATGGATATTGCCTTTTCAATTGAGATGGTGATTTGGGTGGCGGTGGGCGGCAGGGCGACCCTGGTCGGGGCCATTATCGGCGCGCTGGCAGTGAACTGGGGCCGGGCCTTGCTGAGTGAAAAGTATCCCGACATTTGGCTATTTTTCCAAGGCGCGCTGTTTTTGATTGTGGTGACAGTGCTGCCGGATGGAATTGTCGGCTGGCTGCGGTATCGCGCGGCAAATCAGGTGCGATCGCTCTTCGGCAAACCCAGGCAAACCGCCACCTATCCCAAACTCGAAGTCGATGAAACCATCCGCCAGGAAGCGGACATGCTTGAGCATCCTGCCGAAACTGCTAGCCCGCTCAGCCAAACCTCAGCCAGCCAGACCTCAGCCGATCCGAGCGCCGCACAGCGCAATCTATAGCCCATCGGCAAAGAGAGCCACAGACCAAGAGAGCCACAGACCAGGAAAGCCACAAAAGCCAGCCCCCAGAATTGATAGAAGAAAAGAGAGCGGCCATGTCCACAAATGTCTTAACCGAAGCCCCTAGCCCCGCAGCGCCTCCCCTGCTAGAAATTCAAGATGTCACCGTCAGCTTTGACGGGTTTAAAGCTATCAACGGACTGAACTTCGCAATGGGCGGGCAAGAGCTCAGGGTGATTATTGGCCCCAACGGAGCCGGGAAAACCACCTTTCTCGATGTGATTACCGGCAAAGTGCAGCCCACCACCGGCCGAGCCGTCTTCAAAGGCAAAGATATTAAGTCACTGCCCGAGCATGCGATCTCTCGCCTCGGCATTGGCCGCAAGTTTCAAACCCCACGCGTGTATCTCAATCTCACCCCGAGAGAAAACCTAGAGCTTTCCTGCAATCGCGTCAAAACCGTTTGGAATACCCTTTTTAAGCGGACACCTGAGGCCGAATCACGCACCGTTGGCGGACTGCTAGAGACCATTGGCCTGAGCGCTAAAGCCGATATCCCCGCCGCGCTACTCTCTCACGGCGAAAAGCAGTGGCTAGAAATTGGCATGCTTGTCGCCCAGTCTCCTGATTTACTACTGGTCGATGAGCCTGTCGCGGGCCTCACAGATGAAGAAACCGAACGCACGGGAGAGCTGCTAATTGCCCTAGCCGAAAGTCATGGGGTGATTGTGATTGAGCATGATATGGAATTTGTCCGGCAAATTGCCCAGCAAAATCAGGTCACCGTTCTTCATGAAGGCAGCGTCCTCTGCGAAGGCACAATGGACGAAATCCAAAGCGATCCGCGCGTCATCAAAGTCTATCTAGGCGATCCCGACGCCACCTGACCGGCGATCCCTTCCTACCGTTCCATCTTTCTAGCCCTAGCATTCTAGTCCTAGCCTCCCATGATCCAAACTGCCCCGCCCCCTGAGCCGACTATCCCACTGACCGCCCCCACACTCAAAATCGCCGATCTCAATGTCTACTACGGCGAGAGCCACATTCTGCGGAATGTAGACATGACCATTCCCCAAGGCAAAATGGTGTGTCTGATTGGCCGCAATGGGGTGGGCAAAACGACGCTGCTCAAAACGGTAATGGGGCTGCTGCTGCCTCGCAGTGGCAAAATTGACTACGAAGGGCGATCGCTCTTACCCCTCCCTACTAACAAGCGGGCCAAGCTTGGCATTGGCTATGTGCCACAAGGTAGAGAAATTATCCCTCGCCTCACCGTCAAGGAGAACTTGCTGATTGGCCTAGAAGCGAAGAAAGACGGGAGATCGGGCCGCGAGGCGATTCCAGAGGACATTTTGCAGCTATTTCCGGTGCTGAAGCAAATGCTCTCGCGAATGGGGGGAGATCTCAGTGGCGGACAGCAGCAGCAGCTAGCGATCGCCCGCGCCCTGATGGGCCGACCCAAGCTGTTAGTACTCGATGAGCCCACCGAAGGCATTCAGCCCTCGATTATTCTCGATATTGAAAACGCCGTCCGCCAAATTGTTGAGACATCCGGCGTTTCGGTCCTATTAGTAGAGCAGCACCTGCACTTTGCCCAGCAGGCTGACTACTACTACGCCATGCAAAAAGGCGGCATTGTTGCGTCCGGCGAAGCCAGTGAACTCAGTGGTGATGTTATTCAGAAGTTCTTGGCCGTATAGCAGATAACAATCTCGTCGCAAGAAATGTCAGGAGGAGGACATTTTTTGTAACATTTCCGATGTTTTTGTTAAGTCTGGTATCTAATTACTGTCTCTTAAGAGAGAATAAGAGCCCATATTTTATACAGGTTTTGAATATATCTTGTAGATATTTGTTCTTGCCCTCTGTTGTTTAGATATGGCAACTGTTTAGATATGGCAACCTGTCAAAATCTTTCTCAAAGGACGTTTCTTAAAAAACGTTAGCGACGGCATTTTTTATAGCTGCCGCCTGTTTTTGGTCCTTTGTAACGTTCTCTACACTGCTCTTTCCCTTGGTTTTTGCGATGGCGCTTTCTCAGCAACCTCTCCGTAGCCCCCTAAACCGTCCCAATCAGGCACCGCCGGCTCAAGGTCTGTACGACCCTCAGCACGAGCATGATGCCTGCGGCGTTGGCTTCGTGGTGCAAATGAAGGGCAAAGCCTCTCATGAGATTGTGCAGCAGGGGCTGACCATCTTGCTGAACTTAGATCACCGAGGGGCGGTGGGCGCTGAGCCAAATACAGGCGATGGGGCCGGCATTTTAATGCAGATCTCCCATCGATTTATGACAAAAGTGGCTGCTGCCGAGGGGATTGACTTACCCGATCCCGGCCAGTACGGGGTGGCGATGGTCTATGCCAGCCCGGATGAAAAGGTGCGATCGCGCGGTCGAAAGACCTTTACGAAGATTGCGGCTGAATCAGGACTCAAGGTGCTGGGTTGGCGAGATGTGCCGACTGATAATTCTACCCTTGGTCCGAGCGCGCAAAGCAGTGAGCCCTTTATGCAGCAGGCGTTTATGGCAGCTGAAGGTGAGCTGGCCAGCGAGTTGGCTGGCGATAAGCTGGCTCTAGAGCGCAAGCTATATGTGGTGCGCAAGCGGGCTCATCGGGCGATCAAAGGCATGGGCCTGGATCTGTACTGGTATGTGGCGAGCGCCTCTTGCCGCACGATTGTGTACAAGGGCATGCTGATGCCGGAGCAGGTGGCGCAGTATTATCTAGACCTGCGCGACGGCGATATGCAGAGTGCTTTGGCTTTGGTGCATTCACGCTTTAGTACCAATACCTTTCCAAGCTGGGAGCGATCGCACCCCTATCGCTACATCGCCCACAATGGCGAAATTAATACCCTGCGCGGCAATATCAACTGGATGACGGCCCGGCAGTCAATGTTCGAGTCCGAGCTGTTTGGTGAAGACCTAGAGCGGGCCAAGCCGCTGATCAACGTTGAAGGCAGCGACTCAACCATTTTTGACAATACGCTGGAGCTACTGGCACTGAGCGGGCGATCGCTTCCCCACGCGCTGATGATGATGGTGCCCGAACCCTGGAGCGGTCACCAGACAATGCCCGCGCCCAAGAAAGCCTTTTATGAATACCACTCTTGTCTGATCGAACCCTGGGATGGCCCGGCCTCGATTGCCTTTACTGACGGTGTTCAAATGGGCGCGGTGCTCGATAGAAATGGTCTGCGCCCTGGTCGGTACTACGTCACCAAAGACGACCGAGTGATTATGGCTTCTGAAGCGGGTGTGCTGCCGGTGTCGCCCGCAGAGGTGGTGTGCAAAGGTCGGCTCGAGCCAGGAAAAATGTTCTTAGTCGATACCCAGGCCGGGCGAATTATTCCCGACGAAGAGATTAAACAACAGATTACGACGGCTGAGCCCTATCAAGCATGGCTCGACCAGAACCTGGTTTCTATTGAGCAGCTCGCAGCCGCACCTGCCCACACCCCGTCTGACACTAGCACTGAGGCCATTACCCAGCGTCAGATGGCCTTTGGCTACACCTTTGAAGAGCTGCGGATGCTGCTCTCGCCAATGGGCCAAAACGGGGTAGAAGCCATTGGCGCGATGGGCACCGATACGCCTTTGCCCGTGCTCTCGAATCGGCCAAAACTCCTTTATAACTACTTCCAGCAGCTCTTTGCCCAGGTGACCAATCCACCGATTGACTCCATTCGCGAAGCCATTATCACCTCAGCGACCACAACCGTCGGCACTGAGCGCAACCTGCTAGAGCCCGACCCCGAAAGCTGCCACTTACTCCAGCTCAAGACCCCATTTCTCACCAATGCTGAGCTGGCTAAAATCAAGCACAATAGCGTTTTCAAAACAGCTTTGTTGCCGATCTTGTTTGATCCTGATCAGGGAGAGGCTGGCCTAGCCGGGGCAATGGAGACGCTGTGTATGAAGGCGGATGAAGCGATTGCCGCTGGCCATGAACTGATTGTTCTCAGCGATCAAGACATTGCTCACAATCGCGCTCCGATACCGGCCCTGTTAGCGGTCGCCGGGCTACATCACCACCTCATTCGCAACGGTAGCCGCACCCGCGTCGGCATTGTGCTCGAATCAGGTGAGCCCAGAGAAGTGCACCACTTTGCCGTACTGCTGGGCTATGGCTGTGGCGCGATTAATCCTTACATGGCCTTTGAGACATTTCAGCGCATGATCGATGAAAAGCTGTTGCGCGGCGTAGAGTACGCAGAGGCTTGCAAAAACTACATTAAAGCGGCCACCAAAGGCGTGGTGAAAGTCGCCTCTAAAATTGGCATTTCGACGCTGCAAAGCTATCGAGGCGCGCAGATTTTTGAAGCAATTGGCCTGAATGAGTCGGTAATTGACAAATACTTTACCTGGACCGCGTCGCGCATTCAGGGGGTGGGGCTAGATGTGTTGGCGCAAGAGGCTGTGATGCGCCATCGCCACGCCTTCCCAGATCGCCCCACAACCACGAACGGCAATGCGGCAACGCTAGATGTCGGCGGTGAGTATCAGTGGCGCAAAGAAGGTGAAGCGCATTTGCTCAGTCCGCAAAGCATCCATCTGTTGCAGCAGGCGACGAGAGAGGGCAACTACGATCTCTTCAAGCAGTACTCGGCGCTGGTAAACGAGCAGGGCAAACAGTTCTTCCGCCTGCGAGATCTGTTGGAGTTTAAAGATCAACAGCCGATTGATATTGAAGAGGTTGAGTCTGTTGAGGCGATTATGACGCGCTTTAAGACCGGGGCGATGAGCTACGGCTCGATTTCAAAAGAAGCGCATGAGACATTGGCGATCGCCATGAACCGCATCGGCGGCAAATCCAACACCGGCGAAGGCGGCGAAGATCCTGATCGCTACGTTTGGACCAATGAGCAAGGCGACTCTAAAAACAGCGCCATCAAACAAGTGGCCTCAGGGCGCTTTGGGGTGAACAGTCTGTACCTATCTAAGGCCAAAGAGCTACAGATAAAAATGGCTCAGGGTGCTAAGCCGGGTGAAGGCGGACAGCTACCGGGCAAGAAAGTGTATCCCTGGATTGCCAAGGTGCGAAACTCGACGCCGGGGGTGGGCTTGATTTCACCACCGCCGCACCACGACATTTACTCGATTGAAGATCTTGCTGAGCTGATTCACGATCTGAAAAATGCGAACCGTGCCGCGCGTATCAGCGTCAAGCTGGTCTCGGAAGTAGGGGTCGGCACCATTGCTGCAGGTGTCGCCAAAGCCCACGCCGATGTGGTACTGATCTCTGGCTTCGACGGCGGTACAGGCGCATCGCCGCAGACTTCGATTAAGCATGCCGGATTGCCTTGGGAGCTAGGGCTAGCTGAAACCCACCAAACCCTGGTGATGAACAACTTACGCAGCCGGATCGTGATTGAAACCGATGGGCAGATGAAGACCGGGCGGGATGTCGCGATCGCCGCGCTCCTAGGCGCAGAAGAATTTGGTTTCTCCACCGCGCCGCTGGTTACATTGGGCTGCATCATGATGCGCGTGTGCCACCTCAACACTTGCCCCGTCGGCGTCGCCACCCAAAACCCAGAGCTGCGCAGCAAGTTTAGCGGCGATCCGGCTTACACCGTTAACTTCATGCGCTTTATTGCTCAAGAGACCCGCGAAATTATGGCCGAGCTAGGCTTCCGCTCGCTAGATGAAATGGTCGGCCGCACCGACAGGCTCGCTGCGAAGAGCGCCATTGACCACTGGAAAGCCAAAGGACTCGACCTTTCCGCGCTATTGCACAAGCCCGAGGTTGGCCCCGAAGTCGGGCGCTACTGCACCCAAGCTCAAGATCATGGTCTCGACAAATCGCTCGATATCACACAGCTATTAGACCTGTGCAAACCCGCCATTGAGCGGGGAGAAAAGGTGAAAGCCACCTTGCCCATTCGCAATATCAATCGAGTAGCAGGCACGATTGTCGGCAATGAAATCACCAAGCAGCATGAGCAGGGTCTACCAGAAGATACGGTGCACCTGCACTTTCAAGGCACAGCCGGACAGAGCTTCGGTGCCTTTATCCCAGTGGGCATGACCCTAGAACTCGAAGGCGATGCCAACGATTATCTGGGCAAAGGGCTCAGTGGCGGCAAGATCATTCTCTATCCTGACAAAGCCTCAACATTTGTCGCTGAAGAGAATATTGCCTGTGGCAATGTCGCCCTTTACGGTGCAACCAGCGGCGAGGCGTATATTCGCGGACAGGCGGGTGAGCGCTTCTGCGTGCGTAACTCCGGCGCGTATGCCGTCGTAGAAGGGGTCGGCGATCACGGCTGCGAATACATGACGGGCGGTAAAGCAATTATCCTGGGCCGTACGGGTCGTAACTTTGCAGCAGGCATGAGCGGTGGGGTGGCCTACGTGCTCGATCAGGCGGGTGACTTTGCCACGCGCTGCAATACCGAAATGGTTGGGCTAGAGCGGATTGAAACGCCTGAAGAAAGCCAAGAGCTGCAGGCGATTCTTCAGCGCCATGTTGACTACACAGGCAGCGAAAAGGCCAAGGCCCTGCTGGCCAATTGGGAAGCGGTTTTGCCAACGTTCGTCAAAGTGATGCCGCGTGACTACAAGCGCGTGTTGCAGCATATTCAAAAGGCACTGGCCGATGGATTGAGCAACGACGAAGCGATGTCTGCCGCGTTTGAAGAAAATGCGAGAGATATTGCCCGCATTAGCGGCGGCTAACCCTTTCTTCACCTAGCCTAAGTTAATACCGAGACCCACCCCCTGCCCCCTCCCGAGAGGGGGGACACCTTTTTTCTGATATTCCTCCTCTCTTTCACACAAAATCATGGGAAAACCAACTGGCTTTATTGAGCACCGCCGCGAAGCACCTTCAGAAACCTCTCCCAAAGAGCGTATTCTCAACTGGAAAGAGTTCCATCTGCCCATGCCAGAAGAGAACTTACAAACCCAAGGGTCACGCTGCATGGACTGCGGTACCCCCTTCTGCCACACTGGCTCACTGATCAGCGGCATGGCCAGCGGCTGCCCAATCAACAATCTCATCCCTGAGTGGAATGACTTGGTCTATCGCGGGCTGTGGCGAGAAGCGCTAGACCGACTGCATAAAACCAACAACTTTCCAGAATTTACCGGGCGTGTATGTCCAGCTCCCTGTGAGGGCTCTTGCGTGCTGGGTATTACCAGCCCGCCTGTAACAATTAAGAACATTGAGTATTCTATTATTGAAAGAGGGTGGGAAGAAGGCTGGATTGTGCCGCATCCGCCCGCTAAGCGCACAGGCAAAAAAGTTGCGGTCGTCGGCTCTGGGCCAGCAGGGTTGGCAGCTGCCGACCAGCTTAACAAAGCAGGCCATACGGTCACAGTGTACGAGCGCGCAGATCGCCCCGGTGGCTTACTCACCTATGGCATTCCCAACATGAAGCTCGACAAAACCGATATCGTACGACGTCGGCTCGATATTTTGGAAGCGGAAGGTGTCACCTTCATTTGCAATACTGAGGTGGGCAAAGATTTACCCGCTGAAAAGCTGTTGAATGACTTTGACTCGGTGATTATATGCACCGGATCGACCCGCCCGAGAGATTTGCCAATTGAAGGGCGAGAGCTGAACGGCATTGACTTCGCCATGGACTTTTTGACGGCGAATACGCAGGCGGTGCTAGATGGCAAGCAAGGCGAAAACTACATTTCGGTAGCCGACAAGGATGTGGTGATCATCGGCGGCGGTGACACGGGCACAGACTGCGTGGCCACGTCGATCCGTCACGGCTGTAAGAGTATTAATCAGCTAGAGATTATGCCGAAGCCGCCGGAAGTGCGATCGCCCAGCAATCCCTGGCCCGAATGGCCCAAAATCTACCGCCTGGACTACGGCCAAGAAGAAGCCAAAGCGCTCTTCGGTGAAGATCCGCGCGGCTATGTGACGACCGCGACTAAGTTTGAAGATGATGGCCAGGGCAATGTCGCAGCGGTCCATACCGTAGAAGTGCAGTGGGAGCGCGACGAGAACGGCCGCTTTACGCCGATTCACGTACCGGGCAGTGAAAAGCGAGTTCCAGCGCAGCAGGTGTTGCTGGCAATGGGCTTTTTGGGTCCGGAGTCTCCTCTGCTAGATGCGCTAGGTTTGGAAAAAACGGAGCGCAGCAACATAAAGGCCGAGCATGAGGAGTACACGACCAACAAACCGGGCGTGTTTGCCGCTGGAGACTGTCGGCGGGGGCAAAGCCTAATTGTCTGGGCAATTAATGAGGGGCGCGGGGTGGCAAGAGAGTGTGATCGCTACCTGATGGGCAAGACTGAGCTACCTTAGCTTGTCATATCTATTCCC
Source organism: Phormidesmis sp. (assembly GCA_049680585.1). GTDB lineage: Bacteria > Cyanobacteriota > Cyanobacteriia > Phormidesmidales > Phormidesmidaceae > Phormidesmis. The sequence goes on from JBAUIB010000107.1 coordinate 17,957, forward strand.
AGCATGTTGTGAGCTAGCGTAGATTCTACTGCGGCCATCAGCTACAGTGCCTTTGGCAATCTGTTCTCGTCACCGAAAATATGAAAGAGACTTTGTCTAGCGCCCTTTAGCTCGCTGAGTTTTGCGATAGATGCCCGCTGCCCCTAGGAGGAATAGTCCGGCGATCGCGCTCGGTTCAGGAACAGATTTGGTTGGCTCTATCTGCGACAAATAGGAAAACGTCTCGCCCTGGCTGAAAGGTAAGTTGTCAAAACTCGGATCGAGTGACGCCAGAGTATTAGGGGGTTGCCCAGCAATGGCGCGGGTCTGTCCCTGGGTGGCTCCAGGATCAGCAGTGGTGTCTACGTCAATGAACAGAGGCGTCTCAGGAGAGAACTCAGGCTCGCTGAGGTTGAGCGCAGCGACTAAGTCCCACACTGGATTGGGATCATTATCGCTTTGAATCACCGTTAGGGCAAAATCTAGCAGCTCTGCCGCAAGTATGCTCTCAGGCGTACCCGTGGCTAGCCATTCCTCTTGATCTTCGCGAGAAAATTCGATCTGGTTAGTCGCATCTAGCGGCGTTAGCTGTATCTTTAATCCTTCTGAACCCGCCGCAAAGACCTCTTGAGCAGCAGTGGGATCAATCCAAATATTAAACTCAGCAGTGGTGTTGGTAGAAAACGGCGGCTCGGGCAATACAGGTAAGTTACCCGGTACAGAAACTGCGCCTCCCATGATCTCTAGGATCTCAATATTGTCAATGATTGACTTATCGAGACGGATCGCTTCGGCGATGTTCGTGAGGGGGCCGGTTGCCAAGATAGAGACGGGATCTGGAGACTGTTTAATGGTTTCAACAATGAGTTCAGCGGCTGGTCGCTTTTGTACCGGCGGGGCTGAGTCTGGTAAAGAGACAAAGGGCGCCCAGAAAGCATCCGATCCATCTCGAATAAAATCTGGAAATACGTTGCTGCCTGCGAGCGGATCTGGCCTTCCCACCCCAATCGGAATACCCGTCACGTCCAATCGTCCTAACATGCGCTCAATGTTGCCGGCAAAGATATCTGGACGAGCAATCCCTTGAGCAACGGTAATCGCCTGAATGTCAAATTTTGGATTTGCAAGCATGTAGGCTAGCGCTGTCATGCCATCTTGGCTACCATCGTCGTCAAAAATTAGGGGAGAGGGCGTCGAATCAGCAGGGATTAGAGCAGCGGCCTGAGCGGTCGATGAGGAAAAGCCAGTTAGGGCAGCAGATATCAGGACAGTCAAAGATGTAGCTACGCTCGCAAAACGTATCGTCATTGAGTTTCAAACTCCTCTACTTATCTTTCTAGTGAACACCTAATAGGCGTACTCAAAAAGTCGCGAACAATACATGAATCTAACCTTTAGCTTAATTTTGTTGAAGTACTTGCAGAATAGATAGACTAGCTGAACTAGTAGGAACAAGCCGAGATGAGTCTACAACCCGCAGAGATAAGTGCTCAAAACAACGATTTGTTTAGAGAGCCTACCAACCCGGCCATCGATGGGCCAAAAGCCAGAGGATTGCGGCGTCTGCTGCGCATTTTCTACCTAATTTTGCGGCCAACAAACTACATGGACGATAGCGTTCAGCGCTATGGCGCTACCTTCCAAATTGGCGCGGACAGTGAATCACCGCTAGTGTACGTGGGCGATCCAGAGATGGTCCGAGAGATTTTTGCGTTGGACGCTAGCACTGCTGAAACCGGTAGTAATAACCGAGTGCTTCGGCCGATGGTCGGCGATCGCTCTATCTTGCTGCTAGATGGCGCTCCTCACCGCAGGCAGCGTAAGCTGCTGCTGCCGCCTTTTCATGGAGATCGCCTGCGGTCCTATGGAGAGCTGATTTGCGATATCACTCGTCAGGTCAGTGCCGACTGGCAAACAGGACAGTCGATTGTGGCACGCTCACCCATACAGTCGCTGACGATGAGCGTGATTTTGCAGGCTGTGTTCGGCTTGAGAGAAGGGCATCGGCTCTCTAGGCTACAGCAGCAGCTAAGTACTCTATTAGACTTCTTTTCCTATCCCATTAGTGCGAGTTTCTTGTTCTTTCCAGCCTTGCAGAAAGATTGGGGAGTGTGGAGTCCTTGGGCAAAGTTCACTCGCCTGCGCGAAGAGGTGCGATCGCTCATCTATGCCGAGATCCGCGATCGCCGTCAGCTTCTCCAAAACTCAGAAAGTGCTCAAATAGAAAAGACAGACATTCTGACGCTTCTACTCCAGTCAAGAGACGAACAGGGAGAGGCAATGAGCGATGAAGAACTCCATGACGAATTGGTCACGCTGTTACTAGCTGGACACGAAACGACAGCCTCTGCCGTCGTCTGGCTGCTGTATTGGATTCACTATCTGCCCGAAGTTCAAAGCAAGCTACGCGCTGAACTAGCAGCGCTTGGCCCTGAGCCTAATCCGATGACTATCCTACAGCTTCCTTACTTGAACGCACTCTGCCTTGAGACGCTACGGATCTATCCGATTACGCCGACGACGTTTGTCCGAGTTTTGAGATCGCCACAGACTATTGCCGGTCATTACTTCAAAGCCGGAACTGCCTTGATGCCCGCAACCTATATTATTCACCAGCGCCCAGACATCTACCCGGAGCCGAAGCAGTTTCGCCCAGAGCGCTTTCTAGAACGTCAGTTTGCGCCTCATGAATTTCTACCCTTTGGCGGCGGTCATCGGCGCTGTATTGGCTCCGCTTTAGCGATGATGGAACTCAAACTCAGCGTGGCTACACTACTACAGGACTTCGAGCTAGCGCTGATTCGGCCTCGCCCATTGCGGCCTGCTCGTCGGGGCTTGACCATGGCACCGCCTGCTTCTATGCGGTTCAAAGTATGCTCAAAGCGAGGTTGACTCACATGCTTAGAGAATTGAGCCCTAGTGTCATCAGAGTTGCTAACCCGATGAGCCCCAACGTTCGACGAAAATAGTTAACGCCGTCAAAGAGTTCTTGCCATGCCCAGGTAAACAAAGCACCGAACGCAAAGAGTTCTGCGGCCATCTGTAGCTGTCCGCTGGGAAGTAGGAACTGAAGGAGAACAGCGGTAACGCCCGCAAGCACAGGTAGATTAGGAGGCTGAGCAATTACGATATTGCCTTCGCTATCTCGGAAGATGCGGTCGAACAGGGTAGTGTCCTTGACCTCTAGCGACTGGTTCGATTCGGATGACATGAGCGCTGCCTCAAAGCTACGATAGATGGAACTGATGCTAACGCTACGTTAGGTTGCATAGCCTGTGCCGGACGTTAGAACCTTCAGTACTGGTGGTGCCGCTGCTTGTCGGTACGATGGCCTGCGACGGATGGAAGCGTAAAGGTTGTCTCAAAACTTGTCGTCGTCGTCGCTTTTGAAACACAATAAAAAGGCGTAAGGCTAGGGCCTGATTACTTTTCCTGTTTCAGGACTCACTTTAAGGTCAAAGTGTCAAAAGGGAAGGTTTTCGAGCTAGTAAGTGCGTACTACTAAAGAGTAGAACTTATGCTAGCAAAACTCTCTTTTCAGCCCGAAGCATATCAGCTTCTACTCTTTACTCGATAAGGATAGTTGTTGGCTTACATTCTCCATCTGAGAACGTAACCAAATATGTTCTGGATAGGGGGTATTGCTTCGATGCCATCGCATAGAAACCGAGAATCCCTTTAATATCAGGGGTAGTGGCAGAATTTTGAGGCCGTTGTTCTGCACAAAGCTGTCGGCAACACGCTTTGCTAGTGTTGCAACCAAGTCGGTTTGAGACAAGATAAAAGGCACAACCAAAAAATGGGGAACAGTGACGGCGACGCGGCGCGACAAATTCTGTTGACTTAACAGCCGATCGACTCGACCAATCCTGTCGCCTGCAACAGACACCAGTAAATGGTCAGCCTCAGTATACTGCTGCAGAGAGAGTTCATTGTTAAATCTAGGATGACCTCGACGGCAGACACAGACAAAAGTCTCTTCAAACAGCCTCTGGGAAACATGCGACGAGTTTTTCTCAGGAAACAGCCCGCAAAGAAGATCGAGTTCACCAGTGTCCAGCAGCTTCAGAAGCGGGATGCGCTCGCCAGTTCTAACCTGAATAGCAATGTGGGGAGATTCTAACTGAAGCGTTCTGAGCAATCCTGGCAGGAGTGTGAATGCAGTGTAGTCACTCATGCCAATTCTGAATACGCGATCACTCGTTGCTGGATTAAAAGTCTGGGTTCGGGCGAGGGCAGCATCAATTTGCTGTAGGGCAGGCTGAATCTGCCCAGCCAGCGAGATAGCAACCGGTGTAGCCTGAAAGGCCCCTCCACTCCGAACAAACAGTTCGTCCTGAGTCATCTTCCGCAGTCGAGCCAGCGCGTTGCTAGTTGCTGGTTGGCTTAAGCCGATACGCTCACTCGCCTTGGTCAGATGCCGTTCGGTCATTAAAGCGTCGAAGACAATCAGTAGATTAAGGTCCCAGCTTAAAATATTCATTTTATGAATGATTTTTATATAGATTATCCATAATCAGAATATAGAAAGTTGATCATAATAAGAAACGTTGGTAGGTGGGGCTTCTTATCTACAAAAAAATGAGGTTATCTATGACTCACCACGTTCTGATGATTGTTTCCAATCCTGCCGTCTCTACCACGTTAGGCTGGCCCGTAGGCTTCTGGGCAGCAGAGCTAATTCACCCCTATGATGCGTTCATAAAAGCAGGGTGCGAAGTCACCATTGCTAGTCCCAAAGGTGGCAAGGTCGAGTTTGACGCTCTTAGCGATCCTCGCGATGAATCTGGCTACTCAAAGGACGACACGCTATCGCTTGAATATATTCAGCGATCAGAGTTCATGCAGCTTTTGGAAAATACGCCTGCTATCTCAGAGCTATCCCCTGCAGCATTTGATGCCATTGTCATCTGTGGCGGTCAGGGACCAATGTTTACCTTCCGGCAAGACTCCGCCTTGGCTGAGCTGTTTGTCAGCTTCTATCAAGACGGCAAGCCTAGTGCAGCCCTATGCCACGGTACCTGTCTTCTACTAGAGACTCAGCTAGAGGACAACACTTACCTGATTAATGGCAAAACAATAACAGGATTTGCCAATAGCGAAGAAGACTACGCTGATCGCACTGTAGGACAGAAACTGATGCCGTTTCGCATTGAGGATGAGGCTAAGAAACTAGGTGCTAATTTTGTGACAGCAGAAGCCTTTGCCGCATATGCCGTTCAAGACGGCAACCTTATCACCGGTCAGCAGCAGAATTCTGGGGCTGAGACGGCCAAGCTGGTGCTGGATGCGTTAGAGGCAAAACAATAAGTTGTGAGTATAGTAATTGAGGATTGAAAAGATGGCTAAAAATAACAAGGTTCTGATTGCTGGAGCAACAGGCACCAACGGTCGTGCTCTTACAGACCGACTTGCTACAGCGGGATATCCAGTACGAGCGCTGGTACGTAACCGTCAGTCTGGGTCTGCCCAGTCATTGGCGCAGGATAACGTTGAGCTATTTGAAGGTGACATAAACGACCCTAGCGCACTAGAAGCTGGCTTTGAGAACGTTGATCGTGCATTCATTGCACTATCAATTGTTCCAAACACAGTCGAACTGTTTCAAAATTTTTTTGATGCAGCAAAGCCCATTGACGCACACGTGATTAAGTTCTCAGCGCTAGGCGCGGGTGAAGGGGCTGAGTCTACTATTCAGCAGCAACATACTGTCAGCGACAATGCCTTAATAGCTTCTGGCTTGCCCTACACGATTTTGCGGCCCAATTCGTTCTATCAGAACATGCTTTGGTCTGCTGATACCATTCGGTCTGAGGGAAAGTTCTATCAGCCTTTTGGTAACGCGAAGCAGTCGCTAGTCGATGTTCGCGACCTAACTGAAGTTGCGTTTAAGGCATTTACGGAAACGGGACACCAAGGTCAGATCTATGAGCTTACAGGACCTGAAAGCCCCTCCTACCACGATATTGCTCAACAGTTAAGCGACCTACTTGATAAGCAAGTCACCTACGTTTCTGTGCCCAATGAAGCGGCACTACAAGGGATGCTCGATTCAGGAATGCCAGAATGGACGGCAAGAGCAATCGCTGAACTTTACAACGTCTTTGCCACAGGGGCCTACTCTGATACCAACGACAACGTACAAAAGATTACAGGTAGACCAGCTAGGACATTTGCAGATTGGGCCAGTGACAGTCACGCGGCTTTTGCGTAGCCTCTTGGCCGACGTATGTTTAATCTTCTATCATATTGACCTGAAGCCACTACTTGCCAATTCAGAGAATACTAAAGAATCTATCTCACAGGAGGGAGCATCGACAAGAATAAGACATATCAGTCTCATTATCTAGACCTTCTGGAACCCTTTGATAAGGGTGTCTCAGCCAATGTCTCATCATGCAGTTCTCACAAAGACTAGGAGATAATGCGGCTAGACAAAGAACAACAGGCGTAGGTAGCTCTCCTTCAAATGCCTTTGGTCTGTACGATATGCATGGGAATGTGTGGCAATGGTGCGCAGATGATTTCCACAATTCGTATGAAGCTGCGCCTACAGATGGCAGTGTTTCGACTTTTATCTTTAAGATGGCTTCGATGCAATTTTGAGATGAGGTGCAAGTGACTGATCTACTTCACTGTGCCGGACATCCTTCCGAGGAGCAGATGCTCAGATAGACGGAAGTTGATGCAGGGTAGTTGGCATCAAGTGCAGGATTCGTGCGATCGCTCCACAGGCACCTAACACGTAAAAAGCGAAAATCTCTTCGGGGCTAACCTGCTTCACAATCTCTGAAAATCCTATGACGGGAAGGCTTCAGGCTAGTTTAGAGCATTGGAAACAATGGAAACAATGGTTGCGATCGCCTATCTATCTGCACGCAAGCGTACCACCTACAACAGTAATGTGGCACGCTTGCGACTACAAAAAAGCGATCGCCTTAGCGTAGTTCTAACGCCTTATTATTGACGCTTTATTATAGAGAGGAGAGATCAAGAGAAGGGGGCAGTAGCACCGTGTCAATCACATGGATAACACCGTTGCTGGCCATTACGTCAGGCTGTACGACAGAGGCCCCATTTACCATGACGCCTTCGGCATCAGCCACCACGTCGAGATCTTCTCCTTCGACGGTTGTAACTGCGCCAGTCTCTACGTCACTCGACGGAATCTCACCGGAGACAACGTGGTAAGTTAGTATCTCTGTAAGCACATCCTGGTTTTCAGGCAGAAGCAGCGTATCTAGAGTGCCTTCAGGCAACGCGGCAAATGCCCCATCCGTAGGCGCAAAGACAGTATAGGGGCCTTCACCACTGAGAGTTTCTTCTAAACCAGCCGCCTGTACGGCAGCCACTAAGGTCGTGAATGAACCATTTGCAGACGCAACATCTACGATGGTATCGCCCTCGCCTAAGGCAGAATCAGCGGTTGCGGGTTCTGCCTCAGGCATTGTCGCAGCGGGTTCTTCAGAAACAGGATCTATAGTGTCTGCTGATGGGCCACCACAAGCGACAGCCACTGGCATAATTAGTAGAGCAGTAGCGATGCTCGCAGCTTTTCTGAGGGAATTAGCAGAATTGGGAAAACGCATGAATTTCTTTGAAAATGGACAAACTACAAAAGCTAAACGCAGAATCTTTTGAAGATTCGCTTAAAGAGGTTAAAATAGATAACGCCTTTTGTGTTCTAAAAAAGAGAAAATGAGAAGAACTCTAAGAAAGAACAAGCTTCAGTGTGTTCACATTCTAAGATAAGAAAATAGATATTTACCTGAAACAAACGATTACATTGCTGTAATGTTGTAGTCTCTCTTTTCTAACTTTAGACTTTCGCCGCCAACCGCTAGCGCTCAAACCTGTGATTTCAATGGCCAGTGAAATCACAGGCTCGATAGGATGGCTGTAGCGACACACCTTGAGAAAGCTTAGGGAAAGCGCGAAAAAATGGCGTTGTTTCACTAATAACGTTAAAGGCACTGTTATCCGCCATAGACCTTACACGTCAGATGGACGGAAGTTGATGCAGTGTGGTCGGCAGTTGATGCGAAACGGTCGGCAGTGGGCTCAGGACAGTCGGGGACGAGTATAGCTTGGTCGGCATCAAGCACAGTATGATCGGCGGCGGATGCTGGGCGGTGGGAAACGATTTTCCAGTGCGCTGCGCTAAAAGCTATGGTGGGACACGTAGAATTTATAAAAAGGCATGCTGTTTCGCTCAAAAGCTGATCGCCTCATTACCTTTTTGGGCATTGCTGGCTTTATTATTTTCACTACATTATTTCAACAGGTCTTTCCCAGCGCCGCGATTGATCTGAGTGTGCCACGCCAAGCGATTTATCAGCAGGCAGAGGCATCTTTGCGATCGCACAGCCCCCTCGAACAAGAAGACATTGATACGTATCAGTCGGTTCAGCGATTTGATCGCGATCGCCTCTCCTCTATTTACCTACAACGCACCCTCGGCATTCCCGAAACCAATCAGCTCATTCAAGATCGCAAGCTGCCGCTGTACTTCTGGAGCCTGCGCTGGTTCAAGCCGTCACAGCAAGAAGAATTCAGCCTGTATCTAGCCACCACTGGGGAAGTTCTCGGATACGACCATACCATTCCTGAAAGCGATCCGGGCGCTTCGCTGACAGAAGCGGCAGCGCGCAAAATCGCTGAAACCTACCTGACGGCTGAGCGCGGTTGGGATTTGGGGAACTGGAAGCTGACCGATGCGGCGATTACGCAACGGCCAAAACGCGTCGATCATACCTTTGACTGGAAGCGGCGGCGATTTGAGGCAGGTGAGGCCGAACTGCGACTGACGGTGAGAGTGTATGGCGATCGCATCGGCTACTACAGCCACTGGCTAAAAATACCCGAGAGCTTTGCGCGGCAGTTTAGCGAAGAAAGAAGTCAGGCAAGCTTTTTCTCCAACATCTTCTACCTAATCAGTTTTTACGGTCCGCTGAGCGTGGCATTTATTTTTTATGTAGTGGCGATCGCCCGTAGCCAAATCAACTGGAAATCTGGACTGCCACCCGCGCTCATCTTTTTCGCCGTTAGCATGCTGGCCCGGCTCAACGACCTGCCTCTAGATAAAAGCTACTACAGCACTACGCAAAACTATACGCTGTTCTGGATTCAATCGATCTATCGCATGTTGTTCTATACGGTTTCGACGGCGGTTCCGATCTATTTCCTATGGATGGGCGGCAGGCAAATTGCCAAGCAGGTTTGGCCGCAGCGAGACATGATCCTACCGCGCAGTCCCAATCGCTTAGCGGTGTTTACCCAGGCTTACTGGCGAGGCATGATGATGGGTGGCATTGGTATGGGCTATCTGGTGCTATTCTATTTGGTGACGACGCGCTTGTTTAGTAGCTGGTCGCCGATGGGTGAAGACTACGGCAATCTGTTCTCAACGCCGTTTCCCTTTTTAGGACCGCTCAGAAGCGGCATTTTACCGGCTGTTTCAGAAGAGCTGCAGGCGAGGCTGGTCGGCATTAGCTTTGTTTTGCTGCTGACTGGTAAGCTGACTGGCAAATGGTCTGACAAACGGGCTTCCCGCACATCAGCCGACAAATCGACGAGTAAACTCACGCTTCAGCATTGGTTGGCGCTGATCATCCCAGGCGGCATTTGGGCGTTTGCCCACCTTGGCTACCTCAGCGATCCGTTTTACCTGCGCGGGATTGAGCTGTGGATTCCGGCAGTCTTTCTGTACGGTGTCTTTTTTCTGCGCTTCGGGTTACTGAGCACCGTCGTTGGTCACTGCTGGTACAACGCCTTGCTAGGGGCCGGGCTATTGCTCAAAGCGCAGGACGCCTACCTAGTGGCCTCAGGTGTGTTGGTAGTTGTGTTGCTGCTGCTGCCGTTGCTGCCGGGTCTGATTCAGCAGTGGCGCTCGCCTCACAAAATCAAACAGGCCCAAGACGCCCTCAGCATTGTATCCGCCACCTCAGAAGACTACGTGCGCCTCAGGCGACTACCGCTGATTAATTTTGAGATAGCAGATTGCTTTCCGCAGGGCGAGCCTTCTGATGAGTACGAAGTGGTCTGCCTGAAAGCAGCGCCTGCCTCTAATAATGCGGGAGGTGCAATAGAAGGTGTCGGGATTGCGAAGCTGAAAATGGCAGCAGCAGCCAACGCAGCGACTGTGCAGATGCTGCATGTCAGCCCTCAGTATCGCCGTTGCTACTACGGCACGCAGTTAGTGCAGGCCCTCGTTCAGCGACTGCATCAGCGAGGTATTCACACGATTACCGTAGAGACAACTAGCCAGCAAAAAAGCGAAAGTCTTTTTTGGGCCAACCAAAACTGGCAAACCGTTTCGCGAAAGCTACTGTGGCGTTAGCGCCGCTGCCTCGTAGCGCTTCACAATTGCTCAAAGGCTCAGCAGACGGCAGATGTAGGCGGGTTCTGCTAATTGAAAAGAACGGGAGCGATCGCCCTATGAGTAAATATTTAGCGAAGATAGGCAAAATTAGCCCATACCGCTTGCAAGATCAAACAAAATTGATGAGTAGCGTATAGCAACTCCTGCCATCGCTGCATCTACATTTTCGAGATTAAGAACATACCATGACAAATACTACTGACTTAACCCTTGTCCGGGCAAACCCCTCGACTAGTATTACGAGCGCTCAGCCAGCATTCCGCCCAATAGCTCATCACATCAGCACTTACAGAACGCCAATCGCAGAGGCTCAGCCAACGTAATTTCACTGGCCTTACTTAACCACTCAAATCGTTCCTGAATAGCCCTCGAAGGGCATGGATAGCACCCAGATCGTCACAAGAGATGGTGGTAAACGAAGCTGTGTACTGGTTAAATGGCTAGAAAAATTGCATTACTGATTGGGGTTAGTGACTATGGTGCAGGGCTAAAGGCACTAAAATGCCCTGAAAATGGTGTAGACGCCATGCGCCAGATTTTAAGCGATCCAGATATCGGGGGGTTCGACGAGGTTGTCGTACTGGTCAATCCCGATGTGGGAGAGATGCGATCGCGCATTTGTGAAGTCTTCGCCTCGCTCAGCAAACAAGACCTGGTTTTGTTTTACTTTACCGGTCACGGTATCAAAGACATGACGGGCGACTTTTATCTGACAACCGCTCAAAGCGAGCTGTTTGAAAACGGTCGTCCGAATGCGGGCACTGCGGTTGAAGCTGATTTTCTCAAGCGGGAGATCAGCCATTCGTCAGCCGAACGGAAGGTGGTCATTTTAGACTGCTGTTTTGGCGCGGCCTTGGCTAATGGCTTTTTGGCGATGAATGACGACAGCATTGATGTGGAGGCGCATTTTGGCGGCAGGGGATGGTGCCTGCTAACGGCTTCGACCTCAGCGCGCTATGCCCTAGAGCAAGAAGGTGAGCCGCTATCGGTGTATACCCGCTACCTGGTAGAAGGGCTTAAAACCGGCGGGGCTGCGCCCGATGGCCAAGATTTTATCTCGGCGAGAAATCTGCATGAATATGTCAAGGCGCAGGTGCAGGTCGCAGCCCCTGCAATGGAACCGGCGATCTTTAACGGTCAGCAAGGGTATGACATTATTCTGGCCAAAACTGTTATTGATAACGAGCAGCACTACCGCAAGCAAGTTCAAAAGAAGATTCAAAATGGCGTCATCGGCCCGGCGGGCATGGCCGTCTTGGCTCAGTGGCAGCAGCGGCTGGGGCTAACGCTGGCGCAAGCTAGAGAGATAGAAAATGAGATTTTGCAGCCATACCGCGAACGACAGCAGCATTTGGCGGTTTATACTCAAGCGCTAGAAGCTGAAAGAGGATTTTCCTATCCGCTGAACGAGGGAGCAAAGCAAAACCTCCAAGAGCTTCAGCGCTTGCTCAACCTGCGCAGCGAAGATGTTCAGGTGGCAGAAAGGCAGGTCTTGGGCGGTCGTAGCCTGCCGGGTGAGTGCACAATTCAGCTATCGGTCTGGCCCGCTGGCGCGCAAGTGGCTCCCGCCCCGGCGTCGCAGTCTGTGATTAGCTTTGAAACGGTGCGGGTAGATGCCAAAGGAGACGTCACGCAGATCATCGCCAGCGAGGCGAGCACATTTGAAGAAGATCTCGGAGAAGGGGTGAGTCTGGAGATGGTGCATATCCTAGGCGGCACGTTTATGATGGGAGCACCCAAAAGTGAAGAGGGTGTCAGTGAAGATGAATGGCCTCAGCGAGAGGTGACGCTACCGTCGTTTTGGATGGGAAAGTATGTGATTACGCGATCGCAATGGCAGGTGGTGTCTTCTATTCGTAGAGAAGAGCCTAGCCCAGCGGCTGAAATAGCCCGACTGCAGGCGCCTAATCGACCGATTGAGAATGTCTTTTGGACGGATGCGGTAGAGTTTTGTCAGTGGCTATCGCAGCATACAGGACGACCCTATCAGCTGCCGAGCAGCGCGCAGTGGGAGTATGCCTGCCGCGCCGGGACAACAACTCCGTTCTACTTCGGTGAAACAATCACGCCAGAGCTGGTTAACTACAATGGCAACTATGCCTACGGGCAAGGGCCTAGGAGCTATTACCGCCAGCAGACCACCGATGTCGGCAGCTTTCCGCCTAATCTTTTTGGCCTGTATGACATGCATGGCAACGTATGGGAGTGGTGTTTAGATGGCTGGCATAATCTTCATAACACACTCGCGGCAGGCGGCAGTGCCTGGCGGCTATCGAGCCAAAAAAAGTTCTTGCGGGGTGGCTCTTGGTCTTATCTGCCCACGAACTGTCGCTCTGCCTATAGTCTCAGCTATCCCTTTCATAACAGAATTGACGACATCGGCTTTAGAGTCGTTTGTCTGTCACCGCCCGCTTAGATCTGGCACTAGTTCTTTAGCAAACACTCGAATCATATATAGAGGTATTAAAGAGAATCATGAGTGATACTGTGCAGCTAACAGTTGATTGGCGCGAAGCCGAGAGCGATGTTTCGGAAGCTCAGCAAGAAGCCATTACGCAAACGCTATTTCAAGAACTCAGGCGATCAGATGCGGTAGAAACGGTCGCGCGAATTCGAGATCCTGAGATGCCAGCAGGCAGTATGGGAGCGCACTGGCTGTGGAGCATCCTCACTGCAGAGATTCCAGGCAATGGGATTAAGCTGGCCTGTCAGGAGGTATTTGAGCGGCTACCCGGCAAGCCGATTGATTTTGCCCTAGAGGTCAATGGTCGCAAAATTGAGGTAAAGAACGTTCGTCCGGATGATATCGATAGCATCACTAATACCCTTGTGGAAGCGGCCCAAAGGCTGAAAGAGATAACCTAGCGATCGCAAAATCTCGAACCACAAAAAAAGATCAAACTACAGAGTGACTTAGCCGCCGCTAACGTCTAAATTTAGATAGATGAGATATTTTCGTGAGTCCTCTACCATGCTATCTCGGAGAAAAAGTCTATCTAAATTTAAGGATTAAACCCTACAGTGATAAAAAGAGCGATAGAGCATATGAAGTTGCGACAGTATTCCGATCAATTACTTGGTCAATTACCCGGTCCATTATTAGGTTTGACCGTAGCCGTCATCCTTTCAGTCGGGTTTGCACTGAGCTGTAGCCCGTTAGGAAATACTATCAGCAGCAGTCTGAGAGCGCAGGCGATCGCTCCTGAAAACTCTGTTCTCATTGCTTATAGCGTTGACTACGAAATGGACAAAGCTCGCGTCGAGAAAACGGTCGAGCACTACGGTGAATCCGTTCAGCCGATGGTTGAGCAGGCCATTAAAAATAACGAAGACAACCCTAGCAGCAAAGACACCGCCGAGAATAGCTACAAAAGAGAGAGTCCACTCAACGATCTGCTGCCGGAGAGCTGGGGGCAGTCTTTTGATCAAGCGGATCTCTCGGACATGCGAAGTACGGACAATCCTAGAGAATAGCTGGAGGTCTAGGTCGTCCTAGAAACTGGGTCTTTGTGAGGATGGGTGCGATCGCGGCGAGTATGGCGATCGCACCCATCGCTTTAAAGAGGGCCTAGCGACAGCCCGAAACAGAGGCGGTGTAAGTGTTCCCTTCTGCATTCAGGCCACCGACTCTCAAATTCACCTGGTAAGGGTCGCTCCTCAGCCGAGACTCAGCCGTAATCGTCAGCGGCTCGCCCGGTGTCAGGCTAATATCGCGCACACTGTAGGCAGCATCGTATGATTCGTCAGGATACTTCAGAAAAACGTCAATATCGTAGGGATTGCCGCTCTCAGAAACAACATTCGCGACAAAATAGCTGTAGGAACCATCTGCGGCAAAGTCGGTGTCCCAGTTGCTGTCAATAAATAAGAGTCCTGGCAGCGTCACCGTTTTACTTACTTCTGTAGCGCCCTCGCCCTCGACCACTTCCAGCGGCGTACAAGATTGAGCGATCGCAGGTCTTTCCATACTAAACAGTGCCATCGCCGACAGAAAAAGAAAGGGCCTCAATATACGACTTAATTTCATTATCTTATTTTCCAATACAACATCAGAATTCTGATTCGGCGCTTTCCACCTCAGAGTCTTCTAAAAATTCAGAGATTAAACTGTACGTCTATTGTAGAACAGCTGCATTGAAGTAGAGTATGAGACCCAAAGATCTGCAAAGCGCATGGTCTAAAAACTCTCTCCGGGAGGATAAGAGACTCTTTCTTCAGGCAGATAAAACCTGCGTTTAATTAAGTTTTGAGGCATTGAGGGGATCCAGCCTACTCAACTAGGGGATGATTAGAAGTCATCGTAAGCCTTCGCATTTTTAAAGCACATGAAGAGTATTTTTCAAACAACAAAATATGCAGCAGGAGGACTTCTGGGTATCGCTGCTCTACTCGTTGTTTGGGGATTGATTGAACCCCACTTCCTCAATACAGAAAAAGAAACAGCCAAAATCACTAACTTGCCCGCGAGCTGGGAAGGCAAGCAAATAGCTCAGCTCTCAGACTTTCAAATTGGTATGTGGCTGGGGAATCCTGATACTGCTCGCCGCAGCGTTAAGCAGTTAATAGAGGCACAACCCGCTGCTGTCCTGATTAGCGGAGACTTTATCTATCACGCCGAACCAGAGCCTGCGAGTGAAATTGAGGAAGCTGTGAGCATTGTAAAACCGCTCGTGGAAGCGGGCATTCCTACCTACGCGGTGCTAGGAAACCACGACTATGGGATGAGCAGTAAGCAGGCAGAACCCGGAACCCAGCTCGCTAGCAGTCTAGAAACAGAGCTAGAAGCAGCTGGCATTGTGGTGCTTGAAAATGAATCAGCGCAGATGCGATCGCCCGACGGCGACGAACCTCTCTACCTAGCAGCGGTCGATTCGCGCTGGGCGAACCAAGACGATGTGAGCGCCGCGCTAGAAGGCATTCCAGCTGATAGCCCAAGAGTTGCTTTAATGCACAATCCAGATACCTTTGAGCTGTTTCCGGCCAACTCAGCGCCCCTCGCATTAGCTGGCCATACCCACGGCGGACAAATTCGTATCCCTAACTCGCCCCAGTGGTCGTGGCTAAAACTCACTCAAAAAGACAAAGTGTTTGCCGATGGGTGGGCGAGAGGCTATGGCGAACCTGGAAACAACCTATACATTAACGTTGGCATTGGGATGAGTATTATCCCTATTCGCTTGTTCTGCCCGCCAGAAGTGACGCTTTTCACACTCACAAGCTAATTGACACATAGAAAAGCACCCATAAAGACAGCTTCTTAGGCGATCGCTCTGGGTGCTTTTCTTTTGCTCGACGCTAAACAAACATCAACAAAGATGCGTAAAAGCGCAGACTACATGGCAGAAGGATAGACACCGTCAGCTACAAAGACAGGTTTTTCAGTGTATTCTGCTTCAATTTCTTCTTGAACTGACAGATCCCAGTCTAAATCGTAATCGGTCTCAAATTCTGCCTTCACATATGGCCGCAGAACGCCTGTAACCGCTACTTTCTCACCGTCTTGTGTCTGAGGGGTCATATCTTGGGTGAGTACCAGCAAGTCTTCTCCACCAAAGAGTTCTGCATCGTTCAGAGTAAAGGTTGTCGGGGAGAGCTTCTCTGCGACGTCACCAGCTACCGCGATTCTCTGGTTGTAATACTGCTCAGGATTGCTTGTTAGCTCACCTGGATCAGGAGAGAGTGCAATAGACTCAGCCACGACTACAGGACGATCCTCGTAGTCAGCGTACAGAGTCGGATCAAGATCTAGACCATACTCTGTTTCAAAGTCAGCTACCACTAGCTGCTGTACTTCCCCGGTGACCTGAACCTCAGTGCCCTCTCCCTCCGGTAAGACTATCGGTTCACCAGAAGCGTTGACAACTAATATGTCTTCACCGCCAAAAACCTGATCGTCCTCAATTAAAAAGGAATTGTCATCAACAATCTCTCCGACTTCGGAGCGCAACGATACTGTTTCACCTATTAGGCCCTCCGCGCCGTCTGAAAGTTCTTCGGTAGTGACGTTTTCGGCTGCTTCTTCCGACGTAGTAGTTTCCGGCGGTGTCTCAGCGCAGGCAGAGACAACACCTACCGAGGCCGCTAGCAGCAAGCCAACGGCAAGCCTACGATACCCAGATACAGCTGTAAAGAAATTTGCCATTTTTGTTCCTTTAATCGTTCCTTAATATAGCAAGCCTAATCATACGATGTTCCCCTGTGCTTTCCCTCTGTCAATTAGCAGAAAACGCATAGCATCTGGAAAATAATGATCAGCACATGGACTGATTTACAGACGGCTTCTTTAGGAAAGCATCACAAAGCCTGCCGACAAAAAACGATTCTTATTCTCTCATTTGATTTAGCACAATTCGTTTTGCGATACATTCGACGCACAAATCGAGCGATCGCACTAATTCAGAGTCTTCCTCATAGCCCGCAGGCACAAGGTTCGAGAGTTTCTGCGTAGCGCTAATGCTTTCCATATACTCCCATTCCGATGCGCTGCCACCCTTGGAATAAATACCGATAGACATACCACCATACTGTTCCATCACGTCGAAGCAGGGGATATCTGAAGCTCCATCTCCCACGTAAACGACCTGATTTAGAGGGATATACAGATCTTCCTCAGGCAGACTCTGATAGTTGTAAATCAAGTCTCTTTCATTTTCAGAGCTTTTAACCCCCTTGGAAATGTAATACAGATACCGGGTTTTCTCGACATGAGTCATTTGCCTTTTCATAAACGCGATCTCGCCCGTCTCACTGTAGTGAAACTCACAGCCCCACATGCGCTTAAAGTCTTTAGCGAGGCTCGTATTGCGAGGAATATCCACAAACCCCCCAGAAATCAGATAAAACTCTAGTGAGATGTTCTCTCCTATCTGGTGAATCTTTTGCTGTAGCCGCTCAAACAGGTTCTCTGTCCCTTGGTATAGCGCGATATTTTGACCTACCTCAGCCAGCTTGGCCTGAGTGATCTTATCGTCGCGCTGCTGAGATTCTTGAACCAGGCAGTAAGCCCTAGCCAGATACTTCTCCCACCCCTGGTCGAGCAGTGGCTGTATACGCTCGCGTGTAAACTCATCAGCGTTCAGCCCACAGTCTTCTAGCAATACTGCAAAGCTATCTTTAGGGGTTAGCGTCTCATCAAAATCAAATACAACTACAATGCGGTTAGACGTTATTCTAGTAGCTTTTCCCATTGGCCTCTTTTACACAACTTTTTTACGCAATTAGATAAGGCAATCAATCACATCTGCCTTAACCGCACCCGACTCAGATGCGGCACGGGTATGATAGCACTCGCCAATGCTTCACAGTAAGCACTTGTAAGCTTTTACACTGTATCAATATCAGACCGCGCTCATGCCAAATCATGCCCTGATGAAAAATCGCTCTTTGCTGATGTTTTTCGGCTACCTACCTACCTACCTATATAGATAGATAGATAGATAGATAGATATTGTCTCCTATTTCCAACTGATAGCAGCGGCCCTCATTATTTCCTCATGAGTCATTGGTAGACTAAAGAAAATAGTTGATTGCGACAAATTGTCATGAATACAGAGACTCCCGAATCTAACCTAGTTGTAGACACAACGCCGGTTGATACACGCTATGAGGCAGATGCCAGCGAGCAGGTTACGGTTGAAGAATTCAAGATTTCGGGTGACGCGCTAGTTGCTCGAATTAAAGCGCTTATTCAACAGGGCAATATTCGCCGCATCATCATCAAAAACGAGGAAGGAGAAGCGCTGATCGAAATTCCGCTGACAGTTGGCGCAATTGGCGGTGCGATTGGCGCAGCCCTATTCCCGGTGGTGGCTGCGGTCGGCGTAATTGGTGCAATGGTTGCGCACCTGAGCGTGGTAATCGAGCGGCAGGAGCAAGAGTAGATTTAAAGCTGCCCTAGGGCTCAAAGCCATCACATAGCTTCCGATCCGCCTCTGAGACATAAGGACTATCTCTTAGATAGTTTTTCACCCATAGACACCCTCTTTCTAACAGGTCGTCTAAGGTTAAATCTAACGCAACAGCACCGAGAATTAAGCTGCCAGAAGAATCGGACGAGACGAGATATTCACCGTCTGGGCTGAAATCTACGCTGTTTGCAGGCGCCTCATGAGTCCATAGCGTTCGAGAGAGGTGAAAATCACCCTGCCCATTTTTCTGCCAAAGTCTAACCGTTTGATCGACGCTGGCAGTAGCCAGAAGATTTCCATTGGGGCTGAAATCCGCATCTCTTACCCATCCCCAATGACCTTCTAACGTTTGCAGTTCATTACCTTCGAGATCCCAAAGCCTAGCGGTATCATCCCAACCTGTGGTCACTACCGTTTGCCCATCGGGGCTAAAGCTGGCGCTTTCAACCGGTGCAGTATGACCGCTTAGCGCTTGTAGTTCTTGTCCCTGTAAGTTCCAAAGTCTCGCGGTTGTATCCCAGCTTCCGGTCACCAACATTTGCCCATCAGGGCTAAACTCAACGCTTTCAGCCGCAGCGGTATGGCCTTCCAGCGTTTGCAATGCATTCCCTTGTCGGTTCAAAAGCTGGGCAGTGTTGTTCCAGCTAGCGGTGGCCAGAATTTCTCCGTCCGGGCTAAATGTGACAATCTCGATGCCATCTGTAGCACCTTGAATGATTTGCAATTCCTTACCTTGAAGATTCCAGAGTCTAACGCTCAGATCTCGACCGGTCGAGGCTAGCGTTTTGCCATCGGGGCTAAAGCTGACATCCCAAACATCGTCAGTATGACCGCTAAAGGTTGTGAGTTCTTCGCCCTGAAGATTCCAAAGTTTGACTGTTTTATCC
>JBAUIB010000108.1:0-14584 GCA_049680585.1 Phormidesmis sp.
GTAGACGTAATTATTGATAGCGATTCTGAACTCAGGTATCAGGTGTCTACAATTCTAGACTTGACGAGTGACTTTCCTCGGATCGCCCGTCAAGGACTCGGTTGGCAGGCCGCTGTCGAATGGGGCGCAGAGCTGTAGAAGGCTTATTCGTTTTATTGCAGACCACGGCGACAAAGTCACTGCTTTTTACAGAGATAGGCCCATTAGCGAACTGGCATAGAAAGCAATGGGCCTTTTTGCTGAGACGTAGCTGCGGTTTAGAACGCTAAATCCCTCATCTAGCAAAGCATCCAGGTTGATCTATGAACCATCTACATACGCCCGTTTTTGCATGTGACAGTTGGCATGTGACAGTTGGCTTGAAAGACTGCCACAAGGCATTTCAAAGAGTGGGTTTACATTCTCTAAGGTAAAACAGTCAAATCCGGAAAAAGCGCCGACTGATCGTCTGTTAGCTTGCTTTTCGAAACGTGCTTTTCAAAGTCTGCTTTTCAAAAAACCGGCCAAAAACGACTAGTGCATCGCCCAACAGAACTAGGAACTCATCTACATGACTAATCTGCAGCCCGCTCGCCAAACAGACATCCGACTCAACCAGCCCAACGTTGCCTTTTATACTACTGATACTGTCAAGAACAATCCGGACGAACCACTCAAAAACTCTGTAAAACCCGTTGGCTCTTCTTTAGAAGCGAAGAAGACTGTCTCAGTAAGACCGGTTGATCAAGAGACATCCCCAAAAACATCAGAGCAGCCTACACAGACAGCCTCTAACAAAGAAACCATCAGCAGCCGTACGCCGGCGCTGGCTGAAGGGGATGAACAAACCCTTTGCCCGGTCGATCAAAAGCTGATTGATTTTCTGACCAACGAAATTAACGACAAGATTTCGACGAGCTCAAAAGTTGTCAATGCGGTGGTAACTCGTCTGGCGATTGAAGTGACTCGCATCTGTCGCAAAAGCGCACGCATTCAAGCCTCAGGCGAGATTAATGCTTGGCAGCGATCGCTCGCTCAAAACCGCATTAAAAAGTACCTCGACTACTACCGACTAGGCTCTCGTCAAGGTCGCGTTGAGCTCCACAGCCGCCTCAGCTCTATCGCCTATCGATATATTGCACCCGCCAGAACCCAGCTTGGCTTCCAGGGCCGCTGCACGCTGCTAGAAGACTTCCTCCAAGGATTTTATATCGAAGTCCTCAAAGCCTTCCGCCGTGAGAACCACCTCAGCGCCGAGTACACGCCAAGAACGCGCCTAGAGCTAGCCGAATATATGGCGTTTAGTGAGCACTATGCCAAGCGCCGGATCTCTCTGCCAGGCTGTTACAATCAGCAGCTAATTGTGCTCAGAGCGCAGGCATTTGCCCGTCGCCTGCCGGCTGAAACCTCTGTTGATATTGAAATGGCAGTTGACTCACCCAAAGGTGACGACGCTGACAACCTGTTTCGCTCGCCGGCCATTCAGCAAATTCGCGAGAAAATGGTGGCCGATACTGTCGATCCCTCTGAGTCTGTGCTGCGCGATCGCATCATCAAAGAGCTCGTCGAATACCTGCAGTCTCAAGATCAGCAGGCATGTGTCGATTACCTGGTATTGCGCCTGCAAGACATGGCCGCCTCTGAAATCGACGAAGTGTTGGGGCTAACAGCCCGCCAGCGCGACTACTTACAGCAGCGCTTTAAGTACCACGTTGAAAAGTTTGCGCAGTTCCACCGTTGGGAGCTCGTTCACCAGTGGTTAGGGGCTGACCTAGACAGAAACTTCGGACTCTCACCTCGCGAGTGGACGCTTTTTCAAGCGCAGCTCACCGATGAGCAAAGTCAGCTCTTGAGCCTCAAGCAGCAGCAGCTAGAAGATCCCGAACAAGGTCCATCTGACGCGGCTATTGCTCAGCAGCTCAAGTGGACACCCAAGCGAGTAGAGCGCCGTTGGGGCAAACTCATCAGCCTCGCCTGGAAAGTCCGTAACCAGCATGCTAAAAACGAGCCCATGAGCTCATGAAAGACCAAACAAAAGAGCCTTTCGTCCTTTTCTAACTAAAATGCGAGAAGAGTTAAGACAAAGGCTCTGGTTTGGTCAGTTTGCTCAGTTGCTTGGCTCGCTCAATTTAGCCCGGGCTTAGCCTGATGAACTAGCCTGAGAACTTAATGTATGGGTCTGATGACTTACTGACCCTCAGCCTCTGTTTCCGGCGGCTCAAACTTATAGCCCACGCCACGAACGGTCTGAATTAGTGTCGGCTGAGTCGTGTCAATTTCAATTTTCTTTCTAATCTGACCGATATGCACATCGACCACTCGCTGGTCGCCTACATATTCATAATCCCAAACCTTTTGAATCAGCTCAGAGCGACGCCATACGCGACCCGGATGCCCCGCCAAGAAATGCAGCAGGTCAAACTCCAGTGCGGTCAGCGGCACGATGTCATTTGCCAGCGTCACTTCCCGGCGAATGGGATCAATCGAGAGCTTACTAAAGGTCAAGCACTGCTGTTCAGCCACGGTCACTGGGCGCTGACGCTTCAAGATAGCGCCCAAACGGACCTCTAGCTCTCCGAGGCTAAAAGGCTTGGTAATATAGTCATCTGCGCCTGTGTTGAAGCCGCGAATTTTGTCCGCTTCATCCGTGCGACTCGTGAGCATCAGCACAAACACTCCGGTACGGGCCTGCATCTCCTTGCAGAGGTCGTAGCCATTTGCGTCAGGCAAATTGACATCTAAAATAACGAGATCAGGGTTGAACTGCTCAAAAACTGCAAGCGCGCTCTTGCCATCTTCGGCGGACTCCATCTGGTAGTCCTGTTTGGCTAAAAAGCGGTGGATAAGGTTACGGATAGCGGGTTCGTCGTCAACCACAAGGATTTTGGCAGCGGCCATAATTTAGAATCCTGGTACTAAAGCAAATAAAATGCGGCGTGAATTTTCAACTCTATTCTCTATAGCGCTATCTCTGTAGCTTTGCTCTGTAGGCCCCATAAAATAAAGAGGGCTAGAAAAAAGGCACCGAGTGCTAACGATAAGATTAAGTAGCTTTACTTACCTTACTTCTTTACATTCTGGAAGCTTCAGCAAACTTTTTTGTAATGCACTCACACCTTAGCAAAAAACGCCTCTTTTACCGGGTGAATTCGCGCTGAATGAGAGCCCTGTAAAAAGATAAACGGTCGTACTTGTAACATTTTTTACTTTTGTCGCTTTTTAGGGGCGATAAGTTAGCACGAGAAAAACGCTCACCCCGCCTAGTCATCTCCAGACTGTCTAGTCATCTAAAGCTGAGCTAAGGAAGTATCACATTTTCCAAAGACTCTACCCAAAGCCGTTTTCGTTTGGAGCAATCCACGGTTAAACTATGGCTGGGTGTTTTTATATAGGTAAAGCTTTACGTTGGCATTTTACTGACAATATTTAGAAATATTTGATTTAGAAATATTTGTAAGAATATTTGCTGGTTTTCTCAGCTATGAGAATGCCTAAAGGCAACGGTAAAGCTGGAATCTAGCTGTTTTAAGCGACTGGTTTAAGCGCCTAGGTTCAACGATCAGGCCGATTCTGGAGGTTTAGGAATGAGCGAACAGAACGTTCACTACGAAACGTTAGGACTGACAGAAGCGTCTTCCTTTGAAGAGGTACAGTCCGCTCGTAAGCGCTTGGTTGCCGACTACGAGGACAATCCGCAAAAGAAAGAATCTGTCGAAGCGGCTTATGATGCCATCTTGATGGAGCGGCTCAGACTGCGTCAGGAAGGCAAAATCAAAGTGCCTGATCGGATTCGCTTTGCTGAAAAGCAGGCCAAGCCGACAGTCTCACCGTCTTCCATCGGCAGCTCGCTCGAAAATCGCGGCTCTCAGTGGTTTTCAGACCTGCTCGATCAGCCGGAAAACAGCAGTGAACTGCTCTGGCCGTCGATTATTTTTGCAGGCTTAGCGGGCATTAGCTGGCTATTGAAACCGGCTCAACCTTCGGCTGCTGGCCTGCCTGCTGAGTCTGTTGGGGCGTCTCTAGCACTGGCGTTGGGTATGATGTGCGCTATTTACTTTCTCAATAAAAAGAGTCGCAAGCTGTGGCGCTCTATGGGGCTCTCGGCGGTGGGATTAGCGGTTGGCCTAGCATTAGGATCGCTGATTGTTCAGATCCTAAGCAGCCAAGGGACTGTCCTGCCGGGCGATCAGATTGCATCTCTCTCAGCGAGTATTACGCTGCTGGTGCTTTGGTTTATCACGGGCTTCTTACGTTAGCCTCTGGCACTTTGACAGCGCACTTTTATAGCGTGCCTTCATCACGCATCAATACATCAGCAACCACTCGAAAAAGCGCCTCGGATTTCTAACTGTTAGATCCGGGGCTTTTTTGCGTCAATCAATTCAGAGTGCCGCGCTCAAGCTGGGCCCGTTCAATCGCTTCGAACAATGCCTGAAAGTTTCCTTCGCCAAAGCCTTGGGCGCGTTTGGTTTGCCCATCTTCTACATAGGTGCCGCGCTCAATAATTTCGAAGAAGAAGGTGGGCTCTGCAAATATAGGTTTGGTAAAAGTCTGTAGCAGCATGCCCTGCTGTCCGCCTTGGGCCCAGTCGAGGAGAAGCTGCTGATGGCTGGCGGCAGAGGTGTCTTGAACTGGGCAGTCTGAGCGCTGACGGAGGCTGTCGTAGTAGGTATGGGGGACGCTGATCAGCTCTAGACCGCGCTGGCGAAGATGAGCGATCGCACTGATCGCATTTTGCGCCCGCAGGGCCACATGCTGCACCCCGGCCCCCCGATTATGCAGCAGAAACTCTTGAATTTGCGAATTGGCCGAACTAGGCTCATTGATCGGCAGTTGCAGCGTGCCATCAGGGTGAAACAGAACCTGAGAACGCAACCCTGAGTGGGTGGTCTGAATATCAAATTGCTGGCCACCCTCCAACCCAAAAACGGTCTGATACCAAGTGGCGGCAGGCCCTAGATTCCCCTTAAGTACGTTTAAGACCACGTGATCTACTGCTAAGAGATCCGGCGACGACGCGCGATCGCTGTGCTCTCGATAGGGCTGCCACTGCGGCGAAACCTCTATCAGGGTATGCCGTAAGTCTGCCCATCCCTTGAGCTGACACTGTCGGCCCGCAGCGGTCAGCGCCACTGTGCCCAGTAGATCCGCGCCTTGAGCGCAGGCCCGCGCTAGCACCTGATCAAATTTATCCGTTGCAAACGCAATATCTGCAATACCAGAGGGGTGGCGCTGGAGATAGCGTGCAGCCGCCGCTGAGTGCTCAGCGTCAGAGAGGCGAACTTCAATTCCGCCCTGGCGTAGAACTTTGGTTTGGGGGTGAGTGTGCCTAACCACTGAGCGAGCAGGCACTGGGTGAAAAGCTAGTTTATGAACGAGCCAATCTTGCCAAAAGGCCGCATCTTCAACGTAAAAGTGCAGATGGTGAAAGTGCATAGTGTCTTTTATTAAGTCATCAATAGCGATTCAGAGCGCTTCAACACAAAGCGGGGTTTATGGCGACCAATCAGTCAAACAGGGTCAAACATTGCAAAATGTTGCACTATATTTCATCCCTTGGCATAATAGTCCCAAAAATTGACTGAGAAATCTTCAGATGAATTTTTTCAAGCGCTTGTGCATCTCGAGTAATCTGCCGTCTAATTCTCTGATGGCTGCCCGGCCGACAGTCAGCTCTTTATTAACCGGGCCTCTGAGCGTAAGTGCAGTAGCCGGATTGGTTGTGTTAGGACTACTCACGCCTGCGACAGCTGTGGCCGAGCAGATGCGGGTGAGCTGGTACGGCCCTGGATTTGATGGTGGTTACACCGCTAGCGGTGAGATTTTTGACCGGTATAGCCATACGGCGGCGCATCCTGACTGGCCTTTTGGCACGTTAGTGCAACTCACAAATCCAGATACTGGGCTCATGGTGACGGTGCGGGTAAATGATCGCTCTGGCGGTGCGTTAGATATTTCAGAGCAAGCTGCTCGCGACTTAGGCACTTATAGCGCCGGGATTTCTACTGTAGATGTGGAAATTGTTCAGTGGGGTGAGTAGTTGCCAATGGTGGCGGGCAGTCCTACCATCTTGACTCAATACATTAGCGTTTTCAGATTTTCAACATTAGTTTTGATTGCTGGGCATCTCTTTTAAGTCTTAAGCTAGCCTTTAGAGCCAGCTTTTTTAGAAGGGACTTGAGTGAGATGGTTCAGCGGATCACCATCAACCTACAGCAATGTCGGGGAGCATCGCTCACTCTAGAGGCAGACCAAACACATTATTTAACCCGAGTGCTGCGGCTGAGCGCTGGCGATCGCTTTATTGCTCAAGATGGTCAGGGTCAGCAGTGGCTAGCGGCGCTCGGTGAACAGCCCGATCAGGCCGTACTGCTAGAGACGATAGCAGTCGCCGCGCCCTCGATGCCGCCTTTAAAGCTGATTGCTGCGCTCACCAAAGGCAATAGCTTTGATCAGGTGGTGCGCCAGGCGAGTGAGTTGGGGGCGACTCATATCTATCCGGCCTTGAGCGATCGCACCCTGCTCAAGCCCAGCCCTAACCGGCTGGCGCGCTGGCAGCGAATCGCCCAAGAAGCTTCAGAGCAAAGCGAACGGGCAAGGGTTCCAGCAGTTTTTGCACCCGTAGAATTTCGGACCTGTCTAGCGTTAGCGGAGCACGAAGCTGATCTGCACAGTCTGAAATATCTTTGTGGGGCTCGTAGTGCAGCGCAGACCGATAGCCCTCACTTGCTCGCTCAACTCCAAACTCATTTAACCTCGGTAAATCTGCCGAGCGTTACATTAGCCATCGGCCCAGAGGGGGGATGGACGACAGAAGAAATTACGGTTGCCATCGCGCATGGCTACGAAACTGTATCTTTAGGATCCGCAATTCTACGGGCAGTGACGGCGTCAATCACCGCACTATCGCTAGTCGCAGCAACGAGAGAACTATTGATATAGCTTGATTTCATCGTATAAGCGCGGATGGCCAAACCGATTTGCCTTGTTTAAGCTTTGAGTATCTAGCATCACATAGGGTTACCCTATCGCGCGGATGCTCGGCGCTATCTCCAGGTCAAATCTTAATAATTACAATGGCTAAATCATCAGATACCGTTTTTGCTGGCTTTCATGCGCTCTCAGAACCCATTCGCATTCAAGTGATTGAGCTACTTCAAGAAGGCGAGTTTTGTGTAGGCGATATGTGCGATCGCCTCAGCATTGCTCAGTCTAAACTATCTTTCCACCTCAAAACTCTCAAAGAAGCCGGTCTTGTCACCGCCCGCCAGCAAGGCCGCTGGATGTACTACAGCCTCAATGCAGATCGCTTTAACGCCCTAGAAGGCTATCTCAGTACATACGGCGACTAGGCCATAACGACGATTGACGCCAACAAGTCGGTTGTGTGTAAAAACACGAATTGGCAGAATTCACAAATTTCCTAGCATCTTTCGCCTCCAGACGAAAGATGCTAGGAAATTTTTTTGAATATTTTGAAGCTGATTAGTCTAGCTATTATTGATGTGCAATCAGCTCTAAGATTTCTGAAGTCGCCGCCAGACTCTCTTCAAACAACACATCTTCGCCCCATCGCTGTAGCTGCTGGCCCAACAGCAAATCCGAGCGCTGATCCGATAGCGACGTCACCTCTTCAACCAAGCTACTTTGAGCGCTTCCCCCCGATTCCATTCGCATACAGCCCACCGTTTCAGAGCACAAAATGGTGTTGCAATTAGCCTGAGGATTGGTCGATTGCAGCCGCACACCGGTTAGATCACCCATCACCTCCCCTTGATCAATCACGGGCACACCCGCCAGCTCCGCCTCGATTTGACGTCCGCCTTCACCTACGAAATACACCCGTTCGATATCATAATCGCCGCCCTCATGCTTGTAAGACTTGAGTTCCCAGTCCATCCGGCTCGCCAACCAGCCTAAGAACATCAGCGCCTGAGCAGGGTTTCCCTTTTCGTAATCAATCCCAATTCGATCAACTTCTATTAGCGCCATCCGTCGCTCCGGCGGATCAAAAGCAGCAGCGGCCAACTCCTGCCAAGGCGCTAGTCGGTACCAATTGAGATCGGCAATATTAGTGTGCTCATCCACCAGCTTCTGGATTTTGACAATCTCGGAACCAGCATCGCCGTAATAGCTAGAGTCCAAAATCAAACAGCTGCTCGTCAACGCGAGTTTCTGAAACAGAGTTTGCTCAGGGTTAGGCGTTCCTTTCCACCACACAAACTTAGGTAAGTCCGACACAACCAGCGAATTGACCAGATCACCCACTCTTTCTAACGCGTCTTTGGTCCCCCGCAGCGTAATGTACTCACAGCACACTAATTTGCTGCTGCTGTTTTTTTGGACAGGGCAGTAGGCCGACACCTGCGCGCTGACGCCTTCATCCTCACCGAACGTGGGGCATAGCGTAATCACGCGGCAGGGATTTTGGGCAGCTAAAGGCCCATCAAAGTTGAAGCCCCGAACATCGGCATTTTTTAGCTGTCGCTTTTCTGGCGGTAGGCTACTCACCTCTTGTCGCAGCTTGGCTAGCGTCGCGGTATTGACTTGTCCAGTCAGCCTTAAATCATAGGCTTTTTGAGCCGCCAAAATGGCCTCTCGAGTCTCAGAACGATGCAGCCCGTCAATATCATTCGGATAAAAACCCAGCGTTCCTAGCAGCTGCTGAATTTCTTCTGGCTCATAAATGACAATGGTAAAAGTGGTGGCCCGAACTGCTACGGACGCACTCGCCCCATTACCCTCATCTTGCGTGTGCCAAATATTTTCTAGCTCCGCTTCAATCTCATCTAAAGAAGCATCTTTAGGCTTTTGAAGCGCCAGAATAGAGGTTGCTGAAGGTGGTTTGTACTTATCCATTTTGTGCAAAAGAAAAAAGAGATATAGGAGCAGAAGAAAAATAAGCAGGGACTAAGCGGGCGCGCTTACAGTCTCCGCCAGCGGCGATTAGTCCGATTCAACAGTAATTCAGCTTCAATGGGTCCCCAAGTACCCGCCTCATACAGCGGAATGCTGTCAGGCGGGGCGGGCGCATCCCACACTTCTAACAGCGGCGTCAGCACTCGCCAAGACTGCTCGACCTCATCACCCCGTGTAAACAACGTTTGATCGCCGAGCATAGCATCTATCAGTAGACGGCTGTAGGCATCCGTACTTGGCTGTCCGAAGGCTGCATCGTAGCGAAAATCCATCTCTACCGAGCGCGTTCTTAGAGAAGAGCCGGGCGTTTTTACCTCAAAGCGCATGGCAATCCCTTCATTAGGCTGGATACGCAGCGCCAAAATGTTGCTGTTCATCTGCTTAGAAGCAGACTGAAACATTAGATGAGGCACGGATTTAAAGTGAATAGAAATCTCTGACACTTTTTTAGGGAGCCGTTTGCCAGTCCGCAGATAAAAAGGAACGCCTTGCCAGCGCCAGTTATCTACTCGCAGTGACAGCGCCGCAAATGTATTATTGGTAGATTCTTCAATCCCCTCTTCTTCACCGCGATAGCCCGGTACCTGCTTGCCCTTCATCCAGCCTGAAGAATACTGACCTCGGACCGCAGATCTGGAGAGATCGCTATCGTCAGCTAGGCGAGTAGCTTGCAGCACTTTCACCTTTTCATTGCGAATGCTCGCGGCATCTAGAGAATTGGGCGTCTCCATCGCCGTTAAGCAAAACAGCTGCATCAAATGGTTTTGCACCATGTCGCGAATCGCCCCGGCCGTCTCGTAATAGCCTGCCCTGCCTTCGAGCCCGACTGTCTCAGCAACCGTAATCTGCACATGGTCAACGAACTGCCGGTTCCACAGCGGCTCAAAAATCGCATTGGCAAATCGGAAAACCAATAGGTTTTGCACCGTCTCCTTGCCCAGGTAATGATCGATGCGGTAAATCTGTTCTTCGGCGCACACATTGCGCACCTTGTAGTTCAGCGCTTGGGCAGAGGCCAGATCTCGGCCAAAGGGTTTTTCGATTACTAGCCGCTGTTTGCTAGGATCAGCCAGCATACCGGCTCCACCTAGCTGCTGAGCGGCCTCTGCAAAGAATCGAGGCGCAACCGAAAGATAAAATACTCGGTTGCCTTGAGTTCCCCTTTTTTCATCGAGCTCACCTAAGAACTGTTTAAGCCGCTGATAGTCTTCTGGCTTGTCTATATTGCCAGGGCAGTAGAAAAGACCCTCCGCAAACTTGTCCCACGTGGCGACATTTTCTAGGCCCCCACCAAATTCTTCAACGCCTTGTTTGAGGTGCTCACGAAAATAATCATGACTCCATTCGCGTCGAGCCACGCCGACAATGGTTAGCTCAGGCGGCAGCCGACGCTCCAGTCGCATCTGGTAAAGCGCAGGCACAAGCTTGCGATGGGTAAGATCGCCGGAGGCGCCGAAAATAACGAGTATTTGCGGGGCGGGAATGCGGTCGTGCTGGAGACCAACGCGAAGCGGATTTTCGAGCAGAGAAACCATATGTGCAGGGGCTTAAAAGGTTGGGTATGCGAATGGACTTTAGCCAATGGACTTTTGGGCTTGCCGTGGACGGTAGCGCCGCCAGTAAGCAAGCCAGTCAAGCAAGCTTTACTTTATTCTATCTAGCCATCTCTAAACTTGATTAAAGCTGGATTAAATGCCGCTACTCTAGCAAAGGTATCCAATCAACGGGACAGACTACTGTGACTTTCACATCCGTTTTAAAGGTTGGCTCGTTAAGAAAATATGTGCTATCTGCCGTTCGTTCTATCTACCGTTTATCTATATCTACCGAGAAGACGCACCTAACGGGGTAGGCGGACGTTCTGCCTTGCGCTCTTGAATAAAGGATTCTACCAAGGCAACATCTTCGGCGCTACCGATAACCAAGGGCGTCCTCATATGGATGTGATTGGGCTCGATATCTAGTATAGAATCCTCTCCGGTTGAGGCTGTCCCACTCGCCTGCTCGGCTAGAAAGGCCAGTGGCGCAGATTCGTAGAGGAGTCTGAGCTTGCCTTCGGGCTTTTTCAGCGTCCCTGGGTAGAGAAACACACCGCCTTGCATCAGAATGCGATGAAAGTCGCCTACCAGCGCACCGCTATAGCGAGCTGAGTAGCCCTCATGACGATGGACGTATCGAATATAGTCGCGGTAGTGGTCCTCCCACTGCCAGAAGTTGCCTTCATTCACGCTGTAGTTAGAGCCGTGGGTTGGAATTTGAATATTTTCGCTAGCTAGGATGAATTCGCCTAGGCTGGGATCGAGCGTAAATGAATGGACGCCTTTGCCAATGGAATAGACAAATACGGTGCTAGGGCCGTAGAGGATGTAGCCTGCGACCAGCTGATCGCGCCCAGGGGTAAGCAGATCAGCGCCGGTTTGATCAGGATCGTCTCCCTGCTGGCGGCGCAGGGCAAAAATCGAGCCGACGTTGAGATTGATATCTACATTAGAGGAGCCATCAATCGGATCGTAGAGTAGGGTGTAACGGCTAGTAGAGCAGCTTTCAGGCAGATGATAGATGTCCTCCATCTCTTCAGAGACGAGCCGACAGACCAGACCGCTCTGCTGAAAAACAGAGATAAAGACGTCGTTGGCATAGACGTCCATTTTTTTGACGGATTCTCCCTGTACGTTTTGACGGCCAGTGAAGCCCATCGCGTCTTCTACCAGACCGGCTCGGGTGAGCCGCCGGGAAACGAGCTTAGCGGCAAAGGCAATCCGGTTCATGATGGCACTGAGATCTTGCGCGTCGGGGCCTATGCTATCGAGCTGCTGAAGCACGTGCTGCGATAGGGTCATACTGTCACGGCCTAATGAATCGCCTGCGGTGGGCTGGTAGCTATCTGCCATAAAGTGTCCTGTTTTTCTGTAAAAGTTCCGAAGCGCTCTGCAACCCTCCCCATCTTAGAAAAGCCTTTTAGATTCAGAAATCAACCTTTAGATGAACTATAGAAAGTCCCTCTGATAGATAATTTTCTTAACAGAGAAATTCATAAACTATCCGCTTTACGGACGTGACAAAAGTTTGTAGGCGGCGAATCCCGCGGCAATCATGGCAATAGAGAACAGGGTGGTCAGCGTTCCTAAGGCATAGAGCGCAGGTGAGGTAACGTTGGTTGTCATCCCGAAAATCTCTAGTGGTAGCGTGTTGCTCTGACCAGAGACTAAGGAGGTGCGAATAAATTCATCGTAGGAGAGCGTAAAGCTGAGCAGCGCGATCCCTATCAGACTCGGAAAAATAAGCGGTAGAATGACCTCTTGAAAGGTTTTGACGTCGCCAGCGCCTAAGTCGCGAGCGGCCTCTTCGTAGAATGGATTGAAGCGGTTGAAGACACCGAGCATGATCAGAAAGGCGAAGGGCACTGTCCAAGTGAGGTGGGCACCCAAGCCTGAGGAAAACCAGTTGGTTTGGATGCCGAGGACTTGAAAGGTGATGCCGATGCCGAGAGAGATCAGCACGCCGGGGACGACTAGGCTAGAAATGGTAAGATAAAAAAGCGATTTGGCCCCTCTGAACTGGTTGCGAAAGGCCATACTGGCCATGACGCTGACGATGATAGCGATCGCCACCACAATCAAACCCAGCCAAAAAGAGCGCTGGAACGACTCGACAAAGCTCCCGACCCGCTGCTCTTTGAAAACCTGACCCAGCCAGTAGAAGCCAAAGCTACGCACCGGAAAGGTCAGTGCGCCGTCCGGTCCTTGCAGCGAGAGTGTAAAGATGGCCAGCATAGGGCCGTAGAGAAATAAGACAAACAGGCCGAAGAAGGCAGATAGGAAATAAAAGGCGGGGTGGCGTTTTTGCATAGGCTTTTGCAAGTAAGAGGACTTCGACTACGCTCAGTCCACGGGTTGGGAGGTGAGAGAAGGGTTGAGAGCTTGAGGGCGCTAAAGTTCTTTGCGGATGTCAACGACGCGCAGAATGCCGGTAACAAGCACCAATGTTACTAACAGCAGAATGACGGCGTTGGCTGCCGCGAGCGGGTACTGCAAGCTGCCGATTTGGGTGCTGATGAGTTTGCCAATCGAGGCGGATTGACCGCCGCCCATCAGTCGCACGGTGATGTATTCGCCCATCGTCAGCGTGACGACGAAAATAGAGCCGATGGCGATGCCAGGCGCGCTCAGTGGCAAAATAATTTCTTTGAGTACGTCAATGCCCGATGCGCCCATGTCGCGAGCGGCGGTAATCAACGTTCGATCAATTCGCATCATGCTGTTGAACACAGGTGCAATCATAAAAAAGTTGTAGAGATGCACCATGCCCAGCACAATGGCAAAGTCTGAATAGAGAAACCATTCTACGGGCTGCTGAACTAAATGGAGATTTAGCAGGAGTTGGTTTAACAGGCCCTCTCTGCCAAGCACCGGAATCCAGGAGATCATGCGGATGATGTTGGAGGTCCAAAAGGGGATGGTGCAGATTAGAAATAGTAAAACCCGCAGGCTCTCTCGTTCGATGCAGAAGGTGAGGAAGTAGGAGATGGGGAGCGCGATCGCTAAGCAAGCGCTCCACACCAGCGCGACATACTTGAACGTATTTAGGTACGTCGAGAGTGAAACGCTTGAGGTGAAAACGCCGACATAGTTATCTAGCGTGAACGCTGGTGTCATGGCGTAGCCGTTGAACTGCCAAAAGCTCACGATGAAGATCATGGCGATTGGAAACACCAAGAACATGAACAGAATCAGTGCCTGAGGTGCTGCCAGTAGGTAAGGCTGCAAAGTCTTCCAGGATTTATACATTTTTGCGCATCCACTCTACAACCCAAGTTACAAGCTTAAATTACAAACTTTACGCCGCGATAAACTCGTTCCACTTTTGAACCAGATAAACCTGCTCATCCATCGTCGAGTTCCAGACCACAACATTGCCCATCCGCTCTTCAAAAGAGCCGCCGTCTCTGACGGCACCTGCTTTCTCTAAAGTTGTTCCAAACGGATCAACCATATCCACTTCAGCCGGTTTACCCTCATACCAAAAAGCCCATTCCTCTGGTGACATAAATTTCTGAGCATTTTCAGGCACCGCACTGTAGTACCCCTGTCTGCCTAAGAACGCACCGACCCAGCCGTCTAGCAACCAATCTAAGTAGGCATAAGCGGCATCTAGCGCTGGCCCTTCCAAACTTTTAGAGAGCCCGACACCCCCGCCCCAAGCACGGTAGCCCTCCTTTAGCGGCGCATAAATGCATTCAATTCCCTGCGCTTTGACAGCGGTCACCGCCGGAGACCACATCGACTGTAAAACCACTTCACCGGAGGACATCAAGTTAACCGACTCGTCAAACGTCTTCCAAAAAGCACGGAACTGTCCCGCTTTTTTCTGTTCGATCAGAATGTCAGTAATTTGATCGATTTCAGCTTTGGTCATATTGCCTTTATCGCCAAAGGTCATCAGTCCGGCCGACTCAACCACCATTGCCGCATCCATAATCCCGATAGAAGGAATATCGAGAATGGACGTTTTTCCTTTGAAGGCCGGATCAAACAAATCGGCCCAGCTCTCAATCTTGCGATCAACGAGATCAGGGCGATAGCCTAGCGTATCGGCGTTGTACTGAAAAGGAATTAAGGTTGCCCAATTAGTAGGTGTATCTGAGAACTCGCTGGAGTCTTTGTCTTTGAGATACATTACCTTGATC
>JBAUIB010000109.1:0-26302 GCA_049680585.1 Phormidesmis sp.
CTCCCCCACCGACCTCTCAACCCCCTGTCCCGACTGATCAAAGCGAGATCGACGAATTTTCCGATCTGGTTGCTTCTTTGAGCAGCAACGACCCGACTGTACGACGTACCGCCGCAGATACGCTGGCTGCAAGCGGCTCTAATGCGGTACCGGCGCTGGTGACAGCGTTGGAATCTAGCGATGTGCGATCGCGTCAGGCCGCAGCCTATGCGCTCAACAAAATCGGCACTGCCGCCGCGATGGCTACGCCCACCCTGCTAGAAGTTGCTGAAGACAATGACGAACTCGTACGGGCGCTAGCCACGAGCGCCTTAGGCAATGTAGGGCTAGATCGCGGTGTGCTCACAGGCGTGCTGATTGCGGCTCTGCAAAGTGAGTCCCCACTGGTGCGAGGCATTGCGACAGATATGTTGGTGAATATGGGCGCAGATGCAGTACCCGCTCTAGGCGCGTTGCTGAAAAACGAGCAGGCCAACAGCTTGGCTAAGCAAACGGCGGCAACGTTGCTTGGCGATATTGGCCAGATTGACACGCTAGGCAACACAGCGGTTCAGCTTGGCGTATCTGCGCTGACAGAAACGCTAGACGATGGCGATAGCGATGTGCGCAAGGCCGCAGCGAGAGCGTTAGGAGAGTTTGGCCCCTTGGCAGACGTGGCGATTCCAGCATTGTCTCGCACCCTGAAGAGCAACCACTCAGACGTGAATCAGACGGTGGCCAATAGCCTGACGAAAATTGGTCAGCAGTCGGTGCCTGGCCTCACAGAGGCGCTAAACAGTGATGATATGCTGACTCGGCTGTACGCCGCCGATGCCATTTGGATCTTGACCCAAGACAGCAGCCAAATCCTACCAACGCTGGTATCGGTGTTATCTTCGGGCGACGTGGAAAGCCGTGAGCTAGCAGCGCTGGGGCTTACTTATCTGGGGCGTCAGGCACTGCCTGCACTGCCGGATGTGCGGCGTTTGCTTGGGAGTGATCGCGATCGCATTTCGAGCATTGCCCAGCTTACCCTGCTAATTTTGAACAATAAGAACGCCCCTGCACCCAATCTTGGTTTTCTTGCTGAGGAGCCCGGTGAAATTGACTCTGTACCCGCTGCGGTAGAGGTGGTCAATCGACTGTGGCAATAGTAGGGGCTTCCCACTTTGCTTTAACTCAAACTTACTCCTGATGTTCTATGTCCACAGGCTCTAAAACCGCCATATACGCTGCAATGACGGCTAATATCGCGATTGGCATCGCTAAGTTTGTCGGCGCTTCCATTAGCGGTAGTTCGGCCATGCTCTCTGAGGGCATTCACTCAGTGGTTGATTCGGTAAATGAGGTACTGCTGCTATATGGCCTGAAGCAAAGTGAGACGATGCCCGATGAGCAGTTTCCATTGGGGCGTAGTCAGGAGCTTTACTTTTGGTCGCTGATGGTGGCTGTGCTGATTTTTGCCTGGGGGGGTGGGGTATCGATTTTCCAGGGGGTGCGCAGCTTACAGGAAACTTCTGTGTCGAGCGATCCGCTGGTCAGCTACTGCGTGCTAGGCGCTGCTGCCATCTTTGAAGGGGCGGCGCTGACGGTTTCAATTCGAGAATTTAGGAAAGCCCAAGCTGATCCGAAAATCGGGCTCTGGCAAGCGATTCGGCTGAGTAAAGATCCCAGCGCGTTTATTGTGATTGTAGAAGATGCGGCAGCGTTGGTGGGTTTGGCGGTGGCCTTTGTCGGTGTCTGGCTAAGTGAGTCTACCGGCGATCCTGTGTATGACGCGATCGCCTCTATTCTGATTGGGGTGCTGCTGACGGTGGTGGCGATCGCTTTAGTCGCGAGAACCAAAGGGCTACTAGTCGGTGAGAGCGCTTCGCCAGAAACCCGCCAAAGCATCCAAAAGATTGTCAGCTCCGACGCGGCTGTCTCAGCCTCAGAAGCACCGATTACTCTACACTTAGGTCCCGAGGATGTGCTGCTAGCGCTCAATATCGAATTTAAAGATGGACTGTCCTCAGACGATATCGAAGCTGCCGTACGGCGGATTGAGAAAGCAATTCGGGAGACGCATACTGACGTGCAGCGAATTTTTATTGAAGCGGCGGCGGTAGCTCGACGGGGTTAGGTTTGGCTAGTTGATTTGGTTGGCACTTCTATTGCTTCTGTCGAGTTAGTTAGGACATTAGCAATCGCTAGAAACCTTTAACGACAACAGCTAACTCGACTAGCAGTCAACGAATGCATCCGTTGACTGCTATACCGGCGGTTCAACCAAAAACCACGTTTCCACATCGCCTTCGCTGTCAGGCTGTGGATTGGTGCCTAAGTAAAGATCGAATGGAGTGTCTGGCTGCTCGCTCTGCGTCGAGCGCAGACTAGGCGCGGTGAGATGAGCTTGGTAGGTGCCACGAACCCTGTAGAGATCGCTGGGATAGCGATCTTGCTGAAAGGTTGGATCAGTGAGCTTTTCCCGGCTTTGGACAACAAGAGCGTCGATTTTGAAGTTGGGTTTGCTCTCACCAGTGGCAGTGGTCGCAAGTCCGAGATCTTGTGCCAAGGCTTGCTGGGTTTTGGTGAGCTGATGGGCGATCGCTAGCTTAACGGCCTGGTTTGGCGGCACCTGAGAGAACCTGTCACAGCCTGTTAGCAAGCTTGTCAGAAAAACTAACGACAGTGCCAATCCTGCTAGCTTGAACCTTTTCATGTGCGCCGATGCCCCTTTGTTCTCTACAGCTCTCGTCACTTTTTAGTATGCAGTCTTTCTCACCCCCGCAACGTCTGGTCTAAAAACTGCTCAATGAAGTGTAAAGCTAGCTGATTGCTAACCCCGTTAAATACTTTGTCAAAAGCATGCTCGGCCCAAGGTATTTTGACCCATACAGCCCGATTTCCACTGTTCTGCATCGCATCGTACAGACGCCTGCCAAACTTCGCTTCGACAACGTGATCGCGCCCACCATAGATCAGTAAAGTCGGCGGCAAGGCGTCAGGCTTAGCCTGATTTACATAGGTAATAGGAGAGGCTTGGGCGTAGGCCGCAGGCTGCTCGTCGGGCGTGCCACCGATAAAGGCAACCAACACTGAACGAACATCTATCGGGTCTGGAGTAGGCGGATCGGCGTAGCCCCTGGTCAAGTCAATTGGGCCGTAGTAGCTGACGATGCTTTGCACCTTACTCTGAACCTTGGCCCCTGGCTGAAAGCCCGTCAGCATGGCTAAATGCGCGCCTGCCGACCAGCCTAATAGACCGATGCGATTCGGATCGATTTCGTAATCGTCGGCGTGATCGCGCACAAAAGCCAGTGCCGCTTGAACATCCTGTAGCTGAGCGGGAAACCGATGATCCGGCGCATGGCGATAGTCAATGGCGGCAACCACATAGCCGCGCGCGGCCAAAAAACGGCTGAGCCTCTCGCTCTCAGCCGGGGTCCCTCTCATCCAACTGCCCCCATAGATGGTCAAAATAACGGGATACTGCCCTGGTCTGGAAGGCTGATAGAGATCCAACGATAGCGGTAGTTGAGGGGTAGGCTGGCTAAAGACAATGCCCGTTTGCTGACGGACCTTGGGAATGGGCCTGCCGCGAAAAAAGGTCCGCCAGCTGAAACGGTGAGAGGGCGTCGTTGAGCGGCCCTGAGAAAAGGCGGTCGGAAAGGCGATCGCCATCGATTGTTCTGCCTGGGCGACTGTACCCTGATAGCGCAGCAATGGCAGGCTGCTCAATCCCAACGTTGCTAATAACAAAGCAACTAGAAAACGGCGAAACCAAGGTCGCTGCCGCGCTGAACGGGAGAAGCGTTTTTTGGGTAGATACCAGGGGCGAGGGAGGGCAGTGGCAAGCACGATAATTAGCGCGATCGCACTTGAGCCTTCCAAAAGCGGACTGATTTCTGGTGTGCCTACCGCCAGCCGCAGAAAAAACAAATTAGGCGCTGGGAGTACAATCCACAGGCTCAAGAAAAATATTAGCCCGGCAAACAGCCCGGCCATCGTCCGTCCTACTGTCGCTTGCATCAGTTCCCCGCTCCCAATATACGCACTGTGATGGGGATCACCCCCCGTCACAGTTTAGCGATTGCTCTGACAAGCTATCAGAAGTGCTGTCAGGAACCCTTCGCATCTACCCCCGTCCAAATAATTTACGGGTTTGCTCGCCTCCGCTTTATCTGGATTTCTTTAAGCTGCAAGCTTCGGCTCATGCTGATGATCGCCCCAGCTAGTGAGGTGGCATACTCCTTGCTGAGTATTAAAGAGCGAGTTGGGTAAGATTAACTAAAGTTAATTCGTTACAAAATCTTTAAAGCTTGTCCGCTCCACAGAGAAGTTTTGTGTCGCAATCCAAAAACTTTATAAATCCAATATCTTTCCGACACTTTCTTAGTCCTACTTCTGTCTTTTGCCTTAAGCTGTTTTAGCACAGAGCGTATGCCTCAAAGCTTAATTCTAAATCTGGTTGCCGAGTCGTCAATTCCTCAGCGGCATCTGCAGGGCTACTCGCTTCAGCAGCTATTTTTTGATCTGGTAGATAGCGTTGATCTTGAGCTAGGCCGAGTTTTGCGTCGAGATAAGCAAAATCGTTCCTACAGTGTGAGTGCGCTGCAGTTCACTCAAGCGGCGAGCGAGACGGCTACAGACCAGCAGCCAAGAGAAGACAGACGAGTCAGCAGACATCTCCCCTCTCAGGGAAACATACATCACTTTATTCGTAGAGAGCAAACAGATATTCCAACCCTTCAATACGCTCACTATCGGCCCGTTGCCGCGCGGGTCCGCTGCTGGTGGCGTATTTCCCTACTAGACGATGACCTGTTCGCTCATTTGGCCCCTCTATGGAATCAGCTGCAGGATGAGGTTTTTCAGCTAGGCTCAGGCAGTGTAAAGATAGCCGATGTTGCGGCTGATCTTCCTGAAGCGGACTGGGCTGCAAGCTGTAATTACTCAAAAATTTATGAGTGCGCCTCGGCTCACGAGCGCGATATTCATTTTCAGTTTGTTACCCCAGTTGCTTTTGGCCAGCAAGGGCAGGGGACTTTGCTGCCGACCCCTGACGCTATGTTTCATCCGCTGCGACGATGCTGGAATCACTATAGTGGTTTGGCCTTTGTTTCAAGCATTGTTGCACCTGTTGCGATCACGCACTTAAATATTCA
The DNA here is from genome assembly GCA_049680585.1 of Phormidesmis sp. Taxonomy (GTDB): domain Bacteria; phylum Cyanobacteriota; class Cyanobacteriia; order Phormidesmidales; family Phormidesmidaceae; genus Phormidesmis. Next base: position 5,127 of record JBAUIB010000109.1, read on the forward strand.
AACTGAAACGGTTCAGAGCTACCAACGCCAGTCTTCAAAGTTGATTGTGAGCTGCACAGGGCAGATCAGCTACCAAATAATGACTCAGAGCGATCCGTTAATTATCAAGCAGATAAATACTCTAGCTGACTTCACCCGCTATTGCCCGGTGGGATGCAATACGCTCGCAGGGATGGGCGTTATCCATCGGCTGAGCAGTCGCGCGGCTACCCGCTACCCTGCTGATACGGTGCCGTCAGGACATGTCTATTAGGCTGTGCTCGGCTTGAATGGACTGAGCCCTAAGCACTATGGCATTGGCATAGCCGCTATTGTGTGTCTGAGCGCTAGCCTGCGATTTTGGCAGCTAGGCCGATTCAATGTGCTGGTGTTTGATGAGATTTACTTCGTTAAGTTTGCTCAAGCTTATCTGGCAGGGGTGCCTGAGTTTGATGCGCATCCACCGCTAGGCAAGTATCTAATTGCGGTCGGAATTTGGCTGAGCGCATACATTTTACCGATAGATGCGGATACTGCCTATCGGCTGGTGCCGGGTGTGGCACTGCCTGCTTTTGGCTATCGCTGGATGAATGCGCTGGTGGGGTGCTTAATTCCGCTGGTTGTTATGGGTATTGCGCAGACTGTAGATACTAGAAAAACAGATGCCAGAAAAGGCATCGACAAACGTTTTACATTTTCTCTTTTAGCGGGTGGATTTGTTGCCATAGACGGGTTATTTATTGCGGAGTCTCGATATGCGCTGATCAATGTCTATGTGGTGTTTTTTGGGTTGCTGAGCCACTGGCTATGGCTACGCTCAGGTGGCTTGTCAGGGCAAAAGAAGACTTTCACAAGTCACGCTCTTCGGGTGTTGTCGGCAGTAGCGATCGCTCTATCGATTGCGGTTAAGTGGAATGGCCTAGGCTATCTGCTCAGCCTGTTTATTTGGGAGATCTGGCGAGTCAATATAACAACCAACACCCGAGCCAAGAGGTTCAGTAAGCCTAAATCCGGTCAGGCCAAATTCGGTCAATTCAGATCCAGCCAGTTCAAATCGCGCTTGATCGCGCAAGGTCTATTTCAAGGCGGTATCTATGGCCTACTGATTCCTTTACTCACCTACAGTCTGGTTTGGTGGCCTCATTTACACCTGACAGGACAGGGCTTTATCCCCTTGCATACGACGCTGATAACGTTTCATCGGCACCTGCAAACCGACCACATTGCTTGCTCAAGTTGGGCAAGCTGGCCGCTGCTGATCAGACCTGTTGCCTACTGGTATGAGACCACTAGTCGTGGCGTTCATACGGTCACGAATATGGGGAATCCGGTGCTATGGTGGCTAGCGATCGCGGCAATCATACTTTTTCTCGTAGAAAGCATTGCCTCATTAAAGAACAGATTTACAGACAAAAAATATAGAGCAGATAACAAACAGAGCACAGATTCAGGTTTTCGAAATATGAGCGCTTACTTGCTCATTAGCTACGCTTCAAACTGGCTGCCGTGGATATTTGTGAGCCGCTGCACTTATCTCTATCTGTTTATGCCCGCAGCGGTATTTGGCTTTATGGCGCTCGCTTGGCTGCTCAGCGAATGGCTGCATTCAGCCTCAGAGTCAGTTCGGACAATCGGCTGGGCGATGCTAGGGGCGATCGCACTATCTGCCGTCTTTTGGCTACCGCTCAATCTGGGCTCGCCGCTTTCTCCCGAAGCGCTACAAGTGCGCTGGTGGATACCGTCCTGGCGATAGCTCGCTAGCGCTGACGGCCATATTCGCAGCTGACACAAGGTATCGTACAAGTCACTCGTGTGCGGCCAGCCCACAAAGCCTGCAAGGAGACAATCGCCTTCAGCATTTGATAAAAACACATGGTGAATATTGAGTCGGCTGCGCCAAGTGCTCAAGATCAGACCATCGGGTAGTCGCGCCCACAGCTCGGATTTGTCGAAATTTTGATAGCGGGCATCGGTCATTCCTGGAATGGCCTGGAGCCGGCGGATGATGCGATCGCACCCACTCACCACTGGCTCAGGCACACACAGATGCGTCGAATCTTGCCAGAACTGCTGAATAATATCCGCTACAACGGGATGTTTTTTGAGCTGGTCATGGCTAATGTTCTTCACCTGAACGTAGCTGGCTGGATGGAACCGGGTGCACTCGATCGGCACGACGCCATCACAGCTACCGTTGCAGTCACCCGCAATAATCAAGGTGGGTACTTCAGCAGCAATGCGCTCGGCTAGCGATCGCCGATTTCGACCCAAATCTCTGGCGATGCCAATGCCCCATTCAAACGGATCAACCATCCGGCTCAAGTCCGCGCCCCCAATCGGAGAAGCGACTAGCACCAAAGACTCTACCAGCGGCCACCATTCTGGGTGGCGGGCCAACACCTCTAACCAAATCAGGCCGCCCATCGAGTGCCCGACGATGCGAATAGGCGTGTTGGGGTGGGCAGCTTGGGTTTGGAGGGCGATCGCTTCTACCCGGTTGATCAAAGGCGCGATCCGAATCCAGGTATTGATAAAGCCTAGATTAGGCACGACGACTCGGGCCTGCGGGCTAGCAATTTGCTTGGCAAGGAGGCCAATACCCCGGTCAATATCGGCCCAGCCATGCTGCGCGTAAAGAATATAGTCAGGCTGAGCCATAGTTAAGAAGTCTTAAAAAGCGTTTGGAAAACGTCTAAAAAGCACCTTGAGAATAAGCTGTTGATACTCTAAGCGAGAAAAGACGCCTTTGAACAGTAGGGATAGCCAATCCTGTCGAATGTCCACACCTGTCCGAATATCTCCGTCCTCACTGCAAAGTCTTGCTTCAAAGAGCCGCTGACTGTAAAGCAGCAGGTGGCTCAGCCGCGATCAGGACCGTTTCCCCGCTGCCAGGATGCAGAAATTGCAACCGATGAGCATGCAGATGGTAGCCACACTCACCCGGCATCGTCGCCATATCTGCCAGCGGATAGCCGCCCACCCCATAGAGCGGATCGCCCAGCAGGGGATAGCCTGCCGCCGCCAGATGAATCCGAATTTGATGCGGTCTGCCGGTCACGATAGAGACGTCTAATAGAGTTGAATGAGGCATGCGCTGCACAATCTGGCCATGACTTTGTGCGGCCAGGCTGCTCTTGCTATGAGGGACATGCCCGTAGAGATAGCCGAGCCGAGGGTGTGGCAATTTGCCGATGGGATAGGTGCAGGTGAATTTTTCGGCTAGCAGGCTGGGCTCAGTTGGGCCAATCAGCGCCCGGTAGACTTTGGTCATTTGCCGTTTTCTAAACTGCTGTGAGAGCCCTCGCTTCGCTAACGGAGATCTGGCGACAAGCATCACGCCAGAGGTGCCTCGGCCCAATCGGTGCACGGGCGCAGGCGCTTCGTTGGGATATCGCTGCCGCATCTGGTGAAGCAGCGTATGCTCCAAAAAGCCGCCGCCAGGGAGTACGGGCAGGCCCGCAGGCTTGGCGATCGCCCACAAATCCTCATCCTCATACAAAATCTCAAAATCTAGCGGCGCATTCGGTTCCTGCCAGGGCAAGCGATAGTAAGTGAGCTTTTCCCCTCCGCTCAGCACCCGCTGCGGACTGACCGGCTGCCCGTTCAGCAAAATATCCCCCTGCTGAATCCGGCCTTTCCACACCGTTGCGCTAGAGTGCCAGTAGCGCTGCGTGTAATAGCTCAGTACCGTTTGACCGGCTGACGCTGGCTTAATCTGATCGATGTATGTCCAGCCGCTGTTCATATCGCCCTTGCACCCTCTGTTTGTCGCTTCTATCGCTATTTTGATTGATGGTTTTTAATCGATTTTCCCAAACATTTCGTCGCTGGTTCACAGTTTGCGTCAGTAGCGCGATCGCCTTGGTTTTGCTGAGCGGCTGCAGCGTTCCTCAAGTGAGCGCTCAAGATCGGTTATTTCTCGATCTTTCTATTGACTTAATTGGCAGCTATACCCTGCCTAAGCAAAGCTTTGAGAGTGAGCCCATCGGTGGGATTTCGGCGATCGCCTACGACATCAGGCGCGATCGCCTGTACGCCCTTTCCGATAATCGCGATCGCCCCCGCTTTTACACCTTTACAGCGACTGGTCTGACCACTGACGCGCCTGAGCTAACGGTAGAATCAGTCACCTACTTAAAAGACGCCCAAGGCAATCCCTACCCATCTGGCAGCCTAGATCCAGAAGGCATGGCGCTAACGCCTCGCGCGACCCTGCTGATTTCGAGTGAGGGCTCATTCCGCCAGCAAACCGCTCCCACCATTGGTGAATATGATATAGCCACCGGTCAGCTACAAACGGCGCTACCGGTGCCCAAGCGGTATCTACCAACATCAGAAGCAGCCAGTTCAGAAGCAAATAACCTAGAGCCGGTCGAGCCAGTACTCGAGCCTACACAAACGCAAGGCGTTCAGGAAAATCTTAGCTTTGAAGCGCTGGCAATTAATGTCTCTTCAGGAACAGGCGGCATCTATGAGCCCTATCGCCTGTTTGTCGCCACCGAAGGCCCGCTGCTGCAAGATCTCGACTTTGCCCCAGATGTCCCCTACAAAAATCGGCTGCTGCACTACACTATCGACCCCTATCAAACTACGCTGATTTCTGAGCATTTATACAGTATGGATCTCGCTCCTACAGGTGCTGTCCTCCATGGCCTTTCTGAAATTGCTGTGCTCGATCAGGGGGGGCATTTTCTAGGGCTTGAGCGCTCCTATGGCTTTCAAGGCTTTGCGCTGAAGCTGTATCAGCTCGCCTCAGGGGGGGCAACCGATATTAGTGCGATCGCCTCTTTACGCAATGGCAGCGGCATTGACCCGAGCAGCATCAACCCCATCCGCAAAGAACTCATACTCGATTTTGCGAGCCTGCCAGTCACCCTCCAAAACTACGAAGCGATGGCGTTCGGTCCGAGTCTGCCTAATCGCAGCCGCAGCCTGCTGGTGATGAGCGACGATAATTTCGATGCCGATCAAGAAACCAGCCTGCTCGTATTTCAGCTCACAGAGTCCTAGCAGTTATTTCGACAAGCTCTATCCAAAGTCGCAAATACTAGCGGATTTTAAATTTCTCTTAAACGTCTCTTATTCTCGCGGTAAGATTTTCAATCCGTAAAATAATATTGATTCTCACCCATTCTCTAGCTAACAAAAATATCTTCAAAACCTTTCAGGAAGACTTCTTCGACCCACCCAGAGCGCCCTCGCTTGGATTAGTTTCTGAGCCGGATGGTCTCTTTTGCTACCCTAGCCTTTGTAAGAAACTACTCACCCGTGCCCCCAAACCTGATAAATTGAGCATCAGCAAAGGTCCTTAATAAAGGTTTCATAAAGAAGCAGCATGCGAGTCTTAGTAATCGGCGGTGATGGATACTGCGGCTGGGCAACAGCACTCTATCTCTCAAACAAAGGTCATGATGTCGCTATCCTAGACAGCCTTGTACGGCGACTCTGGGATATGGAACTCCAGTCCGAGACCCTTACCCCAATCGCTCCTATTCAAACCCGACTGCAACGGTGGAAGGATCTAACCGGTAAAGACATCGAGCTATTTATTGGCGATGTCAACAACTACTCCTTCCTTGAGCAGTCGATGCTCCAGTTCAAGCCAGACGCGGTCGTTCACTTCGGCGAACAGCGCTCGGCTCCTTTCTCAATGGTGGATCGTGAGCATGCGGTCATGACCCAGGCCAACAACGTGCTGGGCAACCTCAATCTGCTGTATGTGTTGCGCGATCACTTTCCTGAGTGCCACTTGGTCAAGCTCGGCACAATGGGTGAATACGGTACCCCCAATATCGATATTGAAGAGGGCTACATCACCATTGAGCACAATGGCCGTAAAGATACCTTGCCTTACCCCAAGAGCCCTGGTTCCTTCTATCACCTGAGCAAGGTGCACGATACTCATAACATCCACTTCGCTTGCAAAATCTGGGGCCTGCGGGCAACCGATCTCAACCAAGGCATCGTCTATGGGGTACTCACCGAAGAGACCGGCATGGATGAGCTGCTGATTAACCGCCTCGACTACGACGGTGTGTTTGGCACTGCGCTCAACCGCTTCTGCATTCAGGCGGCAGTTGGCCATCCGCTGACGGTATACGGCAAAGGCAGTCAAACGCGCGCACTGCTAGATATTCGTGATACCGTTCGCTGTGTTGAAATTGCCTGTGAAAATCCAGCCGCAGCCGGTGAATTCCGCGTCTTTAACCAGTTTACTGAGATGTTTAGCATCAACGATCTGGCAATGCTGGTGAAAAAAGCAGGCACGACGCTGGGACTAGACGTAGAAGTCACCAACTTAGACAATCCGCGAGTAGAGGCCGAAGAGCATTATTTCAATGCCAAAAATACTAAGCTAATCGATCTAGGCTTGCAGCCACACCTATTGTCTGACTCACTGCTGGACTCTGTGCTGAATACGGCCATCAAGTACAAGCACCGGGTGAACAAAAAGCAGATTCTACCGACCGTTAGCTGGCATCGCTAGATTGCTAACTTGTCTAATCCATTTGCCCAATCCATGCGAATCGCGATTTTTACAGAGACCTTTCTCCCTAAAGTTGACGGTATTGTCACGCGCTTGAAGCACACTGTCGAACACCTCCAAAGCTTCGGCAATGAGGTCTGTGTGTTTTGCCCTGACGGGGGCTTTCGGGAGTATAAAGGTGCCAAGATAGAAGGGGTATCAGGCTTTCCCCTGCCGCTATATCCGGAGCTGAAGCTGGCCTTACCGCGCCCCTCTATGCGCGAGATGATTGAAGCGTTTAATCCGGATTTAATCCATGTGGTGAATCCGGCGGTGCTGGGCTTAGGCGGCATCTACTATAGCCAAGCGCTGAATATTCCATTGGTCGCGTCTTATCATACGCACTTGCCGAAGTATCTGGAGCACTACAACCTAGGAATGTTGGAGGGGGTGCTCTGGGAGCTGCTGAAGGCTATGCACAACAAAGCAGCGCTCAACTTGTGCACCTCTACCGCGATGCAGCAAGAGCTGACGGCTCACGATATTGAGCGAGTAGAGGTTTGGCAAAAGGGGGTGGATACGGAGCTGTTTCGCCCTGAGCTGCGTAGCGATGAAATGCGATCGCGTCTCACTCATGGCTACACCGACACACACCCAGACGCGCCAATTCTTATCTACATTGGTCGCCTTTCGGCTGAAAAAGAAATTGATCGAATTAAGCCTGTGCTCGAATCGATGCCGGGTGCACGCCTAGCGCTAGTGGGCGATGGCCCTCACCGCGAAGAGCTAGAGAAACACTTCACAGGTACACCTACTCACTTTGTCGGCTACCTCGGTGGCGAAGAGCTCGGGGCGGCCTATGCCTCTGCCGATGCCTTTATCTTCCCTTCTCGCACGGAGACGCTCGGGCTAGTGCTACTAGAAGCAATGGCGGCGGGTTGTCCGGTCGTGGCGGCTGATGCGGGCGGCATTCCCGATATTGTCACCAATGGCATTAACGGCTTTATGTTTGATCCGACGGATGAGCGGGGCGCTGTGATAGCGACTCAAAAGCTGCTAGCAATGAGGGCAGAGCGGGAGCTGCTGCGTCAGAATGCACGGATGGAAGCTGAGCGCTGGGGATGGGCTGCGGCCACCCGGCAGCTAGAGCGGTTTTACATTGATGTGCTCAATGCTGGATCGCTGCCGATTGCGGCCTAGCGTCTGTCTTGATGTTGCCCCTTGGTATTAGTCTCAGCTTAGGACTTTTTTGATCTGCGCTTTGGCAGCTGCCAAAGCCTCGGGCAGCTTAGACTCGTCGCGTCCGCCTGCCTGAGCGAAGTTGGGCCTCCCACCACCGCCGCCGCCACACAGTTTGGCAATGCCGCCAATAAACTTACCGGCCTGCAATCCTTTGCTGATGACAGGCTGACTAAAGGCGGCGACCAAACTCACCTTGCCCGGTTCGGGAATGGAGCCTAAAACGACCGCGCCGTCGCCTAGCTTTTGCAGCAGACGTTCTGCCGCCGTTTTGAGCGCATCGGGTTCTACCGCCGCTAGGTTGGCAACGAGAACGGGAATATCACCGATGGCTTCAGCCTGGCCGAGGAGCTGATCGGACTTGGTAAGGGCCAGCTCGGACTTGATTGCGGCGAGTTCTTTTTGAGCGGTTTTGAGTTCGCTCTGAAGAGCGGTGACGCGATCGCTAATTTCTTCCGGCTTGGTTTTGAACCGCTCACTCAGATCGCGGACAATGCGATCGCGTACCTCTAAATAATCCAACACCGCTGGCCCCGCCACCGCCTCAATCCGCCGAATGCCAGCCGCTACACCAGTCTCAGAAATGATTTTGAATACGCCAATTTCAGCAGTGTTGCCCACATGGGTACCGCCGCACAGCTCCATCGAGACGCCAGAGTAGTCAATCACCCGGACCTCATCGCCGTACTTTTCGCCAAACATTGCCACTGCGCCTTTGGCCTTAGCCTCGGCAATTGGCATGATCTGCACATCGGCGCTGTGAGCCTCGGCAATCCAGGTGTTTACCTGCTTTTCGACCTGCTGTAGCTGCTCTAGGGTGAGGGCTTTGGGCGCGTGAAAATCGAAGCGCAGCCGGTCAAAATCGACCAGTGAACCGGCCTGAGAAATGCTGTCATCGACCAGTGCCTTCAGCGCCGCCTGCAAGAGGTGCGTGGCCGTGTGGTTGGCCTGAGCGCGACGCCGGTAGGCCCGGTCAATTTTAGCGCTGAGCTGAGCTCCGACCGCCACTGTGCCGCGCTCTACGGTGCCAAAGTGGACAAAGAAGCTGCCTTCTTTTTTGACATCTTGGACGCGAACCACAAAATTTTCGCCAGAAAGATAGCCGCGATCGCCAATCTGCCCACCCGACTCAGCGTAAAAAGGCGTTTTGTCCAGTACGACCTGCACATCGCTGCCGGTATCCGCTTGCGCGACCGCTTCACCCGCTATTAAGATGGCCTCCACCCTGCTCTGACTGTCGGCCTGCTTGTAGCCCACAAACGCTGTCGAGTCAATTTTGTCAGCTAGCGTGTCGAGGCTACCTTGAACGGTCAGATCAATCGTTTCGTGCGCGTCTTTTGAGCGCTGCCGCTGCTGCTCCATTTCTGTATCAAAGCCAGCGCGATCAACCTTGATGCCGCTTTCTTCGGCGATTTCTTGGGTCAGTTCTAGGGGAAAGCCGTAGGTGTCATAGAGTTCAAAAGCTTCTTGGCCAGACACCTTTTTAGGCTTGCTTTCTAAAATGTCAGCCAGTCGCTTTTCGCCACGCTCTAGCGTTTTGAGGAACTGCGTCTCTTCACGAGATAGCTCATTTTTAATCGCATTTTCGCGCGCGCGTACACCTGGGTAAGCAGTTTGCGAGAGCTCAATTGAGGTTTCAGCCACTTCAGTGGTAAAGGGCCGATCAATGCCAAGCAGCCGCCCGTGCCGCACCACCCGGCGAATCAAGCGACGCAGCACATAGCCGCGACCGACGTTGGAGGCACTGATGCCATCGCTCACCATATGCATGACTGAGCGCACATGATCGCCAATCACCTTGAGCGACACTTTCTGGGCGGCGTCTGCTTTGTGATAGTCAATTCCCGCAATGTCGGCAGCGGTTTTGATAATTGGAAAAATCAGGTCGGTTTCGTAGTTGTTAGTCGCGCCTTGCAGAATTTGAGCCATGCGCTCTAGCCCCAAGCCTGTGTCAATATTTTGGGCTTGCAGCGGCGTGAGCGTGCCCTTTGTATCGCGGTTGTACTGCATGAATACTAGGTTGTAGTACTCAATAAAACGGCTGTCGTCTTCAAGATCGATACTGTCATTGCCGCGCTCAGGATGGAAGTCGTAATACAGCTCTGAGCAGGGACCACAAGGGCCGGTAGCGCCAGATTTCCAAAAGTTGTCGGCTTCGCCCATACGAATGATGCGATTGGGCGCAATGCCAATATCGTCGCGCCAGATCGCAAAGGCTTCGTCGTCTTCCCGAAAAACGCTGGGGACGATGCGCTCAGGGGGCAGTTTGAATACTTGCGTGGAGAGTTCCCAGGCCCAGGCGATCGCCTCTTTTTTGAAATAATCTCCGAAGCTAAAGTTGCCGAGCATTTCAAAAAACGTGTGGTGGCGAGCGGTGCGGCCCACGTTTTCAATATCGTTAGTGCGAATGCATTTCTGCGCTGTGGTGGCTCTGTCATACTCCGCTTGACGCTGGCCTAAGAAAATAGGCTTAAAGGGCAGCATTCCCGCAATTGTCAGCAGCACCGTCGGATCTTCAGGGACCAGTGACGCGCTTTCAAGTATGTGATGGCCTCTAGCTGCATAAAAGTCCAAAAACTTCTGGCGAATATCAGCGCCACTTAAAAAAGTTGCGGGAAGGGAGTGGGCGGAGCTTTTCTTGACAGACATAAGACTTACTAGCGGCAGAGGGAGCGAACGCAGGATCTCCAGATCTTATCAATGGTGCCATACTCTTGAGGATTTCGGCTCACCAGATTTGAAAACGCGGGCGATCGCTTCTTATAGACTTACACTGGTAGCCTTACACTGGGAAATATTTTTGGGAAATATTTTTTTCAACTTGTTTTGGCATCAGCAAAAAATTCCTTTATTAGAGATTCAATCAGGTTTTTCATGGGGCCATTGGTGACTGTATCAATACCAAAAAGGGCTAGTTTTGATGAAAATTGACGAACAAATGTGTGAAAGCGGATAATCCTGTTGAGTCCAACGAACCCTGGCAACTCTATAGACGACATGTTCCCAGTATCTTTGCGAAAAACTTGCAAACAAGCTGGAATTCGAGCATTTAGATGCTTTATGTACAACTATTCAATATCTGACACTTTAATACTTAGCCTTTTAAGCACTTAATAAACCATTTATTAAACTAGAGACCTCTGTGGGCAATTTTGAAAAAAATGACTTCTTAGGACAACCGAGTTTGGAGTGCCTATGAATGCTGTGTTGTTGGTTGGAGATAGCCATTTTATTGCCAGCGTCAGCGCGCAGGTAAGAGGCTTTAATGTGCTTTCCACCGCAACGGCTACCACCGTATCAGACGCGATTCGCTTGATAGAAAAAGCCTTGCCGGACGTCGTGATTGCTCAGGCTCGCTGTCTGTTAGAAGGGTCAGTCCTCAAAACTTTTGGCGAAGGGCAAAGTCGTAGCCCGTACTTCATCGTCATTGAGGAAGTTAATATACCGCTGCTGAGCGCGACTGAGCCGCAAAGGAGCGCGATCGCTCAGCGAGTAGTAGGGCATCAGCCCATAGCCTTAACGGTGTCAACCCATTACGACACCTACACAGTTATAGATCGCTTAGTTGATTTGTGCATAGAAAAAAAGGTGGCGGTATTAGAAGCGGGCGCTGATGCCTATGTTTGCTTACCCCTAGAACTCCCGCCAAAAGATCGCATGACGGTGGCTGAGTCTGAACTATCACCAATTGTTTTTCGCAAGAGCCAGCAGCGGCTCATTCAGGCATATGTTCATGCTGGTTTGACGCGTGCCCAGCGCTATCGAGATCTTTCTCGGATCAATGACTGGCTTGCCTCTGTCGCACTCGTCGATCCGCTAACTCAGCTCAACAACAGACGAGCGTTTGACTTAGATCTGCCGCATAAAATTCAGGCTGCTCGCGCGCACCAACTACCGCTATCGATAATGGTGCTAGATATTGATCACTTTAAAGCTGTCAACGACCGTCATGGCCATTTGGTAGGAGATGATGTGCTCAGGCTATTGGCAAGGCGGCTACAGGACAATATGCGATTTTATGACAAGCCTTTTCGCTATGGAGGGGAGGAGTTTGTTGTAATGCTAGGCAACACTGGCTTGGTGGAGGCCGGGGCGATCGCCCACCGGTTGCGTCAGTCGATTGCTGAAAAGGCTTTTAAGCTTGAGCGCTTAGCGCCCGTTGCCGATGAATCTGACCGGCTCACCGTGACGGTCAGCATCGGTTTGGCAGAGCTGCGCCCTGATGATGATGAGCAAGGCCGTAGTTTCCTGCATCGGGCTGACCAATACCTGCTTCAGGCTAAAGTCTTAGGACGCAATCAGGTCGTCAGCAGCTGAGAGATTAGCGATGGCGGTCGGCGAGGAGAGGTTGGCGAGGAAAGGCCGCCTATGGAATACGATGCGCCTCAATTTGTTGGCAGCAAGTCTCTACAGAGGCTCGACTCGCCATCTCGCTAACCAGGGCTTTATAAGCCGCCTGCTGCTTTTCTAGAAGGGTTTGGGCTTGCAAGAGCGCCCAGCGTAGCTGAGTCTGGGTTTCGGCAGATGGTTTTGTTTGCTGCCAAAGCCATGTGAGCTGCGCTTTGTCATCGTCGCCGCCCTGAGCGCTGCCATAGGTTTGAGTTTCGGCGGCAATGCCAGCCATCCACACAATGCAATAGCGGTTGATCTGCTGATCTGAAAGAGGGATATTGCCTGCTGCACCGCCAGTTTCATTGGCTGTCTCATCACTGGCTGTCTTACCATTAGCTGTCTCACCACTAGCTGTCTCACTGATAGCTATCGTGTCAACGACCACACCACCGAGACCAGGTAAGCCTGCTCTGATCCCCTCCCAGGCGCTAAGGGTGTAGCTCTCTACGGGGATATCGAGTAGATGCGCTGCCAGAAAATGACCCGCTTCGTGGTGAAGGATGCGCTGGTGATATTCCGAGGATTGGCTAGAGAGCAAATCAATCACAAGGTTGCCGCCTCTGCCTTGCCAGCTAAAACGGTCTAGGGCAATGACACCTGCACAGCCGGAAAGCGCGATCGCCACCGCCCCTGGAGAAATATTGAGCAGTGGCCCCACCAGGCTCAGCATTGTAAAGGCAAAAACTGAGATAGCAAGCAGATTGAGGGTAGTGGGGTTCATACGGCGAGACGCTTCTATGGACGCTTCTGTTCTTTATAGAATATCTCTAAACTGCGCTGATCCCCGACGTAGCGCCAGTGCCAGGGCTCGTATCCTAAAGGTGAGGCGGGATCGTCTGGAAAAGACAGTTCAAAGTTATAGAAAGCCGCATTTTTGATGAGCCATTGGTAGGCAGCGGTGGTTTCAAAGCTCTCTTCCAAGTGCGTATGGGGCTGACTTTCATCAATAAAGTCTACAGCGTAGCCCGTGTGATGCTCGCTATATCCGGGGGGAGCGCTGACCTCCGCTCGGGTTTTGGCGCTTTCGCCTCGCTCGGCCTTCACATCAAAATACAGATAGTTTTGGTCTTCTCGGTTGCGAAAGCCGGAGATAATGCCGAGTCGAACGCCTTCTGCCTTTGCCTGAGCGATCATAGTCGTGACGGTGGCTTGAGCGACAGGCTGTAGCTTGATTTCACTGTTTGGATTAAGCAGAACCAGGTCGGACTGAGGTGCTTCGTCGTAGCGGCGATGATGGAGCAATTCCGGCGGCGGATCGGCTTTAGCGTCTGCTGAATGTCCGGCTAAGCGTTCAGCCGAATCAGCCGTTTTATCCGGCGAGGCTGTGGTCTCTGGCGCGGTAGAGGAAATCCGTAGATCCGCCGAGGCAACCACCGCTTTGACGCCATTGAGGTGGGGATCTAGCCAGGCGCTGATCTTTTCCCACTGCCAGACGCCTAATCCAAAGGTCCCGGCGGCTGCACCGACGACAGTTAGTATGCTCAAACTAAGTCCTAAGCCCTGCTGCGTTGAGTCATGTCGCCGGCAGTTGGGCCGCTTTGCTGTAGCGTTTGCCTCAGCCAGGGGAATCTGGGTCGGTTGACGACGAGCAATGGGAATATCGTTATCGAGATCGTTACTCACAGACGCTACAAGCTTTGAGCTACCAGCAATATCAGGGGATTTCAAGATAGTAGAAGACGTGGTGACGGGCTTAGTGTATAGCAATTTTGCACAAACCAGCTACGAACCCTCACAAAAGCGTTCCAATGCATCGTTACCAGCAGACTTCTACAGCTTGCTCAAATCGTCCAAACTCATGTCTTCGTACTTTTCAAAGGGCTGATGAATCCAGGGATTATCTTCGAGGTAGTGAACGGCGTAGTCAGGTGTGACCGACGAGCAGGCTTTATGCCAAAGCACGGCGGTGCGAATTTCATCAATGTAAAAGCCGTAGCGGTGCTTAAGCCAGGCAACACTGCGCTTCAGGCTTTGCCCCGAATCGACTAAATCGTCAATTAGCAGGATATGAGATCCCACGTTCGCTGTGGTCATACTTAAATCGTTAGAAAAGGTGATTGATCCCCGCTGACGGTTGCCTTCGCCGCCGTAGGACGCTGTGGAGAGAATGGCTAAGGGCTGCTCGGACAGACGGCAGATGATATCACCGACCCGTAGGCCACCTTTGGCGAGACACACAATTTGATTAAATTGCCAGTCAGAGCGGTGTACCATCAGGGCCAACTGTTCGATGCTGCGGTGATACTCTGACCAGGATACGTAGAGATCTGACATCTGGGATACAAACTGGGTTCTATTGTAGTTAAAGCTATATCTATTTATACAGGGTTTTCCTATGGCCAATTCGGGGGCTCAGCCGGGTTCTAGCGTGAATTATCCTCCGCCTAAGCTGACACTGCCAGTCAAGCTTGCCTATGGAGCGGGAGATTTGGGGGCGGGGCTGACCTCCCAATTTTTGGCATTTTTCCTGCTGAGCTTTTTGATCTATGTGGCGGGCATAGATCCGCTGGTGGCCGGCTCGGTGCTGGCTTTTGGCAAAGTATGGGATGCGGTGAACGATCCGCTGGTGGGGATGCTGAGCGATCGCACCAAAACCCGTTGGGGTCGCCGCTATCCTTGGATGGCGCTCACAGCAATTCCGTTTGGCCTGTCTTACTTTCTCATCTGGATCGTACCGGGCTTTGACAATCCGACGCTGCTGTTTTGGTACTACGTGGTGGTTACCACGGTGTTTCAGATATTTTTTACCACAACCAACTTGCCCTACACGGCGCTGACCGCTGAAATGAGTCGCAACTATGACGAAGGTACAGAACTGACCTCTTTTCGCTTGGCTTTCTCGGTGGCGGGCGGCGTCTCGATTTTAATTGTTGCGGGGGTGCTCGGTCAGCTGATTGCAGATGATGCTCAGCGCTACATGGCGTTGGGAATTGTCGGCGCTGTGATTTCGATTCTCTCGATTTACGGGTGCGTGTTCGGCACCTATGGCTATATGGAGAAAAAGGCGGCGGCGGAAGGGCGATCGCTCAACGCGGTGGCAGAAGAAGATATCACCCAAGAGTCGTTTCTTCAGCAGCTACGAGTGGTGTTTAGCAACCGGCCTTTTTTGTTTGTCGTCGGCATTTACCTCTTCTCTTGGCTGGCGCTGCAGATTACCGCAGCGGTGATTCCGTTCTATGCCAAATCCTGGATGGGCACTGATGAGAGCCTAGTGGCGCTGCTGGTGCAGGGACCGGCGATCATTATGATGTTTGTCTGCGCGGGGTTGAGTAAGCGGATTGGCAAGAAAAATCTGTACTTTTTGGGATCGGGCCTTTGGATATTAGTGCAGACGGCGCTGTACTTTCTTCAGCCAGGGCAGCTCAATATCCTCTATGGACTGTGCATATTAGCGAGCTTTGGCGTGGCGACGGCCTATATAGTGCCCTGGTCAATTTTGCCGGATGTGATCGACTTTGATGAGCTTAAGACGGGGCGTCGCCGCGAAGGAACCTTTTATGCGTTTATGACGCTGCTGCAAAAGATGGGGCTAGCGGTCGGGCTATTTTTAGTCGGGGCGGCGCTCAAAGCCTCTGGCTTTAACAAAGATACGATTGTTCAGCCCGATTCGGCGCTTCAGGCCATTCGCTTTTTTATGGGACCGGTGCCCTTGCTACTCGTGATTTGTGGGGTGGTGCTGATTTATTTCTATCCGATTACCCGCGAAAGCCACGCCGAAGTCATGCTCAAGCTAGCCGAGCGGCACCGACTGCGCAATCCGCAGACGTAAGGTGCTCACAGCCCAGAGTCACGAACGGAGTACCTGATTTCTTCGATCGGTAAGTTTTCACAGTCCCAGTCGCCGTAGCGTAGCTGTAGCCGCTTTTCGCCCGCATATTCTACGAGATTGCCGCCATAGAGTTGGGCTTCCGTGCCCAGGCTTTGAATTCGCACCTTGCCATTAAAAACGGTGGCTCTGGCCAAATAGATTACCAGATCATCCCTGGAAGGTCGATTGACTGTGGTGCTGGCCGTGAGGTGAGCGAGTCCGCGCTCGTCTATTTCCTGCGATAGGGCTAGCGCTGTATTGCGAATGCCGCTGATGGCAACCAGTATTGAGGCGATCGCCATTGTAATGTCAACGCCCTCATCGGTGAGAATTTGATGATTAGCAAGATAGCGAAAGTTCTCCTTTCCCAAGTCATTGCGAATACGGCGATGGATTAGGTTTTTAGGGTGGTAGTGGCTGAGCGCCCCGACAATAGCACCGCAGGCCGCACGGGGTTCGCGCCAGGGGGCCTCGCGGGTTTTGCCGTACACCACATGCTTGCCGTCTTCTCGCAGTCTGCCGACGTGGGTTTTGAGATCAATTGCGACCAGAGAAATGGACTGGGCGTTGCCAGCATAGAGCTGCTGTTTAAGAGGCTCGTCTAGCTCATGGGCGACGGTGACATGGGCTAAGGTAGCGCCATTATCGGTGCCGCCGCCCGCGGGAAAAAAGGCTTCTAGCTTGAGTTCGCCAATTTCTGAAAGCGTCGCAAAGCGAGAGGCCACGACGTCGCGATAGCGCTTGGTCGCTTCGCCTTGATGAATGCGATCGCCGCAGTTGGTATAGGCCAATGTCGTCACCACGCTAGGCAAGCTCAAATCTGCACCGCAAGCGCTGACAGCCGTGGGGCTATCGGCGGCGAACTGAAGCTCATCACGCAAAATCTGCAGGCCCCGGATGAGGGCATAGCGATCGCTGACAATCTCATTGAGATAGTTGTGATAGGCATTGCGCTCCATACCAAAACTCGCCGAGCGCTGCCAGACACTATCTACCCGCCTTTGGGTCGCTGCCGCATCAAAAGGCAATGACATACATTCGCGCCCCCTCGTTCTGACGGCATCTTAATATTCTAGCCCTGTGTGTCTGCGCTACCTGCGAGCCCAGCTGCCGTTTTCTGCGGATCGAGCTTCAGCATAATCACGCTCAGCGGTGGCAAGGTGAGATCCAGTGAGTAAGGGCGGTTGTGAAAGGCCCAGTCCTCTGCCCATTTGCCGCCTAGGTTGCCGATATTCGCGCCGCCAAATTCGCGCGCGTCGCTATTAAAGATCTCGCGATAGTAGCCCTGAGTGGGGACACCGACACGGTAGTGGCTATGAGGCTGTGGGGTAAAGTTACACACCGTCAAAATGAACTCATCGCTCTCTTTGTCATAGCGGACAAACGACACCACGCTGTGCTTGTTATCGCTACAGTCCACCCATTCAAAGCCTTCCTGGGAAAAATCTTGTGTATAGAGCGCTGGCTCACGGCGATAGAGGGAGTTCAACCTTTCTACACAGTGCTTGAGCTGCTTGTGCGCGTCAAACTGGAGCAAATGCCATTCGAGATCGCCCCAGACATTCCACTCGCTCCACTGGCCAAATTCCATGCCCATGAACAATGTCTTTTTGCCAGGGTGAGCGTACATGTAGGCGTAGAGCGATCGCAAGTTAGCCATCTTCTGCCAATCGTCGCCCGGCATTTTGCCAATCATATGGGCCTTGCCATGCACCACCTCATCATGAGAGAGCGCCAGCATAAAATTCTCGCTGAAGGCGTACCAAATGCTGAATGTAATATTGTTCTGGTGGAACTGGCGGAACCAAGGGTCCATCTCGAAGTAGTCGAGCATGTCATTCATCCAGCCCATGTTCCACTTGAGGTTGAAGCCTAAGCCCCCGACATAGGTTGGCCAAGACACCATTGGCCAAGAGGTCGATTCTTCCGCGATTGAGAGCGCGCCTGGATAGTGGCTGAAGAGAACATGGTTTACCTGCTTCAGGCACTCTGCCGCCTCAATATTTTCTCTACCGCCATACTCATTGGCGAGCCATTCACCGGGCTCCCGGCAATAGTCCAAATACAGCATTGAGGCGACCGCGTCCACTCGAATGCCGTCGATGTGGTACTTGTCAAACCAAAACAGCACATTGGCAATTAAAAAGTTGCGCACTTCATGGCGACCGTAGTTAAAAACCAGCGTGCCCCATTCTTTGTGCTCACCGCGCCGAGGGTCCGCATGCTCATACAGGTGAGTCCCATCAAAAAATGCCAACCCGTGGCCATCCTTGGGGAAATGGCCGGGTACCCAGTCTACAATCACACCAATGCCATGCTGATGGCACTGATCGACAAAGTACATAAAGTCATCTGGCGTACCGTAGCGTGAGGTCGGTGCAAAATAGCCTGTGACCTGATAGCCCCAAGAACCATCAAAAGGATGCTCTGCAACTGGCAGCACTTCGATGTGGGTAAACCCCATTTCCTTAACGTAGGGAATCAGCTTATCTGCCAGCTCGCGGTAGGTTAAAAACCGCGCACCGGGTTTGAGATCGGCCACAGTGACCACTGGGGCATGACTGCCATCGGGCTGCTTAGCGGGCTCTGCCGACGGCGCGTGTAGCCAGGAGCCCAAGTGAACTTCGTACACCGAAATCGGCTGACTCATGGCATCGGTCTGCCGGCGGTGCTCCATCCAGTCACTGTCATTCCATGAGAACGTGCTTAGATCGGTGACGACCGAGGCTGTTTTTGGCCGTACTTCTTGCTGGAAGCCATAGGGATCGGACTTTTCGTAAATGTGACCGTCGTAGTTTTTAATCTCGTACTTATATGAGTCGCCCGCCTTTAGCTGAGGAATAAACAAATCCCAAATGCCGCTGCTGCCTTTTCTCATCTGATGCTGACGGCCATCCCAGCTATTAAAGTCTCCCATCAGCGAGACATTGCGAGCATTCGGTGCCCACACGGCAAAGTACACGCCAGAGACACCGCCTTTGACGATGGGGTGAGCGCCCATTTTTTCGTAAATGCGCTGATGGTTGCCTTCCGCAAAGAGGTGCACATCTAAATCAGTGATCTCTGCTGATTTGAATGCGTAGGGATCGTAGACAACGTGCTCGCAGGCACCTTCTTTGTAGCGAATTTGGTAGTTAGCGAGCTCATCTACATCGACAACCGCTTCGAAAAACTGCGGATGCTGATCGTTGCGCATGGCGTATTCTTGCCGGACATCGGGCAGCAGTACCCAAGCAGACTCTGCCTTGGGTAAATACGATCTCACGACCCAGACTCGTTTGCCGTCTTGCTCTACAGGGTGGGGCCCCAACACCTCGAAAGGATTTTGATGCTGGTTCCAAACAATTCGCTCAATCTGCTCAAGAGCAACCGTTGACGACATATGAGATACCTGACCCATGTAAGTTCAATTTGAAAACTGCGTTTGATATGCCTGTAAGCTTAACAAAACGTAGTGACTTTAGACTAATTTCGGTTGCTACGGAAGGAAGGGCAGAATGGGCTGAATGGCTCGCCGGAACTGTAAAAGAAAAAATAAGTAGCGGACGTCTTGACTGACTAAGGTGTCACCAGCAGGGGCGGCTAGCTCGGCTTGAAGTTGGGCATAGTCAGCAGCGCTCAAGCGTTTTCCGGTAATGGGCGATCGCGCGTCTGTAATAATTTCTGTGCGCAGGATTTCTTCAGGAATATCGGCTTCCATCCCATCTACGAAGAGACTATCTTCACCAGCGATCGCTTCAATAGGGCTATCTTCAGTGGCCAATACTTCAGTAGCCAATACTTCAGTGGCCAATACTTCAGGCGATACGACTCCTTCTGCCAGCGCGCTCGGTACTATCAGCCCGCACAATAGCCCACACGAAAGTGCGGTGGCTGTGCTCAGGCGGGCGCATAGCCGAGTGATCATAACGGTCGCCACGGCCATACCCTCCTCAAAGACATCTGCTCTCAAGACAGCTACCATAGTGTCCCATGACCGACTGCACGAACTTCATCAGTGCTTTAAAATCTGCGAAATGTCGGCATACAAAAGAACTAGGGTGATGTCGTAAGCGATCTACGGCTATCAGCTCTGTCAATTTATCAGGAAAACTCTGAGCTATGAAATTTATGAACGGGAAATTCCCTCGTGTTGCCTCCCATCGGACCCAAAAGCGGATCGAGCAGGGGATACTGGCAGCCGCTGTTATGACTGGGATTGTCGGAGTAGCCGATCGCGCTGCATTTGCCCAGTCGCTTTTACAGCAGGAAGGCACCCTCGCGCCGATGGAAGACACCTACACCTTTGATGGGGAGTCGGGCCAGACGATGACCATTGAGCTGCAAAGTGAGGAATTTGACACCGTTCTGCTGCTCAAAGGCCCTGATGGTGAAGTGCTCACCTCAAACGATGACTACGGCGGAACGCTCAATTCTGTGATTGTGGTTGAGCTGCCTGAGAGCGGTACTTATAGCGCGATCGCCAGCTCTTTTTCAGGTCAGGGCGGCAGCTACGCGATTGAGGTGCGGCCTGCCAGCGAATATGAGCAGGTTTTCAGTCGGGCGTATGACCTGTCTGTTTCAGAAGACTATGAGGATTCGATTGAGGCATACACTGCCGCCATTGAGCTTGACGAGAGTGATCCGGGTGCGTATCTAGGTCGCGCTGAGGCGACTATCAATCAGGCATATCTCACCTCGAGTATCGATATCAGCGGCCCTAGCGATTTGCCCGAAGAGGTGATTGACGCAGTCGTTGCTGACTACTTGAAGGCGGCAGATCTACTGGATCAGCAGGGTCAAGCTGGCCCCGCAGAGTCGCTGCGTGAACAGGTCCAGTACTTCACAGGCGAGTCCCCTGCGGACCCAGCAGAAGATCCAACCTCTGATATTGAACCTGGCGTCGGTATACCGCCTGAAGTCGAAATGCTAGAGCCCGCCGAGCCAATGCCAGCAGAAGAGCCGATGCCGGTAGAACCAGATGGTGGCATTGGGGACGGAGCAGAGCCTGTGCCTGATCCCGCTGGCTAGGCCGTTGCCTTTGCTGCAAATGCAATAAAAATAAAAACACTCCCCTTTACCTCAAAAGGCCGCGGGGGAGTGTTTTTTTCATGGGCTTGGATAGGGTCTTAAGGGCTTTCGGCTTGCAGCACGCCGTTGCGATCGCTCAAATCACTCAACCGCGACCGGTGGCCACATTTAGAGCACACGGTGCTAGGGCTCTGCTCTGCCGTCGGCACACCCACCGTCGGCGTGTACCAGTCGATATAGACTCGCTGGCATTGAGGGCATTTCACCATAATATTTTTGGGC